>JBBDNT010000325.1:0-49549 GCA_040877445.1 Planctomycetaceae bacterium
CCAGTCGGCCGTCTTGATGACGTCGAGGTTGTGCTCGACGACGATCACCGTGTTTCCGCGGTCGACCAGTCCGTGCAGCACTTCCAGCAGGTGGTGAATGTCGGCGAAGTGCAGGCCGGTGGTCGGCTCGTCGAGGAGGTAGATCGTGCGGCCGGTGCTCCGCTTGCCGAGTTCCCGCGCGAGCTTGATCCGCTGCGCCTCGCCGCCGGAAAGCGTCGGCGACGCCTGCCCGAGCTTGATGTAATCCAGCCCCACGTCGTGCAGCGTCTGTAACGGTCGCACCAACTTCGGCACGTTGCGGAAGTGCTCGAGCGCCTGCTGCACGTCCATGTCGAGAATCTCGGCGATGTTCCGCCCCTTATAGCGGACTTCGAGCGTTTCATGATTGAACCGCTTGCCGTTGCACACCGGGCACGTCACCCAGATGTCGGCGAGAAAATCCATTTCCAGCTTGTTCGAGCCGTACCCCTGGCACGCTTCGCATCGTCCGCCGGAAACGTTGAAGCTGAACCGGCCCGGCTTGTAACCCCGCACCTTCGATTCGGAAAGCTGCGTGAACAACCGGCGGATCTCGTCGAACAGCTTGACGTAGGTCGCGGGGTTCGAGCGAGGCGTGCGGCCGATGGGCGATTGATCGATGTCGATCGCCTTGTCGACGTGCTCCAGCCCTTCGACCGCGACGTGCTTCCCCGGCCGCCCCTTCCCCTGGTTGACGTTCTTGTTGAGCACCTTCCAGAGAATGTCGTTGACGAGCGAGCTTTTGCCCGAGCCGCTCACGCCGGTGACACAGATGAGCGTGCCGAGCGGGAACGTCACATCCACGTTCTTCAAATTGTGATGCGTCGCCCCCACGATGCGGAGCGACTTGCCGTTCGGCTCGCGGCGTTTCTCCGGCATTGCGATCGTCCGCTTGCCGGAGAGGAACTGGCCGGTGACGCTTTTCGGCTCGTTCTTGACGTCGTCGAGCGTGCCGGTGACGACAACCTCCCCGCCGCGCACGCCGGGGCCGGGGCCGAAATCGACGATGTGGTCGGCGGCCCGCATCGTCTCTTCGTCGTGCTCGACGACGATGACGGTGTTCCCCTGGTCGCGGAGATCGAGCAGGCTACCGAGCAGCAGTTCGTTGTCGCGCGGATGCAGGCCGATCGAAGGCTCGTCGAGGATGTAGACCACGCCGACGAGACCGCAGCCGATTTGCCCGGCGAGGCGAATCCGCTGGCTTTCACCTCCGGAAAGCGTGGGGGCGGTGCGGTCGAGGGCGAGGTAATCGAGTCCGCACTTCAGCAGAAACCCCAGCCGCCCGCGGATCTCCTTGAGCACTTCGCCGGCGATCAGCCTACCGGTGTCGTCGAGTTCGAGTTCCTCGAAGAACCGGACGGCGTCGCCGATCGAGAGGGCGCAGACTTCGGGGAGGTTGAGGGAGGGTTGAGGGTCGAGGGTCGAGAGTTGAGAGTCGGAGGATGGAGGATCGAGGATGGAGGATGGAGGATGGAACGGCGCGTCCGGTGCGATATCCTGCGGAGCGCTGCCCGCGGGCTTGGCGCCCTCCTTCCCTCTTCTTTCTTCTTTCTTCTTTCTTCCTTCTTCCTGCTTCCAACTCCTCGACGTGATCCGCACCGCCCGCGCCTGCGCGTTCAGCCGGCTTCCCGCGCACGCCGGACACGTCAGGAATTCCATGTACTTCTCGAGCTGCCGGCGGCGCATGGGGTTCTTCGCCTTGCGGTAGCTTTCGAGGAGTTCGGGGATCACCCCCTGCCAGGCGCCGCCGTGCTTCCAGATTCCGCCCGAGTGCCGCCACGAAAAAGTGATGTGCCGGTCGCCGGTGCCGTACAGAAACCGTTTGCGGGCTTCCTCCGGGAGTTTGTTCCAGGGCTTCTTGAGGATGGAATCTTGTTCGAGGCCGAGGTCGTGCTCGATGGCGTTCGCCGCGCCGCGGTAGATGTGCTTCCGCCAGCGGCCCACTTCGCCGAATGTGCCCCACAGTTCGATCGCCCCGCGGCTGACCGACTTCTTCGGATTCGGAATCAGCCGCTTGAGAATGAAATCGTGCCGGCGGCCCAATCCGTTGCACTCCAGGCACATGCCCAGCGGACTGTTGAAGCTGAAAAGCTGCGGCGTCGGCTCCTCGTACCCGATCCCGCATTCCACGCAGGCGTACCGCGCGCTGTAGAGTCGCTCGTCGCCCTGGCGAGCGGTCGGCGTCAGCCGGCCGGTGACGTCCCGATCATCTGGATCGCGTACTCTTGCGGAACCCACCGGGGGGCTGACGCCCCCCGCTCGTCCTTCGGGCGAGACGATCAACGTTCCCCCCGACAGCCGCAGCGCCGATTCGACCGCTTCGGCGAGGCGCGTGCGGCCGGTCTTCCCGGCGACGAGGCGGTCGACCACCACCTCGATCGTGTGCTTCATCTGCCGATCGAGCTTCAGATCGTCCGAAAGCTGCACCACGCTGCCGTCGACCCGGGCTCTCAAATAGCCCTGCTTCAGCAGGTCGTCGAACAGGTCGCGGTACTCCCCCTTCTGCTGCTGGACGAGCGGCGCGAGGATCTGGAACTTCGTCCCGTCCGGCAGGCGGGCGATGCTCTCGATGATCCGCTCGCTGGTCTGCGCGGTGATCGGCTGGCCGCAGCGATGGCAGAACGCATGCCCCACACGGGCGAACAGCACCCGCAGGTAGTCGTAGATCTCGGTGATCGTGCCGACCGTGCTCCGCGGATTGCGGCCGCGCATCTTCTGCTGGATCGAGATCGACGGGGCGAGACCGGTGATCGAATCGACCTCGGGCTTGGGCATCTGCCCCAGGAACTGCCGGGCATAGCTCGAAAGCGACTCGACATACCGCCGCTGCCCCTCGGCATACAGCGTATCGAACGCGAGCGAGCTTTTGCCGGAACCGCTGACCCCCGTCATCACGATCAACTGGTTCCGCGGCAACGTCAGATCGATGTCCCGCAGATTGTGCTCGCGGGCGCCGCGAATGACGATGTCGGAAGCGGACATGGAGGGGAGGGTCGAGAGTTGAGAGTCGAGAGTTGAGAGTGAAGGAGCCGCGACCGTGAGGGAGCGGAAGGACAGTGAGCGGACGATCGACCATCGAGATTCGCTCGCTCGCGACGGACCGGAGATGGTGTCGGCGAATGCTCGAGAGTCGATTCCGCTTTCGTTCCGCGCGGCATTTTCGTGCGTCGTGAATCAAACAAGGAGCCGCGGGGTTTATCCCCGCGGTGGTCTGGCGGCAACCCGCAACGAAGAACGCAAGCTTTCACGTCTGGGCGGCCGTGTCACCACCGCGGGGGTAAACCCCGCGGCTCAATGACCGCTCTCTATCGGTCGCGGCTAAACGGAATTCGCGGCCCGTCGCCTCACCCATGCCGTACCGGCGAGTGCGTGATTTCCTCCGGCAGCGTTTTGTGCATCTTGCGGGCGGCGTCGTCTGCCAGTTCGCGCAAGGCGCGTTTGTAGTCGGTGGGCATCACTTTCACGAACTGCTTCGCCGCCTGTTTCCAGTCGTCGAGGATGGCCTTCGCGACGGTCGATTGCGTGTGCCGCAGGTGTTTTTCGATCAGGCGGCGGGCTTCGTTGCGGTCGCCGGGGTTTTCGAGCGGTTCCAGGTCGACCGTGCCGAGATTGCAGTTCGCCGCGAGTTCGTCGCGCGGGTCGTGTACGTAGGCGATGCCGCCGGACATGCCCGCCGCGAAGTTGCGGCCCGTCGGTCCCAGCACGACCACGCGGCCGCCGGTCATGTATTCGCAGCCGTGATCGCCGACTCCTTCGATCACCGCGTTCGCCCCGGAGTTCCGCACGCAGAACCGCTCGGCCGCGCGGCCGCGGAAGTACGCCTCGCCGTGAATCGCCCCGTACAGCGCGACGTTGCCGATGAGGATGTTTTCCTCCGGCTTGAACGTCGCCGCCTTGGGGGGGTAGATGACGATTCGCCCCCCCGACAGCCCCTTGCCGACGAAGTCGTTGGCGTCTCCTTCCAGCTCGAGCGTGACGCCGTGCGCGAGCCACGCGCCGAAGCTTTGCCCGGCGGAGCCTTGCACGTCGACGTGGATCGTGTCGTCGGGAAGCCCGTCCGGTCCCCAGCGCTTCGAGACCTCGTGGCTGAGCATCGTCCCGAAGGCGCGGTCGATGTTCTCGATATGAATTGGGAAACGGCAGGGGGTTCCCTCGGCGAGCGTCGTCCACGACTTATGGATCAGCTTGTTGTCGAGCACGTCCTCGAGGCCGTGGTCCTGCGAGATGCGGCAATGCGTGAGGGTCTCGGGACGCGGCTTGCGGGCGGGTGTGAGGATCGGCGACAGGTCGATCCCGCGGGCCTTCCAGTGATCGATCGCGTCGGCCGCTTCGAGCATGTCGACGCGGCCGACCATCTCGTTGATCGTGCGGAAGCCGAGATCCGCCATGATCCGCCGGCACTCCTCGGCGACCAGGAAGAGATAGTTGACGACGTGCTCCGGCTGGCCGGCGAACTTCTTGCGCAGCTCGGGATCCTGCGTGGCGATGCCGACCGGGCAGGTGTTGAGATGGCACTTCCGCATCATGATGCAGCCCAGCGTGATCAGCGGCGCGGTGGAAAATCCGAACTCCTCCGCTCCCAGCAGGCAGGCGATGGCGACGTCGCGGCCGGTCTTGAGCTGCCCGTCGGTCTGCAACCGCACGCGGCTGCGGAGGTCGCTCTGCACCAAGGTCTGATGCGTTTCGGCGAGGCCCAGTTCCCAGGGCAGCCCGGCGTGCTTGATGCTCGTCAGCGGCGATGCCCCGGTTCCCCCTTCGCAACCGGAGATGAGAATGTTGTCGGCATGCCCCTTGGCGACGCCGGCCGCGACGGTTCCCACGCCGACTTCGGACACGAGCTTCACGCTGATCCGGGCTCGCGGGTTGGCGTTCTTCAAATCGAAGATGAGTTGCTTGAGATCCTCGATGGAGTAGATGTCGTGATGCGGCGGCGGACTGATGAGGCCCACGCCCGGGGTGGAATGGCGGATCGCCGCGATGATGCGGTCGACCTTGTGCCCCGGCAGTTCGCCTCCTTCTCCCGGCTTCGCGCCCTGCGAAATCTTGATCTGCAACTCGTCGGCGTTCGTGAGGTACCAACTCGTCACGCCGAAGCGGCCGGAGGCGACCTGCTTGATCGCGGAGCGCTTCGAGTCGCCGTTGGGCAGCGGCTTGAAGCGGGCGTAATCCTCGCCCCCTTCGCCGGTGTTGCTTTTGCCGCCCAGGCGGTTCATGGCGACGGCGAGCGTCTCGTGAGCCTCGGCGGAGATCGAGCCGAAGCTCATCGCCCCGGTGCAGAACCGCCTGACGATGGCGTGGGCGGGTTCGACCTGTTCGAGCGGGATACCCCGCCCCCCGCTGGGGGCGGGCTTGAATCGCAATAAACCCCGGAGATGGCATTCGCGCGTGGTCTGCTCGTTGACGCGCTGCGCGAACCGCTCGTAGGCGCGCGGGTCGCCGGTGCGGGCCGCGACCTGCACCTCGGCGATGGTGTGCGGGTTCCAGGCGTGCTTCTCCCCTTCGCGCCGCCAGTGGAACAGGCCGTTGTTGGGCAGTACGTCCATTCTGCCGGAATGGACGTCGCGCGCGGGAGGCGGCGTCGGCGCTTCATCCACGTCTGCCCGGACAGGACGCGTGGTCTCGCCATCCACGTCCCGCCCGGCAGGCGGGACGTCCTGGTACGTCCATTCTGCCGGAATGGACGTGGTGAGCGGGTTGGCAGCATCCGGAACGGGAAGGTCGCCCGTGACTGTACGGTCCCGTGGTTCGGCGCCGTGTGCCACGGTTCGACCGGTCGCTACCGGTGCCGTCACACCGCGCTCCACGTCCCGCCCGGCAGGCGGGACGTCCTGGTACGTCCATTCTGCCGGAATGGACGTGGTGAGCGGGTTGGCAGCATCCGGAACGGGAAGGTCGCCCGTGACTGTACGGTCCCGTGGTTCGGCGCCGTGTGCCACGGTTCGACCGGTCGCTACCGGTGCCGTCACACCGCGCTCCACGTCCCGCCCGGCAGGCGGGACGTACCCAGAAGGAAATCCCAGTTCGTGCCGCCGCAGCGTCTCTTCGGCGAGGACGTCGTAGCCGACTCCCTTGATTCGGCTGGCCGTGCCGGTGAAGCACTCGTCGATCACTTCGCGATCGAGTCCCACCGCCTCGAAGATCTGCGCTCCCTTGTAGCTCTGCAGAGTCGAGATGCCCATCTTGGCCATCACCTTGAGCAATCCGTTGGCGACGCCGTGGCGATACGCGGCGACGATCTTCTCGTCGGTCCAGTCGTCGCCGAGGATGCCGTCGCGGCGCGATTGCGCGAGCGCCTCGAAGGCGAGATACGGATTGATCGCATCGGCCCCGTAACCCGCCAGCAGACAGTGATGATGGACCTCGCGGGTCTCGCCCGACTCGATGACGATCCCCACCCGCGTCCGCAGTTCGTGCCGCACGAGATGATGATGCACCGCCGCGCACGCCAGCAGCGACGGGATCGCCACGCGCTCCGGACCGACGGCGCGGTCGGAGAGAACGATCAGGGCGTCGCCGCGCTCGATCGCCGCGGTCGCTTCGGAACGAACGCGGTCGAGGGCGGCGCGGAGCGCGTCGCCCGGGCGAGCGGGGGGCGTCAGCCCCCCGGTGGGTTCGACACCAGCCCCGTTCCCCGCGCGATTCGCATCGTCACTGGATCGTCTGGATTGTTTCGCGAACTCGCGAGCGGTTGGGGGGGCGTTTCGACCATCGACAGCACCGGCCGGCTCACGCCGGCCGCTCGCCGGGCGTCCGAAAGTGATGTCGATCGTCGCGGTCTTCCAGCCGTGATGATCGAGAGCCTGGATGCGTGCCAGTTCGTCGTCGGTGAGAATGGGGTGAGGCACCAGCAGCCGCCGGGATTGGGCTTCGGTCGTCTCGAGCAGGTTTCCTTCCGGTCCGATGAAACACTCCAGCGACATGATGATCTCTTCGCGGATCGAGTCGATCGCCGGGTTCGTCACCTGCGCGAAGAGCTGCTTGAAGTAGTCGGACAGCATCCGCGGCTGATCGCTGAGGCAGGCGAGCGCCGCGTCGTCTCCCATCGACCCGATCGGATCCTTTTCCACCTGGATCATCGGCAGCAGCATGAATTGCAGCGTCTCGGTGGTGTAGCCGAAGGCGCGGAGGTAGTGGGACAAATCCGAGCCGGCGGCGCGCTCCCCTGTCGGGTCGCGGCTAACCACAGGCAAATCATCGAGCCGCAGGCGCTGTTTGCGCAGCCATTCGCCGTAGGGGCGCTTCGAGGCGACCTGCCACTTCAACTCCTCGTCGGCGACGATCCGGCCCTGCGCGAAATCGACGAGAAACATTCGGCCCGGCTGCAAGCGGCCCTTCTCGCGGATGTTCTCCGGCGGGATGTCGAGCACGCCGACTTCGCTGGCCATCACCACCTTGTCGTCGTGGGTGACGTAGTACCGGCTGGGTCGCAGGCCGTTGCGGTCGAGACACGCGCCGATCACGTCGCCGTCGGTGAACGAGATGCTCGCCGGTCCGTCCCACGGCTCCTGCAACGCCGAGTGATACTCGTAGAACGCCCGCTTCTCCTCCGGCATGGCGTGATGGTTCTGCCACGCCTCGGGGATCATCATCATCACCGCTTCGGGAAGGCTGCGGCCCGCCATCAGCAGCAGTTCGAGCGCGTTGTCGAAGTTGCCCGAATCCGAGCAGTGCGGCTCGATGATCGGGAACAGCTTCGGCAGATCGTCGCCGAACAGGTCGCTGCGCATCATTCCCTGCCGGGCGAACATCCAGTTGGCGTTCCCGCGGAGGGTGTTGATCTCGCCGTTGTGGCTCATGTAGCGGCAGGGCTGCGCGCGGTCCCAACTGGGGAAGGTGTTCGTCGAGAACCGCGAATGCACCATCGCCAGGTGGCTCGCGTAGTCGGCCGCGTCGAGATCGGGATAGTACGGAAAGAGCTGATCCGGCGTCAGCATGCCCTTGTAGATCAGCACCTTCGTCGACAGCGAGCAGACGTAGAACATCAGCGCCTGCTTGAGATGCGGGCGAGAGTCGTGCGAACTGAAGTTCGCACTACGGCTCGCACTCCGACTGCCGCGGAGCTCGTGGCTGGCCCGCTTGCGGATCACGAACAATCGTCGCTCGAACGCCGCCTGATCCAGCCCCTCCGCCGCCGCGATGAAGACCTGCTCGATGACCGGCTCCGCCGCGCGGGCCGACGGGCCGATGTCGGCGGCGTCGCGATCGGTCGGCACGCGCCGCCAGCCGAGCAGCGTCTGTCCTTGCTCCGCGACGATCCGCGCGAACGTCTGCTTGCAGACGTCCCGCTCGCGATCGTCAGTCGGCAGGAAGACGTTGCCCGCGCCGTAACGCCCCGGCAGCGGAAGTTCGACTCCCGCCTCGTCGCGGGCGACGCGGGCGAGAAACTCGTGCGGCAGCGCAGTGAGGATCCCGGCGCCGTCGCCGGTGTTCACTTCGCAGCCGCACGCGCCGCGGTGATCCATGTGGCGGATGATGCGGTTCGCGTCGTCGATGATCTGCCGCGAGCGTTCCCCCTTGATGTGCGCGACGAAGCCGACGCCGCAACTGTCGTGCTCGAACGCGGGATCGTACAGGCCATGCGCGGCGGGATAGCCTCCCGGCGGTATTATTGCGGGACGCGCGGGTCGAAGAGCCGCGCACGAAGTAAGCGGAGAAACGCTGCGAGCGTCCGGGTCGCTGGCTGGTTCTCCGCTTCGAAAGCTATCGGCGTTCATTTGGCCCTCCCGGCGGATGTCCGCGGACGACGGCGTCCCGTGCCGTTCTCGTTCCCGTTCTTGCCCGCGGACGAAGGCGACCCGGACGCTGGGAGCGTTCTGATCGCTGGTACAGACTCGGCCGGCTCGTGCAGCAGTTCGACGAACTTGCTCGCCGCGGTCGAAAGCGTCTTGTGCCGGCGATGGACGATCCCCAGCGGCCGCGTCCAGTTCCGTCCTTCGATCCGCACGGCGGAGAGCGTTCCCATTTCCAGTTCGCGCGTGAGGGTGGGAATCGGCAGGATCGCCACGCCCGCCCCGATCTCCACCGCCCGCTTGATGTTCTCGACGTTGTCGAACTCGTGCACCACGTTCACTTCGACGCGGGCCTCCTTCAGCCAGCGATCGATCGATCGGCGGATCGTCAACTCGCCGGTGAAGGCGACGAACTTTTCTCCCGCGAATTTCTCGGCCGGAACGGTCCGCCGCCGGGCCAGCTTGTGGGCCGCCGGAACGACGAGCGCCATCGGCTGATCCTGCCAGGGAATGCAGGCGAAGTCGCCTCCGTCGCGCGGGAACGAGACCAGCCCGATATCGCATTCGTCGCCGGAAATGCGGGCGTAGACCTCGTCGGGATGGAGGAAGTCGAGCCGGAGTTCCACTTCGGGATACCGCTCGCGGAACCGCCGCACGTGGTCATCCATCTGCAACAGGCCGACCGAATAGATCGCCGCGACCCGCACCCGGCCGCGCACCCGGTCCCGCAGGCCGAGCACGCGATCCTCGACGCGGCGGAAGCCGTCGAGCAGATCCCGGCAGCCATCATAGAAAAGCTGCCCCGCCGGAGTCAGTTCCAGCGGGCGTTGCGAGCGGTCGATGAGCCGCACGCCGAGCTTCTCTTCGAGATGCTGGACCGCCTGGCTCGCGGACGACTGCGAGACGTCGTGAACTTCGGCCGCCTTGGAGAAGCTGCGGCGGGCGGCGACGTCGCAGAAGATTTCCACGTTGCGGAGGTGCATTCCGCGATTATCGGACTTCGCGAAGCAATGTCCAGTCCAGTATTGGAAATTATGATGAATCCCGGCGGCGTGGGTTTCGTGGAACGAAGGGCGCGACGAACTGAAGTTCGTCCTACCCGCCCCGACCGTCGCAACCACAAGTTGGAACTCCCACCCGATGCGACTCCGTGACTGCCAATCGGACGAGCCGCTGTCCGCCCTATTCGCGGCGGCCGTTGTTCGCGCGCGAGCGATGTTCCAGCAATTCATCTTCGAGTTCGCGATGGCGCCGGCGGACCTTGGCCAACTCGGCCATCGCGTACGCCCGCTGCGACAACATGTCGCCGACGGCCAGGCAGGCCATCCAGAGCGTCAGCGCGAGCACGAAGAGCCAGTAGGCGGCCCACCAGCCGGGGCGCGGCCGCCAGTCGATCGCCGTCACTCCCAGCGGGATGAGCACGCCCAGCAGGACGAGCATCACCGCGACCTGCGTCCGCCGCAGATACTGGCGATGAAAGTGGTGCAGGTCGCGTTCGGTCGCGGCCGTGTCGCCACGTTGCGTGTTCCACGATCGGCGATGCCAGCGGAACAGCAGGATCCCGCCGATCACGAGCGCCGCCCCGAAGACGATCGCCCCCCAGGCCGAACTGGCGGGCACGTCGCCGATCGCCGCGCACGGCGCGGCGAGGAACGGCGAGCCGGCAAGCGGCGGGGCTACCGCGGGAGGACCGTGCATCACTCGTCGCTCCGGGGCGCGGGGACGTCGTGTTGCAGCCATTCCAGCAGGACCCGCCCCACCTTGACGAGACTTTCGCCCGAGCAGCGGGCCGGCACGTCCTGCGTGGTGTGCCAGTCAGGGTAGTCGAAATCGATGATGTCGCAGGTCGGGATGTCGGCGATCTCGTTGAGGGGAATGTGATCGTCCCGCACTTCGTGCTTCTCGCGGGGGATGAACTCCTCGACGCTCATCCGCTCCGCGGTCTTCCACAGGCTCCGCGTCACCTCCGGGGCGTATTTCAGGCTGTACTTCTCCATGTAAAGTTCAAGCCGCTTGTCGGCGATCATGTCGACCAGCACGCCGCACACGTATTTGTGGGGAGGCGGGTTGTTCTTGTATTCGTTCGCGAAATACGTCGAGCCGAGGAAGTACTCGCCGCGCGTGGAGCCGTCGTTTTCGACGTAGATCAGCTCCTCGGCGTCGAAGAAGACGAAATCGACGCCGTAAGGCAAGTCGATCTTTCGCATGTGATGCGCCAGTTCCATGAACAGCGCCACGCCGCTCGCCCCGTCGTTGGCCCCGATGAACCGCCCGCGAGGATTGCGGGGATCCTGATCGGGAAAGGGGCGCGTGTCGTAATGGCAGGCGAGCAACACGCGTTGCTTCGCCTCGGGGTTCCAGGTGACGACCATGTTGTCCAGCCGAACCGGCCGGCCGGTGAGCGGGTGCGGGGCGTCGAACGACTGATAACCGACCTTCCCCCCCAGGTCGCTCATGTGCTGCTGGATCATCCGCTGCTGCCGCGTCATCCCCGTCGTCCCGCTGACCCGCGGCCCGATGTTGCAGATCCTGGTGAGGTAGCCGAAGGCGCGGCCCGCTTCGAGCCGCGGGGCGGCTTCCGGCTCGGCGGCCCCGGCGGAACGCACCGCCGACGTTCCCGCCGGCAGGAAGAAGGCCGGCAGGAAGGAAGCCGCGAACAAGGCGGCCCGGCCGGCGACGCGCGGAATCGATGGGAGGTGGAGCATGGACGGCATTGTAGCCGATCCTTCGCCGAGTTTCGAACCGGCATCGGCCTTTCGATCGATGTTTCCTTCCGGTTTTCCAACAACCCGCCTCGACCGCCCCCGGAACCGGGGTTGAGTCGGGATTTCGACCGGCGATATAGTGCCGCTTCCAGTGGCCTCCGCGGGTGGACCCCCATGACGACCGACTTCGCCGAATTCGCCGACCGATCCGCGGAAGCCGCGCCGCCTGAATTCGACGACTCCGCGGCGGAGAGCGGCGAGCTGGACGCGGAGAGCGTCGGCGCCGGGACGACCGACTTCGACGCCGAACTCGACCTCGAAGCGGCCTATCGCCGCGCCTTGGCGGCGGTCGAAGCGGCGGAACAGGAAGTCGGACACGCCTTGGTGGACCTCGCGGACGACGCTGGCGAGGACGATGCCCGCGCGGACGATGAGTCGGAAGACCAGTCAGGCGAACGCGCGGCCGACGGGGCGATCATCGAGATGCCGGCGGAGCGCACGGGCTCGGAGAGTTCACGTTCGGTCGAATCGCATTCCTCGATCACGACGAACGTGGACGAAGAGCGCGCGCGGCGCTTGCATCCGCGGCGGATCATCGAGGCGGCCCTGTTCGTCGGAGGAGCGCCGCTCACTACCCGCAAGCTGCGGTCGTTGCTCCGCGACGAGTTCGACGCCGACGTCATCGAACGGCTGATCGACGAGTTGAACACCGAATACGGAGACGAGAATCGCCCTTATGAAATCCGCTTCGGCGAAGGCGGCTTTCGTCTGTCGTTGCGCGACGAGCACGAGCGGCTGCGGAACCGCGTCTTCGGACAGGCCCCGAAGGAAGTGCGGCTCTCGCAAGAGGCGCTCGAAGTGCTCGCGCTCGTCGCCTACAGGCAACCGCTCGGCCGGGAGGAGATCGAAACGCTCGGCGGGAAGGATCCGGCGGGCATCCTGCGGCAACTCATCCGCCGGGAACTCGTCGCCCTCGAACGCGACGATCACTCGCCGCCGCGGGTCCGCTACCGGACGACCCCCCGGTTCCTCCAGGTCTTCGGACTGGCGAGCATCGACGAGTTGCCCCGCGCGGAAGACCTCGAATTCAAGTGAGATTCGAGGGGCCACGAGCGGAAAGAGCCGCGCACGAAGTAAGCGGTGGACGCGGCGACACCGCTTACTTCGTGCGCGGCTCTTTCGGAGCGACGTCACGTCGTCCAGTCGTGCGGCGAATCGACCCGCGCCGGTGCGGTGGTCCTCCCGCCGTCCGCGAGCAGCAGCCGGCCGAGTTCGATCCAGGTTTCGCGGTGCGTTTCGAGCACGCGGAGGGCGTCGGCCACGGGCTGCGGCGATTGCCGCGCCTCGGCCTCGGCGCAGTTGCGATACGCGAACACGAACAGCGCCTTGAGGCGTTCGATCATATTCGGGGCGTGCGTGGGATCGAGTCCGCCGATCAACTCGCCGACCAGGTCGCGGCACTTCGAGAGCGCCGCGTGGGCCTGTTCACGATCGCCCGCCTCGAGCGCGGCGCGGGCGGCGCGTCCGTGGCGGATGGCCGCATCCACCACGATCAGGTGCAGGCGGTGAGGCGAGGCGGTCTCGACTTCCGATTCGAGATAGCGGTCGCTGCGGATCATGGTCGCGGTCCTGGTCATCGGGGTTGGGCGTCACTGACGGACGATCTTCGGCTTCGCGAAGATCATCTTTGGCTGCGGATTCCGGTGCCCACCGCGCGCACGCTGAGCACCGAGAGTTGCTCGAGCACCGATTGCTGCGAGAGCATGTCGCCGAGCGCGTTCTCCATCGCCACGAATCGCCGCTCGAGTTGCGTGCGCCGCGACGCGAGGATCGCTTCCAGGCTTTCGATGCGGCTTCCGAGCGAATCGATGTTCTCCTGCAGGGCGGCGTCTTCGAGTTTGAACGTGCCGGTGAAGCGATCGGTGAACGACTCCAACGTCGATTTCGACGCGGCGGCGAAGCCGGTGGAGGGCGTGAGGAAGAAGTCGGCGACCGCCTGCGGATCGTTCCGGATCGCCTCCGCCAGCCGCTCCTTGTCGAACACGAGTTTCCCGCCGGCTCCCACGCGCACGCCCAGATCGTTCAGCGAGCGGACCGCATGATCGGTTCCGAACAGCCGGCGGTTCACGAGGTTGTCGAGCCGCGACACGATCCGCTGCACCGACGACTGCCCCTGCAACGGCCCGCGCTGTCCCGTCGTCGAATCGAACTTCGTAAGTTCGGCCGCCGTGTCGATCAGCATGTTGTAAGCGGCGACGAACTTGTCGATCGTCGCTTCCGCCTGCAGGTTTTCGCGCACGACGTTGACGGTCGCCGGGACGGTCGAGGCGGCGAGCAACTCGACGTCGATTCCCGTCGCGGCGTTCTTGAAGGAATTGGTGGAATTGGCGATCAGGAACCCGCCGGCGGCGTCGGCCCCCACGCGGAGCAGGGCGTCGCGCCCCTCGACGACGGTCTTCAGGTCGAGCGACGTTCCCTGCACGTCGACGATCACGCGTCCCGCCGCGCCCGAGTTCCGCGACGCCAGCGACAGCCGCTTCGAGGCGAACGCCGATCCGTCGTCGATCACCGCCGCGGTCGCCGCGCCCCCGGCCGCGTTGATCTTCTCGGCGACGTCGTCGAGCGTGTCGTCGGCGTCGATCTCGATCACCGTCGCGAGCCGGCTGGTGAGGCGCTGTTTCCCGTCGCCGTCGACCGTGACCTCGCCCAGCAGTCGCAGCCCGGCGGCGGTCTTGCCGGTGAGTTCCGTCACGGCGAGCGCGCCCGCTCCCGCGGCCTCGTCGATCAGCACGAAGCCGTCGCCGGTGTCGTTGAGCCGCGCGGTGATTGAGATCCCCGCCGCGTCGTTGATCTTCTTCAGCACCGCGCCGAGATCGGCGTCGCCGCTGCCGATGGTGATCGTCGCTTGGTTGCCGGCGGAATCGACGATGCGGAACGAACCGGTGGGCACGCTTTTCCCTTGCGGACCATAGCCGGCGAGTTGCGTCGTCTCGTTGACGTACCGCAGCCCCAGCGCGCCGGATGACGCCGTGCCCGAGGAAAATGTTCCCGCGATGCCGAGATCGGCCGCGACCGTGCCGTCGGCGAGATCCTCGACGATCAGATCCCCCGCGCCGAGGCCGCTCGTGTCTTCCAGCACGATGCCGGTGCCGGCGTCGTCGATTCGCGCGAACACCGCGAGGTTTCCGCCACCGGCGATGGTGGCGGAGTTGATCGCGGACAGCACGTCGTCGAGTGTTTGGGCGTCCGACAGGTCGATCGTGGCGACGCCGCCGGCGCGGTCGGTGATCCGGATGGAACCGGGCGTGGCGATGCCCTGTCCGCCGTTGAGGTTCCGCAGCAGCACCGAGTTCATCCCGGCCGCGAGGCGGTTCCCGGTGATGACGCCGCCGTCCTCCGCCACGTCCAAACCGAGTTCCCGCACGACGGAAGCGCCCGGGGCGTCGGTGACGGCGAAGTCGCTCGTTCCGCCGCCGCCCGATTGATCGGTGAGCCGCAAACGGCCATCGACGAGTTCCGCGAGCAGTTTGCCGGCGTTGTCTTCGTGGTTGTTGATCTTCGCGACGAGTTCGGACAGCGTGAATGTTCCCTCGAGGTCGATCGCCAGTTCGGTGTCGTCGCCGAGAGTGATGAGGAAATCAGTCCCGACGACTTGCCGCGGCGGGTTGCCGTCGTTGATCTGCGCCAGCGTGAAATCGCCTGTGGCGACGTAGACATCGTCGCCGCTGAGGGTGTCGGCGGCGACCGATGCGAGAATTCCGAGATCGGCCGCGGCGAATCCGCCGCCGCGATCGGTGACGGTGAGATTTCCTCCGCCGCCGGAAGTGTCTTCAAGGACGAGACGTCCGTCCTGGACCGAAGCGGTGACCGCGAGGTCGTCGTGAAGGTTGATCGCGTCGACCACGTCGCGGACGGTGTAGGCGGTCGCAAGGTCGAAATCGGCGAAGGCGCCGCTGCGGTCGGTGATGCGGATCGTCCCACGGCGGACGCCTTGCCCGCCGTTGAGGGCGTCGAGTGGCGTGGGCTGAGTCAGTTCGCCGCCGCCGGCGATGGTCAGCGTGCCGGCGCCCACCGCCTGCAGGCCGGAGTTCGCGAACCCCTTGGACAACACGGTGTGCGTCGCGGCGGTGCGCACCGCCTGGAAGTGGTAGGTTCCCGGCGTGGCGGCGTTGCTCGCCTTGACGGTCAGCAATTCGGGATGACTGTTGTTGACGCCGACTTGCCCGAAGTTCGCCTTCTGCCCGAGTTGTTGCCCGGCCGACGCCAGCGACAGCATCATCGCCTCGAACGACTTCAGCGCCGTTTGCGTCGTCTGGTGCGTGACGGCTCGGCTCGCCAGACGCACCACCGCGGTCCGCTGGACTTCGATCAGCGCATCGATCAACTCGCGGGTGTTGAGTCCGCTGATGAGGCCGGTGCCGACCGATAATCCGGACATCGCCGCTTTCGCCGTGAAGTCGAGGCGCACGAACCCCCGCGGAGGGATTTCCCTGCATCGAGGATCGGTCAGGCGCGGCGCGGAACTTGAACGGCGACGAGGCGAATTCGAGACTCGGCTTCGTGTGAAAAGTCGCAGATCCTCCGAGATCGGCGCCCTCGGTTCCATCGCCGGGGGCCATTGCATTGCAGTGGCAAGCGGCCGCCCGCGTCATCGGCCGGACGGGACGAGGCGAGCCGGGGCCGCGAACGGTGTCCAGCCGGTGTCGCGGTGGCCGAAGTCGAACGCTTCCGGGTGCAGCAGTTCCGCGAGGATTTCGGCCGACTCGACCAGCCGCGGCCCGGGGCGGGTGAAGTACTGATTGCCGTCGGTGAGGAACACGCGGCCGGTGCGGACCGCCCGCAGGTTCTGCCAATCGAGCCGGTCGATGAGCGGCGCCATCTCGCCCCGCGTGCGGTCGATGTCGAACCCGCAGGGCATGATGGCGATCACTTCGGGGTCGCGCTCGACGAGTTGCTCCCAGGTCATCCAGGGAGAATGCTTGCCCGCCTCGCCGAACAGGTTGCGACCGCCGGCGATCTCGACCAGTTCCGGCACCCAGTTGCCGGCCGCCATCAACGGGTCGATCCATTCGATGCAGGCGATCGTGGGCTGGATCGCGATCGCCGCGGTTTTCGCCGCAAGCCGATCGAGGCGGTCTTTCAGTTCCGCGATCAGCGTTTCGCTTCGCTCCGGGGCGTCGAGCGCCTGGGCGACGAGGCGGATGTCGGTCCACAAATCCGCGAGCCGCATCGGCTCGAGCGAAACGATCGTCGGGCGAGCGGGGGGCGTCAGCCCCCCGGTGATCCCCGCAACCAGCGAGCCGAATTCGTCGACGGCGCGACGCACCGGGGGGCTGACGCCCCCCGCTCGCCAGAACTCGCACACCGCCTGCTCGACGTCCTTCAGGCTCACCGCGCACACCTCGCACTGAGTCTGCGTGACGATCAGCGTCGGCTCCAGCTCCCGCAGCAACTCCGCGTCGACGCGATAGACCGACAACGCCTCTCGCAGCACCGCCTTCACCTGCCGGTCGATCTCGCGGCTCGATGCGCCCGGATCGACCTTCGCTTCCGAACAGGTCGGCAGTTTCAGGACGGATGCCGGGTAGTCGCACTCGTGCGAGCGACCCACGAGCGCGTCCTCGAAGCCGAGAGCGGCGACGATCTCGGTGGCGCTGGCGATCAGCGTGACGATGCGGTGCGGCACGGGAGCAATGGGAAGAAAGAAGACGGAAGAAAGAAGAACGAAGAAAGGAGAAGGGGCGCAAGTTCGCCCCCGGCGCGGGGCGGGATACTCGAACGCGTCATTCCGCCGCGAACTCGCGCTCCCGCATCCGCGACGCCAGCAGCAACGGCCCGAACAGCAGCCCGCCGAATACGGCCATGCTGATCAGCGAATTCTTGAAGTACGGCAATGCCGCGATGTAGCACTCCAGCAGTCCGGTGGCGGTCGGCGCGTACAACGGAACTTCGTTCATCGAGCCGCTGAACCACCACACGCCGAAGTTCGTGACGAGGAAGAACACGCACTCCGCGAGCAATCCCGCGCCGACGAGCGGTGCGACGCCGCGCTGCTTCCGCAGCCAGATTCCCAGCGAGATCGTGATCGCATGGCCGGCGTAGACGAGCGCCAGTCCCGGATAGAGGGCGTAATCCATCCGGCCGCTCAAGGCCCAGATGCCGAGGTCGCCCGCCACGCACGCACCCAAAGGAAGCAGAAACACCCACCGCAAGTCGCGGAAGCAGGCGGCCGTGAACAGAAACAGCGCCGGCAGCGGCGAGAAGTTCCACGGGTACACCGCCACCCCCAGATCGACCGGCACCCCCCAGTTCCGCAGCACCCACGGCAGCAGCCTGAAGCCGACCGCGTAGGCCAGCAGAGTCCCGATCAGCAATCCATGCGTTCGAAGCAACCAGTCGCGGTTCATTGCGGCACCTCAACAGGGAAAAGCGACGGCATCGCTCGGGAACGGCGTGCGCCGTCAGTCATTCAGTCGTTCCAAGTTCATTCGTCATTACCGCGAAGGCGGGAATCCAGACGACGCGCGGACGGCGAAGGCACAGGATTCCCGCCTGCGCGGGAATGACGGAAAGCCAGGGTGCGCACGCTGTGATGAAACTTGGAATTAACGCTGCGATGAAACTTGGAATTAACTGTCATTCAATAACAGATCGCGAAAGATGAAGGAATCTCGACGCACGAGTTCGCCCGCTTCCACCGGAATCGGCCGGGTGAAGATCGGCCCGTCGGAGACGAACGTGTGGAACTCGCCGTTCTCGCCGCACGGATCGACGCCGGAAGGGAGATCAGCCAACAACGCCTGATCGTACCGCCGGCCGGCGAACGATTCATCGAGCGCCTTCGGATCGACGCACACCAGGTGCGCGACGAACCCGCGGTCGATGAACTCGCCCGCGAGAGCCTGCGTCTCGCGGCCCCAGATCGGAAACACCGGCGTCAGCCCCTGCTTCGCGACCAGCCGCTCGCGATACGCGCGTACGTCCGCGAGAAACAGATCGCCGAAGGCGACATGCCGAACGGCCCGCGTGCTCACGGTCGGCGGACGCCAGATATCCGCCGAGGGCGGGTCTTGTCCCCTCTCCCCCGGCTTTGCGGGGGAGAGGGTTAGGGTGAGGGGGGCGGCATCCCGAACGACGTCCGAATCCTGCGGAGCGTGCGAAGTGGAGGATCCGTCACCCTGACCGCGCCTCTGAAGATCCGTAGACCACTCGAACCTTTTTCCGATTGAGAGACCGTATGCCCCCTCACCCCGGCCCTCTCCCCCACAGAGCCGGGGGAGAGGGGGATCCATCTGGATGCCTTCTCGCAGTCGTTCGAACGCTTCCCCCATCGCCGCCTCGTAAATCTCGTTCGACGCCGCGGGGGGAATCGCCGCTTCGATCAGCGGCAGTTCGAGCGACTCCGCCTGCGCGTGCAGCAACTCGCGGCGCACGCCGTGCATGCTGATGCGGTCGTGCCCGGCCGTGACGGTCGTCAACAGCGCGACGACCTCCCACTCCGGCGCGGAGGCGAGCGCGGCCAACGCCAGCGCGCTGTCCTTGCCGCCGCTCCATGAGAGCACGATCGGCTCGGGCGTCATCCCTACCCTCCCTCGGACGATGCGGGCGGTCCGCCGGGCGAACTCCCGGTGGACGCCGCCTCCGGCCCGGTCAGCGACATCGGCTCGCCATGCTTGCGGCAGCGGATCGCCTCGGGATGCCGCGCGTCCGTCGGCACCGGGAACCACGCATCGCACTTCGCGCAGTACATTCCTCGGACGAGCGTGCGCCGACCGGTCTCGGGATGGACGGCGGGGGTCGGCTGCGCTGCGGCGCGAATGACGGCCCGTGTTTCGGTGCAGACGAAGGTGACGATCGCCGCGTCCTCCGCGCCACCCCCGCAGCCGGAAATCGCCGCGAACGCATGCGCCGCGAAAAGAGCGAACGAGACGCGAATTCCCGGATCACGAAAACATGTCATGGCACGCCTCCCGGCCTAGTTGGTGTCGCGCGTCGCACGGCTGGCCGCCACGCTTGCGGTTTCGCGCCTCTGCGGACGGAATTCCGATTTCTCCCCCCGCTCACGCGGGAGGCTCGCGGCGATTCACTGCCGGTCGTACAGCGAATCGTCCGGACCGAGGAAGCCCAGTTCGCGCTCTCGCATCAGTTCCTTTTGCTCGTCGGGCACCCAGGGGCCGAGATCCTCCTTCCAGGTCTTTCGCACGACGTCGACGTGCCCGTCGAGATACGCCACGATCGCCTGCCCGTGGTGCCGGAAGTGGACTGTGGGAAAGTTCGAACTCGGCGGCTCCGCCAGCCAGTTTTCCTGGAAGGTCATGTCCCACTTCACCTGGGCGGTGTCGGCGAAGGCGACCGTGTTGGTGGTGTCCTTCACGTCGGCGAATCGAAACGCGACCACCGCGTGCGGATCCACGACCGGCGGCCAGACGTTGAAGTCGTATGCCGTTCCCGAACTCAGATAGGGATTGTAGCCGTAGCCGCAGGCCATCTGCCCGAACCGCACGACCTGCACGTGCAAGGCGTTGAACTCGGGGCACTGGAACGCCGCCTGGCTGGTCTCCATGAAGGGGGACAGCAAGCCGCGGGAGAAGTCGAGTTGGCGGGAGGGATCGGTCTCGTCCTCGTCGACCTCGCCGAACCAGTAGCGGATCGTTCCCCGCGTGGACGTGCTGAAGCCGGACTCCACGTGTTCGATCTGCTCCGGGCTGTCGACCTTGTAGGGCACGAACGTGTGGTACGTGTCGTGGTAGTTGTGGACCGCCAGTGCCAATTGCTTGAGGTGATTGCGGCAGGTGGTGCGGCGGGCGGCGGCGCGGGCCGCTTGAACCGCGGGCAGCAGCAAACTCAACAGCAACCCGATGATCGCGATCACCACCAGCAACTCGACGATCGTGAAGCCGGACGGGGAGCGGCGAGCGCCGCGTGCCGAACGACGCGGCGGCCGAATCGGAACCGCGGGACGAGAAAACGAGGACGGTTGGAAGCGGCGCATGACAATCTCCCGTTGTCGCCGCGCGCCGTGGTCGGGCGACCGTGGCGCGCTTGCCGGCGGCGCATCGTGGAAGCGACGGGAGCGTCGCGGTGCCGCTTCGACGAGATCGCCGCCGCGCCGCATCGGCGCAGGGGGGCGATCATCGACCGATCGGTCACGCGAAACTGCCGCAAGCGGAGTTCCCCGCGTGGCCGGAAGCGCACCAGAGAAGCTGCAACGTCTTTTCCGCGAAAGAGCCGCTGGCACAGTTGGGCCGACTCGACGGGCAGGTCTTCTGGCTCCCGGATCGTCCTACTGGCTGCGCCTTCCCACGGCTCGGCCGCAGTGGCGTTCGCAGCGTTCGTCCCCGGATACAGCGGCGGGACCGCAACGGATTCGCACCGTTTTCCCTATTCTTCCCCCGGCAACGAGCCGGCGGACACCCGTAGTCGAGGGGACATCCTAACGCGCGCCGGAGGATTGTCAACGGAGCGGAAGTCGATCCATCGAACACCACGCCGCACGGCCATCCGCACGCTTGCGGTTTCGCCGGGTGCCACTGGTGGCACCCGGCGGTTTAATGATGAACATCGAGCACCTTCCGGCGGAACCCGCTCATGACCACGGCCACACACGAACGCCGCTCTCCCCTGGGCCTGTTCCTCGACACGAAGGAACCCGATTTCGGACACAACCTGCGGTGACCGCATGCCTTGCGAACGTTCGAGGCTTCGATCGGAATTCACGTTAGATTGACCGGCCGGAATGTTATCTGGATCCGGCTAAACACATATTAGATTCAAAGTAATTTGATTGAAGCGGCCGAGGACAGCTTCATCGGCGAGGCGCGTTTTGGCTTCCGGTGGGGTCGCGACAGATGTCGCAGCGTGGCACCGACGCTGTCGAGGCGTCGGTGTCGCGGCAGTGACAAGAGGGCGCGCACTCGATTCTCCATTCGTCTCCAGCTCACCCCCGGTTGCGCCCGCTCAGGACAACGTAAGATCCACCATCGACTCGGGTTCGCGCAGGAGCCTTCATCGACGCAGTAACCCGAAGTTCGCCCCCTCCCGTCGCTGCGCGACCCCGACGGCTGAACGCCGTCGCGGCCACCCACGCTCGAAGAGCCGCGCACGAAGTAAGCGGATTCGCCACGATCGGCCGCTTACTTCGTGCGCGGCTCCTTTTCGAGCGCGCTCGCGCGGAGTTCGAACTCGCCGCGATTCAAATGAGTTCCGCGATCGGCTTCTCGTCCACCATGTACTGCGGGCGGCCGGCTGGGTCGGTGTATTGCAGGTCGAGCGGGACGCCGAGGGCGTGCAGCAGCGTTGCCGTGTATTCCTGCATCGTGACCGGGCGCGAGAGCGTGACGGCGGCTTTGGCGTCGGTCGTGCCGATCGTCTGGCCCATCTTCAGGCCTCCGCCGATGAAGACCGCGTCGTTGATCGCCGCCCAGTGGTCGCGGCCGGGGCCGCCATTGATCCGGGGCGTGCGGCCGAAGTCGCCGCTGATGACCAGCAGAATGTCGTCGAACACGCCGCGGCGTGTGACGTCTTCGATGTAGGCGGTCACCACGTGATCGAGCGGGGGCGTGGTCTTCTTGAGTCCCGGAATGATGTTGCTGTGGTGGTCCCAGTAGCCGTGGTTCAACGTGACGAAGCCGGCCCCCATCTCGCACAGCCGCCGGGCGAGCAGCAGTTCCTGCCCCAGTCCGGGACCGTACAGGTCGCGGGTGGGTTGGTCTTCTTTGGAAAGGTCGAAGGCTTCCTTCCCCCGGCCGAGCACCACGTCGATCGCCTGCCGGTCGAAATCGTCGATGGCGTCCATCGTTCCCGACTTGTCGAGGCGGCGGTCGAGGCGGTCCAGCCCGGCGAGCAGCGAGCGACGATCGGCGAGCCGATTCTGATCGATCTTGAGGGTCATGCTGTCGAGCAGCGGGCTGCTCTTCTCGTCGCCGACTTTCACGCGGAGCGGCGCGTAGGCCGCACCCAGCCAGGAGGCGTCGTCGCCGGGGTAGCCGTTGTCCCGCTGGACGCGCACGTAGCGCGGCACGCGGGTTTCGGGGTGATTGGGGCCGAGGGCGCGGGCGAAGATCGAGCCGATCGACGGGCTGGTCTGCGGAATGATGATCGGCTTCCCCACGAACTGCGGCGGCCAGGGGCGGCCGGTCTTGATCCAGTGCGTCGCCCCGGCGTGATCGCCGTCCGTGTGCTCCAGCGTGCGGATGATCGCCATGCGGTCGGCGTGGGCGGCCATCTTCGGAAGCTGCCCGCCGAACATCACGCCGGGGATTTTCGTCTGCACCGCGCCGAACAGGCTGCGATACTCCACCGGGCATCCGAGCTTGGGGTCGAACGTCTCGTGCTGCGACGCCCCGCCGTCGAGGAACAACAGGATCACCGAAACCGGCTTGCGCGATCCCGGCGCGGCAAAGGCGCGCAGCCGCAGCAGGTCGGCAAGCGTGAGCCCGGCGACGCCCAGACTTCCCACGCGAAGAAACTCGCGGCGGCCGAAGCCATCGCACTTGGATCGTCCCGGACGAGTGCGGAGCAGACTCAACATCGCGGCGTTCCTCGCTGACGAACAGGCGGACGACGTCGCATCGGACAGTTCCGATGAATATAAAGGGGGGGGGCCGCGGTGCGTCAATCCGCGGATGCGGCCCAGCGCCCGCCGGCATGAGCGCGCTCCGCACGGGCTTTCCGGGAACAGTCGATTCGGGGTACAATTAGGCGTCCCGAATCCCATTTCTCCGGTGCGGTGCCATGGCGACCGCGACGACGTTGTTGACCGCCGAAGAATTCGCGCAACTTCCGGACACGGTCCCCTACGAGCTGGTCCGCGGAGAACTGGTCGAGATGAACCGCCCCACGATCCGGCATGGACTGGTGTCCCGGAACGTCGTCTTCGCGCTGGCACAGTGGGCACGACAGGAATCGGCCGGATTCGTCTTGCCGAATCACACTGGAGTCGTCACCGAGCGCGATCCCGATTCCGTCCGCGGGCCGGATTGCTTTTTCATTCGGTCGGATCGCGCGCCGGCCGATTTTGCGGCCGCGAAATGGCTCGAAATCCCTCCCGATTTGGCGGTCGAGGTCCTGTCGCCCGGCGATCGCTGGAAGGTCGTGGTGGCGAAGGTGGGCGAGCACCTCGCGTGCGGCGTGGTCGAAGTCTGGGTCCTCGATCCAGAGGACCGGGAACTGTCCGTCTTCCGCGCCGACGAACGACCCGTGACGCTCGCCGAAGACGACCGCGTCGCGAACGAGTCGCTCCTGCCCGGCTTCGAATGCTGCGTGAGCGAGTTCTTCCGGGACGTGTGAACCTGGCCAACGCCGCCGACAAGCCGGAGCGCGCCCTGCGCTGGCATGATGTTGCATGATGGTCGGAGCTGTGGGCATGTGGACTTACCTGCGATCGGCAATCGGGTTTGCAAAAGCGACGAACCCCTCCACGCCCACCTTCGCCTGGAGCAGTTGACGCGGCGGTATCTGCTGCTTCATCTGTCGTTGAAGAGCGAATCAAGCCGCGTCCTTGTGCTTCCTGCGGAACACACCATGAAGTTGATCGCGCGGCGGCTGGCGACGCGACAGGAGCGCATCGTCGACGAAGGCCCCGAGTCCTACCGTGCGATGATCTCCGGACCCTGGCAGGCGTTGGAAATCGAGACGTCAGCGACGATTCACCGAACCATTGCCCTGGTCGATCACGAGTTGGCTCCGGTCGGCGGCGAAGCGGCGTGTGACGAGTTTCCACGATGCGATCTGTTCTTTCCCGGCCGCCTGCCGACCGGCACCTACGGCATTCGCATCAGACTGATCGTGGATGACTCCTACTATTGCATCGACTCGCACATGCAGCTCCCCGAGATGCGGCGCGTCGCGAAGGCGCGAGGCGGGCGACTGTGGGAAGGGACGCTGCACACCAATGAAGTGATCGTCAATTGCCGCGAGTAGTCGATTCCCGCGAGTAGAGGTCCGTATTTTGCAGCCGTCGAAGAAGTAGTGCGACGTAAGACCGGCGCTCCAGCCGAGCGATCCATCAAACGCGATGATTCTCGAAGGGGGCCTCATGAGTTGTCTCGGCGTTCACTTCGCGCTGACCGAGGACGAGGTGGCGCAACTCCGTTCGTTCGATGACGAGCAGGAGCGACTCGATTACCTGCAGGAGGTGATCGAGGAGACGTATTTCACTTCAAGCCCCGAGTGGAAGGCGGAAAGCGACAAGGCCTGGGATGCGATGCACCGGACGCTTGCCGACGGGCGGTTGACCTGGGACGGCGGCCAGTATCCGCTCAACCACACGGTGCTCGCGGGAGAATCGCTATACGGCGACACGGACGCATACATCATGAGCCTCAAGTCGCCACAGCAGGTTCGGGATATCGCAGCGGCATTGCCCGGCATCACCGAGGATGAGTTTCACCGGCGTTACTTCGCCATCGATACGGAGAGCTACGGCTTTCCGATGTCGGACCAGGACTTTCGATACACCTGGGATTGGTTCCAGGAAGTCCGCGATCTCTACATTCGAGCGGCAGCGGAAGGGCGGTTCGTGCTGTTCGCGCTCGATCAGTGACGTGGCGACACATCCACTCGAATCGAACTCCCCATGAGCAAGCTGCTCCGCTATTACGGTTCCGTCGCGCAGGACCTGGCGATCGCGGCGTGGATGCGCGACCATGCGGATGAGCTGGGGGCGATCGCGGGACGCTGGTTCGAGGTCATGCACGGCTGCGGGGACGATGTCCGCGAGTTGCTGCACGACGGTTACCCGACCGTCTGCGTCGAAGATGCCCCGTTCGCCTATGTCGGGGCCTTCAAGTCGCACGTCAACGTCGGCTTCTTCCGCGGGGCCGAGCTTCCCGATCCCGCAGGTTTGCTGCAAGGAGCCGGCAAATTCATGCGGCACGTGAAGCTCAGGCCCGGGCGCGACGTCGACGCCGAGGCGCTCGCGGCGCTGATCGAAACGGCATACGCCGACATGCAACGACGGCTGAAGTCGGATTCGTGACGCAGTCGGCGTCGAGGCTGCAATGCCGGCCGGTCGGCACGAGGCGGGGCGTTTCGGCCAGAGCAAACGGTGATCGACGAACGAGGCCGCAGTGCGCGCCGTCTTGTCGCTGGCGCGACCCCGACGCCTGAACGGCGTCGGGGCCACCCGCGGCACCGGATCGCGTGATGGTGTTCTTTCGCCGCGCGGAATGCGTTATCATGCAGGCGCGAATCGGCGGAGCCGCTGTCGAGTGCGCCCGTCACGAACAGGCCGTTTCGCGATGAACCTCTTTCGAAGGAGATCCACGATGCGACTGTGGAACCAATGGAGACGACGGCTGGGTCATGCCGTTCGCGCCGCGTGCGTCGTCGTGCTGATCGCGAGCGGTGGCGCGGCCCTCGCCGGCGACGCGCTCCCCGGTCTTTCCGACGAGGAATTCGCCCGGCTGCACCAGGAACTCGAAATGAAGGGGGGCATGTGGGAACTCGACTGGAAGATCTCCGTCACCGAGGCCCGCAAGCAAGCGGCGAAGGAACGCAAGCCGATCTTCATGGTCGTCAACACCGGGAATTGTCTGGGCTATGTCTGAGGGAACGGCGTGATCGCCCGTGAGGCGGTCCTGAACGATCCCCGCGTCGTCGAACTGCTCAAGTCCAATTTCGTGTGCCTCGGCGTCGACAACGCCGCCAACCCGAACACCACGGTCGCCGAAGCCCGGTTCATCGCCGACAAGGGAGGCCGGGCCTCCACCGAAGGGATGACCGTTTTCACCGCCGGTGGGAAACTGCTCGGCCGCGGCGGCGGGTTCCAGGCGGACCCGAACCTGCGGATGCTGAAGTCGGCCCTCGAAAAGTACGATCCGGAGTCGGAGAAGGATCTCGTCGTCGAGGACTTCCCCGTCACCGAGGCCGATCGCAAGAAGATCCAGCAGCCCCCCGAAGGCGGACTGGTCCTCGACGTGACGTGGAAGCTGCTCGAAACGAACCTGCTCGAAGGCAACTCCACCAGCGGCGGAACGACGTACGTCGATTGCTTCGCCGACTCGCTCGGCGTCGATCATTTGTGGATCCGCCAGGACGAGGCCGACGCGATCGCCGCCGGCGCCATTCCCGAGAGCGTCCGCCGGCGCATCTCGCGCTGGCATCTCGACTTCATCCTTCCCGGCAAGACCGAGCAACTCGATTTGACGCTCGACGGCGGGCGGATCACCGGCACGCGGTCGAACGCCGAGGGAGACCGCGCCGAGCTGTTGGGCTTCGTCAATACGAAGAACGGCGAAGTCACCCGCTTCGACCTCGTGGTGAAGGGGATGGCGACGCAGGTCAGCGACTGCGGCTTCTCCGCCGGGCTGACGGTCGTGAAAAAGGGCGAAAAGGTGCCGGTCGCCCTGTCGTTCCGCCTGAGCGACCCGAACAGCGACCTGCGGTGCGTGATGCCCGCGAAGGTGCGCGCCCACGACTACTTGCAATGAGCGCAGGCCACGGTGCAGCGCCCCCGTGGTTCACCGATCGCATGATGGGCGGGTAGGACGGAATTTCATTCCGTCGTGCCCGCCCGCAGGCGCATGGCGCGATCCTCCGGCGAGACTTCGGTGAAGTCGCTCATTGGAGCATGGCCCAAAACGATGCTCTGGCGGACGGAATGCAATTCCGTCCTACGGCTGGCAGCGTCGCCCCCTGATTTCGAGTTGGAAGGCGTCCTACGGCCGCGAGGCCCACGCCGATGGTGGAATGACAGTCCTTCCAAGAACGCGATTTCGTCATTCCCGCCCCCGCCTGCGCGAGGGCAGGCACTGCGCGGGAATGACGGAAGGCACCGGCGCGAACTTGGAACTACTGAACGATCACCCTTCGATCTCGTACCCCGCTTCCGTCCAGTCGCGGAAGCCGCCGTCCATCGAGATCACGTTGCTGTAGCCCATCTTCAGCAGGCTGTGGGCGGCGAGCGCCGAACGGTATCCGCCGCCGCAGTAGAGGACGATTTCAGCGTGCTCGTCGGGAATCGTCGCCTCGATGTCGCGCTCGATGACCCCCTTGCCGAGATGCTTCGCCCCCGGCAATCGCCCCCGCGCGAACTCGCTTTCCTCGCGGACGTCGATCAGATGAAATGCTTCGCCGCGCGCGAGCTTTTCGCGCACGTCGTGCACGGTGCGCTCGACGACGTGCCGCTTGGCCTCTTCGACGATGGCCAGAAACCGCGCGGAATGTTTCATGGATGGATGAGTGTCGAGAGTCGAGGGCGCGAAACCGCAAGCGAGTGGCTGCCGACCGATCACTATCCACTATCCACTATCCACTACTTCCGCCACACCACTCCGCCGTCGACCATCGTCAGAACGACGCCGATCTTGCGAATCTCGTCGTCCGGGCAGGTGAGGTAGTCGCGGTCGAGGACGGCCAGGTCGGCGAACTTTCCGGGCTCGAGCGAGCCTTTCTTGTCTTCGGTGAACTCCAACCACGCGGGATGATTCGTCAGGCAGCGGAGCGCTTCGATCCGGCTCACGCGCTGCTCCGGTCCGTACAGTTTTTCTTCGCGGTTCGTGCGGACGACCGCCACGTGCAGCATCAGGAAAGGATTGTAGGCGTTCATCGCCGCGTCCGGATCGAGACCCATCATGTGATCGCCGGCGATTGCCGTCGGCACTTCCGCGCGAAGCCACTCCCCGATGCCGCCGAACCGCGCCGCCCACTCTTCGCCGTAGATCGTCGCGATCGCCCGCGAGTCCTTGTAATAGAGGTTCGGCTGCGTATCGACCCCCACGCCGAGCGCGTGCGCCCGCCGGGCCGCATCGGCCGCGGGGAAGTACGCGTGCGTCAGCGAGAAGCGGCGGTTCACGATGCCCGGCTCATCCTTGGCCGCCGCTTCGATCGCGTCGAGCACGCGGTCCACGCCGGCGTCGCCGGTGACGTGCGTGCAAAGCTGCCAGCCGAGGCGGTGGGCCGCGCGAAAGATGTCCGCCATCCGCTCGACGTCGTAGTTCAAGTCCCCGCGGTATTGCGGGTCGTCGTGTACGTAGAAATTGGCCCGTTTCTCGCCGTAAGGCTCGCGGAGGTACGTGTTCCCCCAGTGGATCCCGCCGTCGACGACGATCTTGAGCGGACCGACGCGAACCCACTCGTCCCCATCGCCGGTCTTCAGGCCGATTTTCTTCGTGTACTCCTCGACCGCCTTGCTTCCCGCGAGCGACGTGCGGAATGTCTGCGTCATGCGGACGTTCAGATGCGAGGCATCGCGGAGCGCCTCGTACATCCGATAATCGTCGATTTCCGACGCCCGCTCGAAGATGCTCGTGATTCCCACCGACGAATACCCCCGATGAACCACGCGGAGCATCTCGCGAACCTGCTCGTCCGACGGCGACACCTTCGGGATTCGCTCCTCGATGTACGCGTCCGCCAGCGCAATCAGCCGCGGCTCGCCGTCGTCGTCGCGAATCACCCGTCCGCCGGGAAGTTCGCCCGTCTCCGGCTTCACGTTCAGCGCGCGGAAGCCGGCCGTGTTCAGCGCGTGCTTCCGCGCCGCGGTGAACAGCACCGGATGTGTCGTGCAGGCGGCGTCGAGCTCTTCCCGCGTGGGATGCCGCAATTCCTCCACACGGGTGATGTCGGTTCGCGGAACGCGAATCCAGCGGCCTGCCGGCACGTCCTTCGCCTGCTGGCGGATCCACTCCTGCACTTCGGCGATCGAGAGCAATTCAACGTGCGGCTGCTCGAGTTCCCGCCGCGCGACGCCGACCGCATGACAATGCGCGGCGATGATCCCCGGAATCACCGTCTTGCCGTCGAGTTCGATGACCCGCGTCTTCGGCCCGACGAGCTTGCGGATGTCGTCGTTCGTGCCGACCGCCGCGATCCGCCCGCCGCGCACCGCGACCGCCTCGGCGACGCGCGCTTCGGAATCCATCGTGAGAACCTTGCCGCCGACGAGCACCATGTCGGCGACCGGCGTCGGCTCGGCGGAACGTCGTTCGGCCGGCCGCGTCTCGTCGGCGGACCACCCGACCCGCGGGCCGCCGCCGATCGCGAGCCACAGGCAAGCGACGACGGAACTCGCCACGGCGACTGGAAATCGAACACGTCGAGTCGAATCGGCCAGGGATCGCTTCACGTTCGGCTCCGCATCGAGGGTGGACACGGAAGGGAAAACGAGTCAACGCGCGCGAAGGAATCAGCGGTGGAAGACCCGCGAACACAAATGAGGGCGCCGGGATTCGAACCCGGGACCTACGGATTAAAAGTCCGGTGCTCTACCAACTGAGCTACGCCCTCTTGGCAAGATTGAAGCGTGGTGTCGTGCGTTTCCGGCTTGATCGTTCTCGTCCGCGTGGTTTCGTCTCGGCACGACGTTCATCGTGCCGGTTCGATTCAACGAACAAGAAGCCCGCCGGGAGCGTTTCCTGGCGGGCGTCGGGTGTCTCGGCGACGATCGCTCGAGCGGACGATACTGCCGTGGCGAAGTCTACCACGACCAGCCGCCGCTTCGAAGCGTGCTCTCGGTTCCACCGCGCGACGTCCACCCGGACGCGCGAGCCCGCGTCCGCGAATGCGTCGCGCATCGGATCGCCGCCGCGAGTTGCGAGCCGGCGTCGGAGGCTGTTTTCGAAGTCGCGAGATCTTCGGCGGTGGGTTCGGAGCCGGCTACGATTTCGAACGCGGTCGCTCACGGACGCCCGACCTGTCGCCGCATCGGCGGTGGGCAACATTCCGCGGGGCACGCGTCGGCGGCGGGGCCGAAGCGGCCGATCGACCGCCGCTCGCTCGTCGCAGGTTCGACGCGCTCCGCGATCAGTTCGCCGATCATCTCCACGAAGGCCGGATGCGTGCCGACCGTGCCCGCGCGGATCATCGTCGTGCCCAGTTCCCGCGCCTTCGCCGCCGCCTCCACGTCCAGATCGAACAGCACCTCGACGTGATCGGACAGGAAGCCGATCGGCATCACCGCGACGCTCCGCACGCCGCGTTCCGCGAGCGCCGCGAGACGATCGCAGATGTCCGGCTCCAGCCACGGATCCTGCGGTCGACCACTGCGGCTTTGATACGCGAGGCTCCACCGTTCGTTCGGAACGCCGAGCGATTCGCAGACCAGCCGCGATGTTTCCCAAAGCTGTTGCTCGTAGTCCGACGTGTTCGCCATTCCCGACGGAATGCTGTGCGCGGTGAAGGCGACGTGCGCGGCGGCGCGGTCTTCGGGAGACAGCGATTCGAGCGCGTCGCGGAGCCGGTCGGCGTTCGCCGCCACGAACAGCGGATGATTATGGAACAGCCGCGCCTTGTCGATGACCGGCGCGACTTCTCCGGCCGCGGCGCGGGCGTCGGCGATGTTCTTGAGGTACTGCCGGCAACTCGAATACGATCCATAAGCCGCGAGCACGAACGCAAGCGCGTGCTTCATGCCGTCGTCGGCCATCTGCTTCACGACGTCGTTCAGCATGGGATGCCAGTTGCGGTTGCCCCAATAGACGGGCAACGCGATGCCGCGGCGCTCCAGTTCGGGCTTCAATGCGGCGAGCAGTTCGCGGACTTGTCCGTTGAGCGGACTCGCGCCGCCGAGGTCGTCGTAATGCTTGGCGACTTCGAGCAGTCGTCCGCGGGGAACATTGCGGCCGCGCGTGACGTTTTCGAGAAACGGCATGACGTCGTCGCGGCGCTCGGGTCCGCCGAAGGCGACGAGGAGGAGAGAGTCGTAGGGCATGGAGCAGCAGTCGGCAGTGGACAGTCGAGTACCTGTAACTCGTTTCTCAGTAGTTCCAAGTTTCGCCGTCGATCCTGTAGAACTCTTTCAGGGTTCGCCGGATCATTCGATCGCCGTCCCAGGGTGCGCTCGCTGCGCGAGCGACCCTGGGCTGTGTTCTAAAACCCCTTCGGGGTAATCGCTTCCGTCGAGGTCCGCACGGCTCCGCCCATCAGACCCCTGGCGGTCGTGAAACCCGCCTCGAGCGGTCCGCCGCACTTCACGCAGGTGGTCGTCATCTCGTCGCTCCGATTGGCACACTTGCTAGGAACTTGTGCGGGAAGCGGACTCGAGCGATGAAGCGCGGTCGGGTCTGACGGCCGTGACATTTTTTTCGACACTCATCGCGCTTTGGCGCTGTTCGCGCCTCCCAACTCCAACCGTTCCGTCCGATGATAACCCAACTTCACGCTCACCATCCGTGAGTTGCCCACGTCGGCGATGAACAGGCGATGGTCCGTGTGGGCGGCGACGTAGGCGGCGTGAAACAGGCCCACCCCGTCGCCGTCGAGTGGGACGGGACTGTCCGGCCCGGCGCTGTCGGCGTTGCCGTACCGGCCGATGCGGGTGATGAGATTCCCCGCCTGGTCGAGGACGGCGACGGAGTAGTGATCGACCTCGGGGGCGAAAGAGCGGGCGTAGAAGTCGAGATCGAAGCGGGCGTGCCAGCAGGCGCAGCCGCCGCCCCCTTTCGATGAATTGAAGCCCCCGTAGCCCACGCCGCCGTACTTCCAGTCGGCCCCTTCCAGCCACACGCTGCCGTCGCCGCCGCGGCGCATGTCGGCGGGCGTTTCGGGCCGGCGGGCGAGCGGCAATTGCACATTGCGGCCGCCGCTGAGGAATTTCGCCGCGGCGGGCCGCACCTTCACCAGCGTCTCGGCTCGTTCGAGAAAGTACGGCTCGCCGTCGAGCACGCGGTTCGGCGTGACCATCAGGTAGATCGCGTCGTCGCGGTCGATGGCGATGCCGTCCATCATCGGCGCGCCGGGAACGGCGTCTTCGAATAGCACCTTCCCGTGCCGGTCCCACACGTGGACTTCGTTCCAACGGATGCGGCCGGGATACACCGGCGGCGTGTACTTTTTCCCTGCCGCGATCTCGCCCGCCTCGCGAATCTCGCGCATCTCCTCGGCCCGGGCGACGGGATCCTGGTTGTTATAGCAGGGCACGACGAGATTGCCGTTCACCGAAACCGCCATCCCTCCCTGGTGAAAGCAACCGGGCCGCAGCGCCGGCATCACGAGCGCGCCGATCAGGTCGCGCCGCCGTCCGTCGCCGCTCGAACTGAACCCGACCGCCGGCCGCTCTTCGCCGTAATCGAACGGCACCTCCTGCCAGGTCTTCGGGTCGGAACCGAACCGCGGTTCGAACCGGCCGACCACGTTGTCCGTCCGCAGGTACAGCAGCCCGTTCGCGTCGAAGGCGAGGTCTTCGCAATCGAAGGGGAGCGGAACGTCGCGGATCGTCTCGGTCGCCGGGTCGATTTCGAGCAACGACAAGCTCGACTTCGCGACCCCCGCCTGTCCCTCGAAGACGTACAGTTTGCCAGTCGTGGGGGCGACGTACAACTTCTGCCGGGAATGCACCGGCGGCTGCACGCGTTCGATCGCCTCGGCCACTTCCTTGCCGAAATCGCGGACGAGCGCCAACCGGCCGTCGCGCGGCTGATACAGTTTCAGGCTGGCGGCCTCGGGAGACTTGGTCATCTCGCCGCGCACCATGAGCAGCTTGCTGACCGAGCCCGCCGCGCCGGGCACCAGCCAGAACGTCGGCGCGGCGGTGTGCGAATCGAGCGCGAAGTCGTGCTGCAACCCGGCGAACTTGTTCATGAACACCGCGGTGTGATGCTCGAACAGCGGCATCGGCCAGCTCTCATGCTCCCGCGGGTCGTCGAACGATCCCAGCCGCGTGATGAGCGGCTCCTTCACGTCGCCGGCGTCGCTGAAGCGGTTGAGCACGTTCCACGAGCCGACGAACAGTTCTCCGGTCTGGTGATGAATGCCGAGCGCCGCCGGCTTCTTCACGGAAATCGCCTTGAGAAACGCGCCGTCGGGGGCGAACACCTGGACGCGGTCGTTCATGTAGTCGGCGACGTACACCCTCCCCTGCCCGTCGCACGCGACCGACATCGGCGCGCGGAACTTGCCCGGTTCCGTGCCGAAGCCGTCGAGTTCCAGGCTTCCCGCGAACAGCGTCGGCTTTTCGTCGGACTCGTACTCCATCCTCAGCACGCACGGCACCCAGTGGTGGGGGCGCGGGTACTCGGGACGGAAGTGATAGCCGGTGAGATACAGCGTCTTTCCAGCCGGGTCGAACGCCGCGCTCCGCGGGACGACGCTTGTTTCTTCATTGCGATGCAACAGCGTGACCGACGTCTCCGGGCCGACGATGTCGAGGCCCCCGCTCGTCCCGTCGGTGGCGAGTCGGTTCAATCGCTCGGAGACGACGGCGATCCGAGTCCCCTGCGCGGCGAACGCCGTCGCCGCCGGCTCGTACTTGGCGAGCGTGCCGTCCCCCGTGTTGCGCCCCGAGTTGAGAAGCGTCGCCTGCACCAGTCCGTACTTCAACGGCAGCGACTTGCCGGACTGCGGGAACTCGGCCCGCTTCAACCCGCGCACTTCGTCGAGCTTGTCGGCCGGAAAGGGGTACACCGTGCGGACGTACTCGCCGGCATGATCGAACAGCACGATCGAATCGCGTCCTTCCCCCTCGCAGACGAGCACGCCCTCCTCGACCGCGGCGATCAACGGCGGGTTCTGCCGTGCGATCCGCTTCTTGGGGCTCCAGAACAGCACCTTCTCGAACTCGGGCTTCAACCCCAGCGAGACCCGGATCGAAAGCCCGCCGAGATCGTCGATGTACCTTCCCCCGTCGTCCTTGCCGTCCCACACGATCGACTGCCGTTTCGCTCCCTTGGCGAACGGCGGCGGCGCGGCGGCGCCCAGCACGCCGGACGCCAGATGCCGGACGATTCGCCCTTGGGCGTCTTCGACGGCGATCGTGACGTCGCAGAAAGCGGTCGTCTCGAATTCGACCGCGACGCGGTCGCCATCGATCCGCATCCGCGGCTTCGCGGCGAACTCGAAGTCCGCCTCGCGCTTGACGCGGAACTCGTCCGGGACGTTCGGTTCGGCGGAACGCGCCGGCGACGCGGAAATCGCCGCGAGCGCTGAGATCGTCCAGAAAGCGAAAAGCGAACGACGCGGAATCGAAGATCGCACGCGGGGCCTCCTGTCGAAACGGTGCGTCGGCGGATCGGAAGCTGCTCCATGATGCGGAATCGCGATCGCGCACGTCAAGCAGATGTGGTTCCTCGAACGCGCGGGATCGGGGTTCCACCGCCGCATGTATAGGTGATTCGACTCGAATCGGGGGTTGTGACCGAACCGTGACAGAAAGATGACTGCGGCCTGAAACCCCGATCTTGTCCGATTTCTATACTTCGACATACCCTGATCGGCCCACCTGAACGACTCCTGCCTTGGAAGGAATCCAAATGTCCGCTCTCATCACCGAATCCCCCGTCGAACGTCCGCCGCGCAACAGCAGCCGGCGACGCCCTGCCGAGGCCGCCAAGCCGCGCGTGGCGAATCCGCCCGCCGAAGAGCGGTTTTTCGCTCCGGAGATGCTTCGCACCGAAAAGTGGGACACCATCGTGGTGGTGTGGATGGTGCTGATGCACGTGGGCGCTCTCGCGGCCCCGTTCTTCTTCTCGTGGAGCGGGCTGGGGCTGGCGATCGGCCTGCACTGGCTGACGGCGAGCATCGGCATCTGCATGGGTTACCATCGTTACCTGGCGCACCGCGCGTTCAAGCTGAAGTCGCCGGCCGAGTTCTTCGTGTTGTTGTGCGGCGTGCTTTCCGGCGAAGGCTCGCCGTTGAGGTGGGCCGCCGTGCATCGCCTGCACCATCAGAAGTCGGACCATGAAGGCGATCCGCATTCGCCGCTGGAAGGCAAGTGGTGGTCGCACCTGCTGTGGCTGTTCGTGCGGCATTCGAGCCGCCAGGAAGAGGCGCTGTTTCGCCGCTTCGTTCCCGAACTCGCCGACCGCCCGATGCTGCAGTTCTTCGATCGAAACTACGGCCGCATCCTGGTCGTCAGCGGCATCGCGCTGGGCGTCGCCGGCTGGCTGATCGGCGGCTGGTTCATGGCCGCCTCGTTGTTGACGTGGGGCCTGTGCCTGCGGATGGTGGTCGCGTACCACAGCACGTGGTTCGTGAACTCGGCCACGCACCTGTGGGGTTATCGCAACTACCAGACGCGCGACGAGTCGCGGAACCTGTGGTGGGTCGCCCTCGTGAGCTACGGCGAAGGCTGGCACAACAACCATCACGCGCACCCCAGCGTCGCCCCCGCCGGCCACCGCTGGTGGGAAATCGACATGACCTGGTGGGCCATCAAGGCCTTCCGCGCCGTCGGCCTCGCGACCGACGTGAAGGAGAAGGTTCCGCACAAGGTGGAAGGGTAAGCGGCAGTCGGCGATCACGGAACGCAGCGAGCCTCCCGCGTAAGCGGGGGGAGGTCGTGTCCCCGCGGACCGTGCCATTTGCGGCCAAGCGATCCACCGCCCGATGCCGCGCTCCGCCCAAGGCGAACTGCCGGCGCAACCCCGGACGAAGGGGAAAAGGGGACGCAGCTCTTTTCCGTTACGCAGCGACTCCACGGTTCCGCCCATCGTGCCGCGGTCGCGCGCGGGAGTCAAGAAAATTCCGCCGCGAATTTCCCGAAGAGCCGCGCCTTCGTTCGATTCGGGCGACGCGGGCTACAAGAGCGGAGTCGAACGAAATCTTCTCGGCACGTCGGCCTGCTCAGCCGGCCCCGGACTTGCTGCGCGCGGTCGCGTGAAATCCTCACAGGATTCGAACACCCGCGATGGTTCAGTGCGCGCGGGATTCGTGGTAGAATTCGAAATATCTCACGTCCCATCTCAGTTCTCTTCCGGAACCGCATCCGATGATCGCCATCAAGGCCCACTTCGACGGCGAGACGATCCTTCTTCCCGAGGAACTCCGCGGCGCCCCCGCCGGTGAAGTGTTGGTCGTCTTCGAAGGGGGTCGCCCCTTCGACCAAGCGGAACGCCGGTTTTGGGATCGTCTTCAGGAAGATCGCCTGGCCGAAGTCTGGGAGAACGACGAGGATGCCGCTTACGACAAGCTGTGATCCCGGCGACGTCGTGCTCGTCCGGTTCCCATTCACCGACTTGAGTTCGCACAAAAAGCGTCCGGCTGTCGTCGTCAGTCCCGCCTCTTACAGCGCGAAGCATGGCGACTTGATCGTCGTTGCTCTCACGAGCCAGCCGCAGGCGGACGATTCCCTCCGCCTCGACGACTGGCGTGCCGCGGGGTTGATCAAGGCGACCTGGATCAAGCCTCTTCTGGGAACGGCTGCGCAGACGGTCGTGGCGAAGAAACTCGGGGGGCTCACCGCCAGTGATCGCCGCCGGATCCGCGATGTGTTGACGCAACTCATCGCCGGCGAATTCCAACCTTGATCCAACTGCTTCAAGTGGCGTAGGCCAAAGGGCGGACGCGGCCTCGTTGCGGACGCGGCGAGCATGCCGCGTCGCTCTCCCACCAGTCGCTCGGCGGATCGCTGTCGAAGCCACGAGGGCATCGTACCGCACTTCCCCAACGAACGCATCCGCTGGTTCGGCGTCGATACCGGCACACGATGGAGCGATGTGAATCGAGCCGAAGCCCACTTGGCCATTCGGCCGGCACAGCCGGCCCTACACGGCTGCCGGGCGGGATGCCGAGCGCGAATCCAAGGCACCAGCGACCCGGACGCTCAAAGCGTCCGGGTCACTTCGATGCGCGAAGCACTGGCCAGCCGATGGCGCCGGGCGGTCACGGACTCAGATGCGGTACAGCACGACGCAGGCGAGGCCATGATCCAAATTCGTGAACTGAAGCGACACCACTTCGGTGCCGCGATGATTCTGGAGCCACTGATTGACGGTTTCGGTCATCATTCCGGACGGGCAATGGATCACGGCGACCCGCAATAGCGGCGGAGTCGGTGGAGTTGGCGCAGTCGATGGAGCGCGTCGGCGGGGTTGCGCTGCCCGGAGATCCTCCGCGACTCTGTCGAGGTTCCAGAGAACTCGAGACACTTCTTCCAGTACATTGTCCAACTTCTGCTGGCTGCGGATGTCCGACGGTTCGCCGATCTCGAGAATGTCCTCGGCGGCGCGCGTGACGACCTTGCGCCAATATGCTCCCAGGATCCCGCCTGCCTCGTCGAATACGGACTCGGTCATTTTCTGACCTCGGGATCAAGATTTTCATCGACCGCGGCCCCAGCCGTTCCTCGATACCGCGGTCGAATGCCCGTGTGCTCGACCGCTTTCTGGACGGGGGCCGACGAGCGTGGAGATACGCGCGATCGCATGTAGGCATCCATGATACAAGAGCCGCAGGCATCAGCAAGCGGGCGTCCTGATGCAGAACGCAAACGGCCGACGACGAAACACTGCCGAGCCAGTGGAGTTGGACTAACGGCGGCCGCTATCCAGGCGAAGCATTCGCGGAGCGCGCGCACCGAGCGCGATTCCCTCCACGGGCTTCCGCTGGCCTCCGGGCGGGTGTTACGATGGGGCCGACCGGTTCGCTCTTTCGGAGAATACCCGATGCTCCACTCACCACGCTCCGCGCGCGTCGCCGTCTTCGTCGCGTGCGGAGCGACGATGCTCTTCGGCGCCGCCTCCGCGTTCGCCGCCGACGCGTTCGATCAGCACACGTCGGAAATCCTCAAGCAGGCGATCGCCGACGCGAAGCCGATCGAGCGCCTGGCCCTCGACGACGCCAACAAGTTGCAACCGATCGGCCGCAACCTTTCCACCTGCATCGTCGTTCGTACGAACGACGGCAACGTCGCCAAGGCGCTCGTCGCGTGGGGCTTTCGGCGCGGCGAGGACAAGCCGATCCCCGTGCTGCTCATCGAGCGGTTCGTCACGTATCGCGGCAATCGCGGCGACGTGACCGCCGCGGCCGGCGAAGACGTGATGCTGTTCGCCGGCTTCGCGTTCAATTTCGACATCGGCCAGGTGGTGCCCGCGGGACAAGGGGGCGACGTGCGGATGACCGACGAGAGCGTTCTCGTCCCGATCGACGAGGCGAAGATCTTCGGGCTGGACGGCTCGCGACTTCCGGCGGCGGAGGACGATGGCGAAGAGGATCCCCACGATCACGAAGGCGTGTTGCCGCGCGACTTCGCCGGCGCCTGGCGGGTCGACATCGACGGCCGCTGGCGGGGCGAATGGCTGCTGCACGTGAACGGCGAAGGGCAGGTGCGGGGGACGTACACGTCGGACGACTCGAAAAGCGGCTATCCGATTTCCGGCCGCGTGGCGTCGCCGTCGCACCGCGTGAAGCTCACGGTGCATCTGGAGAACGCGCAGCAGACGGTCGACGCGCTGCTGTGGACGACCGACAAGTCGCGGATGTCGGGCGCCGCCACGCTCGCGGGGCGCGAATTCGGCTTCGTCGCCGTGCGCGAACAGGCGAAAGATGACTGACGGGCCTCACCGACAGGATCCGGGATGAATCCCTCGTTCGTCAGGTTCGGAAGCGCTTTGTGCGCCATCGCGATCGTCGCGTGCGCCGCCGGTTGCGGCGGCGAGCGCGACACGCCCGCCGAGCCGACCGTCTCGGAACGCGCCGCGGACCCGGCCGATCCGACGAAATCCCCCGCCGACCCGCGCGCCGCGCGACGAGCGGATGCGGCCGCCGCGGTGAACGCCGTCTTCGACGGACTGCGGAACGATCGTCCGGAAGCGGTCTGGGAATTCCTTCCCGCGAGCTATCGCGACGACGTGAACCGCCTCGTCCGCGACTTCGCGCGGCGCATCGACCCGGCCGTGTGGAACGCCGGCGTCGCGAACCTGCGCCGCGCCGTTCGACTGCTCGACTCGCACCGCGACCTGATCCTTCGGCAACCGGGCGTGGGGAAGAACGCGGCCGGCGAGAACGATCGGTCTCCGGGCGAACCGGCCGGCGTCGCCGCGCATTGGGACGGCATGCACGCGCTGCTGTCCACGCTCGCCGAGAGCGAGCTGGCGGACCTCGAACGATTGAAGTCGTTCGACGGCGGCCGGTTCCTCGCCGTCACGGGCGGAGCGTTGCTCGCCCAGTCCGACGCGATCACGCACGAACTGGGAGTGCGGGCGCTCGACGCGGGACGCAAGGAGCGGTTCGCCGGCGCGTCGGCGAAAGTCGCTTCCTCGACCGCGGACGGAGCGCTGGTCGAGGTCGCCGGTCCCCACGGCGAACTCGACGAGGTTCCGTTCGTTCTCGTCGAAGGGAAGTGGGTTCCCCGCGCGCTCCGCGACGGTTGGCGGGAACGGATCGCGACGCTTCGCCGGGAACTGGTCGAGGAACTTCCCGCCGACGTCGAGCGAAACCGCGCGACGATCCTCGCCCGGTTCGAATCGGTCGCCGGGATCCTCGATCGATTGGAGGCGGCGACCACCGCGGAGGAGTTTCACGCGGCCTTCGCCGCATCGCTGCCCGAGGCGACGGCGATGCTCCGCGAGATCGGCGCGATTCCCGAGCCGCCGCAACTCGTCGCTCCGGAGGGCGACGCGATCGCCGTCATCGTGCGTCCCGCCCCGGGGCCGGAACTCGAAGAGGAACTTCAAGTCCGCTTCGGCGCGCTGTGCGACGACGCGGAGTTGGGAGTCGCCATTCCAGTCCGCACCGCGGAGGGAACGCGCTACGACGTTTCCCCCGTCCGCGACCCGGCCGCGTTCGCGAAGCGCATCGACTTCGCGAAGGTGACGGAAGTCGTCGCGGAGGAACGGCGGATCGTGATCGAACTCCCCTCCCCGAAGCCGCAACGGTAAGCGACTGCCGGCGCTTGACGTCCCGGCCGTCAGGCGGGACGTAGCAGTACGTCCGCTCTGCCGGAGCGGACGTGGCGAGCGGGAGCGACGGTTCCTGGCGAACGCGGGATCCCGTGAGCGGTTGATTCCGATCGCCCGGCGGCGGGAGTGAGAAGCGACCCGGACGCTCGCAGCGTCCGGGTCGCTGAGATGGGGCGGGCGTTCAAGCGGCGAAACCTCGTTGCGCGCTCCACGCCCCGCCCGGCAGGCGGGACGTACTTCTCGCGGTCGTCCTTCCGGAGTCACCCGGGCAACTCGCGGCCGTAGCACATGCGCAATCGTGTCGCGCAGGCCTCCACCGCGTCGTCGATGCGCCCGGCCTCGAGGCGGCCCGCTTCGCACAGCGACTCCGCCAGTTCGCGCAGCGTCCGCCGCGACAGCTCGCGCTCATACACCAGCAACAGCCGCCGCTCGACCAGGTCTTCGAGACGCATCACCCATTCGTCCGCGATCACCCGCCGCACGGCGGCGATCGGCAGCGACGTGCCGGTCAGGTTCGCGGCGAAGTCGGCGGAACCTTCGTTCGCCAGCTCCGCCGCGATTCGCCGCGTGCGCGCTCCCCACAATTCCCACATCGATCGAATCCGATCGAGAGTGAAACCGGTCGCTGCGGCAAGGTTCGCCCACTCTTGCCGCAACGAGTCCGTGTCGACGGGATAGTCCTCCCCGCCCGGAATCACGCGCGATCGCGTGTTCGCGCGGCGCGGTCGGCCGATCCGTTCGAGCACCGCGTCGGCGGCGACTTCGGCGAAGGCGCGGCACGTGGTCAGCTTCCCCCCCACCAGCGTCAGCACCGCTCCCGCGGCCGATTCCCCCGGCACGACCCAATGGTCCCGCGAGACGCCGCCGGGCGTGCCCGCGTCGCTGTGCGGCAGCGGGCGCACGCCGCTGTAGTGCAAAGCGACGTCGGCCCGCGTGAGGTGCTCCTCGAAGACCTCGTTCACGGCCTTGAGCAGATAATCGAGTTCCGCGGGTTCGGCGACGGCGCGATCCGGCCGTTCGGAAAAGGGAATGTCCGTCGTTCCCACGAGCGTCCCCCGCGGTCCGAACGGGAGCACGAACACCAGCCGGCCGTCGGGCGTTTCCGCATACACGCCGCCCTCGCCGAGCCGCTCGCGCAAGCCGGCATGGAACGTGACGAAATGACTTCCCTTCGTGCCACCGAACAACGGCGGCGTTGGAACGTGCAACTCCCGCAGCGTGAAGTCTCCCCAAGCTCCGGTCGCGTTGACGATGAGTGCCGGTGCGATCTCCGCGGACGAGGGCGAGTCATCGACGGAAAGGGTTGCGCCGCCGTCAGGGGCCCCCACGTCGCGCCCCGGTTCGACGGGGCGCAACTCGACGCGGCCGTCTTGCAATACCGCGCGATGATACGTCCACACCTCGAACTCGACGTCGCGCTCCGCGGCGAGTCCCCGCGCGTCTTCCAGCAGCGCGATCAGGAATCGCTCCGGGTGAACCATCTGCGCATCGGCATAGGAGCACAGCCAGCGATACTTTCGCGGATCGACGCACGGAACGGAATCGGCGTTCTCTCCCGCCGCGCGCTCCACGCGATGCACCGCGTGCCGGCCGAGGCGCGCGGCGCCCGCCAGGCGGTCGTACATCCACAGGCCCATCCGCACGACCCACAATCCCCGGGGAGACCGTCCCGCGATTCGCCGCGCCCAGCGCGTCCACCGGGGTCGTCGTTCCATTCCGAGAAACCGCACGGCGGCGGCGCGCAATCCGCCGGTTCGCTTCCGCACGGGGATGAACAGCCGCAGCGGCTCGACGCAGTGCGGGGCCGTCTTCAACAATCGCGCGCGTTCCGCGAGGGATTCCCCCACGAGGTGGAAGTCGCCATATTCGAGGTAACGCAACCCGCCGTGAATCAATCGGGACGATTTCGCCGTCGCGCCGCAGCCGATGTCCCGCTCATCGACGAGCCGCACCGGCACGCCGTTGAGCGCCAATTCGCGCGCCAGAGCGCATCCATTCACGCCCGCCCCGAGAATCAGCACCGGTCCATCGTGCGTCATGTTTCGACTTTCAACCTGACCGATTCCGGCGCGCCCGCTGCGCCCGCTGGATCGGATCCTGCCGGTAGTAGCGACTGAAGAGGTCGTACAACGCCTGATCGTTCCGGGCCATGCGTTCGGGCTGCTCGAAGAACGATTCGGTCGCGACGGCGAAGAACTCCGCCTCGTCCTGCGTGCCGTAATCGTCCAGGAAGCTCCGCGTCCCGCGGCTGGCGGCGCGGCGGAGGCGGGACTGCGCTTCGGACATCACCGTCGCCCACTCGCCGGCGAGGCGGCGATCGAGCCGCGGCGTGCCGTTCACGACGCCGTCTTCCATGTCGAGCACGTGGGCGAACTCGTGGAAGACGACGTTGTAGCCGTCGTCCGGAACCTCGCCGCCGTCGAGCACGTCGGGCCACGAGAGGATCACCGGCCCGCGATGCCAGGCCTCGCCAAGCCGCGGGCTGTGCCCCTCGATGACCAGTCCGCCGCCGGGGGTGTGCGTCTCCGGGGCGACGTAGGTGTCGGGATAGACGAGCACCGTCGTCAGCGAATCGTAGTGCGAGTCGTCGAAGCCGAGCACGAGCAACGCGGCCTGCGCGGCGATCGTCGCCTTCACGCTGTCGTCGATCTCGAACCCCGAACAGCCTTCCCAATACTTCTCGGCGACGAACACCTGCGCGATGCGTTCGAGCTTCTCGCGTTCCTCATCGTCGAGCCACGCGTACTGCGCGAAGTTCTCGCGGAGCGCGTCGCGCCACTCCTCGGGAAATGGTTCCGACAGAATTCGTCGCCGCCGACGTTTGCGCCACCAGGTGAAGATCATGCCGCGTGCGAATCCATCGAACGAAAGAGCGAAGCGGGAGCGGACGTCGGGAATCGCGATCGTCGAAGACGCCGCCGTCCCGAATGCGTCCCGAGATATTAGCGAATATCGACGCAAAAGAGTGTTCGCCGTCGCGAGAATCACGCCGCGAACGCTATGATCGGCTTTCCTCGTTTTTTTCCGGCCGCGCTGTTTCCCATGATCCACGGTCGCGATCGTGCTTCCGTCGCTTCTTCGCCGATGCTGGTTTCTCGCCGGGCCGACCGCCTGCGGGAAGAGCGAGATCGCGCTCGAACTCGCGACGCGCATTCGGCCGGATGGTTCCGGCGAAGCCGCCGTCCCTTCGGAGGAACCGGCCGCCGAGATCCTCTCGCTCGATTCGATGGCCCTGTACCGCGGGATGGACATCGGCACGGCGAAGCCCGCACTCGAAGCCCGGCGACGCGTGCCCCATCATCTCATCGACCTGATCGATCCGCACGAGGAGTACAGCGTCGCGGAGTACGTCGCGGCGGCGGAGCGGGCATGCGCGGAAATCGTCGCGCGGGGCCGCGTTCCGTTGTTCGTCGGCGGGACGGGATTGTATTTGCGATCGTTGCTTCGCGGACTCTTCGATGGACCGCCCGCCGATTGGACCCTCCGCCGCGAGATCGAAACCGAGGCGGAAGGCCGCGAGCCGGACTTTCTGCACCGCCGCTTGAATGAGATCGATCCCGCGACCGCGGTCCGGTTGCATCCGCACGACGCGCGGCGAATCGTCCGCGCTCTCGAAGTCGCGCGGCTGACGGGAAAGCCGCTCTCCGCGCAGCAGCGGCAGGAACCATTGCCGGAAGAACTTCGCCCGCCGCACGTCTACTGGTTGTCCCCCCCGCGAAAGTGGTTGTACGAGCGAGTCGATCGCCGCGTGCGCGACATGTTCGCCGCGGGATTCGTCGAGGAAGTGCGGCGGCTGCGCGATCTCGATCGGCCGTTGAGCCGCACCGCCCGGCAGGCGCTCGGCTACCGCGAGATCCTCGACGCGCTGGAAGCGGGCGCCGATCCGAATTCGGCGATCGACCTGATCCAGCGCCGCACGCGGCAGTTCGCCAAGCGGCAGCACACGTGGTTCCGCCACCTGGAGGAATGCCGGCCGATCGAGACGATCGCCGACGAGACGCCGGAGGAAGTCGCCGAGCGCATCGTCATCGCGGCGCGTGCGGGGGGGAAAGCTGGATCACGAAGCGAGCCTCCCGCGTGAGCGGGGGGAGAACTGCTGGTTACTCCGCCGCGCGCGCCCGAGGGCACGTGATCTCCCGCAGCGAAGGCCTTGCGCGTTTCCGGCATCTCAATTCCATTCGGGGTGCGGCGGCGTGTCGGGCAGGATGCGGTGCGCCTCGTGGACCTTGTGCAGCAGTTGGTCCCACGTTTCGTAAGGATCGCTGCAGAGGGTGAGTTCCGAGCAGGCGGGCAGCACGTGCCAGTCGCCGCGCTCGAGTTCCCCTTCGAGTTGTCCCGGCGCCCAGCCGGCGCATCCCGAATAAATGCGGAAGTTGGCCGCCGACTCTGCCTGGGTCGCGGACCGCACGACGCGCTCGAAGGCGTCGGCGCTGCTGCCGACGTACAGCCCCGGCACCACGGGAGGCTCGTCGGATTCGACGAATTCGGCATCGTGCAGAATGAACAGGGCGGACGGCTCGACCGGTCCGCCGAGGTAAACCACGTCGTCGGTCGCCGGAAGATCGAAGTGCTCGGACAGGGCGTGGGCGACCGTGATCGACGAGGGACGATTCACCACCAGGCCCATCGCCCCTTCCGAACCGTGCTCGACCAGCAGCACGACCGTCTTGTAGAAGTTGGGATCCTTCAGCCGTTTCCCGGCGATCAGGAATCGCCCGCGGAGCGAGTCGTGGATCATGAGCCACCGCCGATGCTTGCAACCGTCGCCGAGTTTCGTCGTCTGATTCGATTATCAGCGCTCCCCGGCGCGGCGGCCGATGCGGCTTGTCGGTCGACAGTCGGGCGGGTAGGGCGAATTTCAGTTCGTCGTGCCCGCCATCACACGCCGACCTTCCCGACATGAAAACACCATCGACCACCATCGACGAGAATCGGCGGAGCTTTGCCGAGTGCCGGAGGCGCGGTTTTCGCACGGCGAAGCGAAGTTCGCCATGCGAAGACCGCCGCGTCGAACTCGAACTCCGCCAATCGGATAACGTGCTGCGGAAAATCGATGCTTCAGAGCCACCGGTCGGATTCGAACCGACGACCTACGCTTTACGAAAGCGTCGCTCTGCCAGCTGAGCTACGGCGGCTTGCGTGGTTCGATCGTAGCAGGGATCGGCCGCGCGGGGAAGAACGGAGGCGGCCGAATGCCTTGGGAGGCGTCGATTTCGCCGAAACGGACCACCCCCCTCTCCGACCCGCCTCCGCAGTGCAATCGTTTCACTTCCGTTCGGCGTGGGCGAGTTTCGTGAGACCACGGATGTCGAACCGCGGAGAACGCCGAGGGCGCGAAGAATCGAATCGGCGAAGTCCGTTCTTGATCGCGGCTTCACCGCGCGAAATCAGCGTCGATCAGCGTTCCGTGCATTCGCTTCGTCCCGAACGGGACTCTCCTTTGGGGTCTTGGCGTCGGAAGACTTCGCGGTTGCGGCTGGGCCGCCCTTGCGACCGTTCCCGTCAGAGTGGATCGCGGACGTCTGTCGTCGCCCTTCGGCCGGGCGAATTCTCAATACCGGCCGCCTCGGCCGCCGGAGCCGCGCTCCTCGCGGGGCCGGGCTTCGTTGACGGTCAACGGTCGGCCGCCGAGATCCTTGCCGTCCAGGGCGGCGATCGCCTCGTCGCCCCCCGACTCCATTTCCACGAATCCGAAGCCGCGGGAGCGGCCCGAGTCGCGGTCGGAAACGACCTGGGCGTTGGACACGGCGCCGTATTCCTCGAAGATCGTCCGCAGTTCGTCGGAGGTCGTGCTGAAGGGAAGGTTTCCCACGTAGATGTTCTTGGCCATGATCGTTCACGCTGTTCGAAGCCGGGGCGAACGCCCCACGGGTCGTCCCGTCGAGCGGCATCGACTTCGATCGCGGCGCCCGCTCGACCGGAATGAATTATAATTAAACGTCCGCCGATGCATAGCCGGAATTTCCCGACGAGTCCGACCCGCGAGATCCGCGGAATCGGCGGGGAGCGCTTGACATGACTCGAAAACCATTGATACGGTGGAAGTCGTCGAAAATTCGCGAAAACATGTAGTCGGCCGTGCGATTTGCGGATAACCTATGGAGCGGTCGTCGCCGGGCGGGCTCCTCGTGGAAACAGTGACGGAGACGGTTCGAAAGGCCAGACTGAGGAACTTCTCGGTGCGATCCGATTCCAAAGCGATTCATGCGTCGGGAACGATTCCGCATCGTCGGCCGCGGCTGACGGTCGTCTGGCTGCTCATCATCGGGATGGCCTTCCCGGGCGGCGCGGCGGGGCAGGATGAGACCGCCCCGCCCCCCGGCGATCCGCTCGCGGCGAACGATCCCGCGGCGCAAGCGGCGCTGCTGATCGAGAAGGAACTGCTCACGGAACCCGAGGACAATCTCTTCCGGACGAAGTTGCCGCGCTACTCGCGCGCCCTCCGCCAGGGCGACATGCAAGCCCGCGCGTTGATCGAAGAGGGGATCGCGTGGCGTCTCAAGCGGATGTCGATGGCGAAGCATCGCCAGCAGCTTCCCGAACGGAGGCGCGACTTGCTGACGATCGATCTGGGGACCTCCGCCAAGGATCCCGTGTTCCGCCAGTTCCTGCTCGAGCGGGTCGTCGCCTCGGCCAAGGAACTGCTCGACAACAATTACCATGTGCGGATCAACGTGGCGATCCTCGTCTCGCAATTGTCGGAGGAAGAGGCGAACCCTCTGACCGGCGAAGGCGAAAAGGCCTACGCGCCGATCGCCGACGTCCTGCTGCCTCTGCTGGGAGACGCGAGCCAGCCGATTCCCGTGCGAATCTGGGCCGCCAAGGGGCTGGGACGCGTGTTGCGAACCGGCGAATTGGAAGACCGGCGACGGCACGAAATCGCCACCGGCCTGATCAAGGAACTGACCGACAATCCGCGCTCGCATTACTGGTACCAGTGGCGGCAGGTCGAGGCGCTGGGAGGCGTCGGGCTGGTGAGCTTCGGCCCCGACCGCGCCTTCGCCGTCGATGCGCTCGCCAAGATCATGGTCGATCGCGACCGGCATCCCCGCGTCCGGGCCGAGGCCGCCAAACAGTTGGGGCGCGTTCCGCTCGACGGGAACGTGAACCTGAATCTGCTCGTGTACGGCATCGCCGATCTGGCGCGCGATCTCGTCCGGCAGCAGAACGCGCGGCCGGGGGAACCCTATTGGCAAGGCTGCTTCGCCGCGATCTACTTCGCGTTCCAACCCGTGGACAAGCAGGAAGTGCCGCGGCGCGGCGGACTGCGGCTGAAGGTGGAAAATCAAGCCGATCTGCAAAAGTTCAAGGAGACGATCGAAGCCGTCTACAAACTGATCCTGCCGGTCGTCAAGGCGGGGACGGGGGGGAAAATGCTGCTCCCGCTTGATCCGAACCTCGGCGCGGCGATCGACGACTGGCTGAACGAGAACAAGCCTTCGAACCTGAGTATCTCGCCGGGGCTGACGCCCTTGATCATCAATCCCGACGTCGCCGCCCGGCCCGCGGCCGACTGAGAGCGGTTCGCTCCACGCATCGCGCGGACGGATCGGCGATCCGTCCTACCGCGGCAGGTCTTCCAGCGATTGGAGGCCGAACAGTTCCAGGAACTGCCGCGTGGTGCCGTACAGATATGGGCGGCCCAGCGATTCATCCTCACCGGCGATCTTCACCAGGCCGCGCTCCATCAGTTGCTTGAGCATTTCGGTGGACTGCACGCCGCGGATCGCCTCGATGTCGGCGCGGGTGATCGGCTGGCGGTGGGCGATGATCGCCAGCGTCTCGAGCGCGGGGGGCGAGAGTCGCAGTTCGCTCTTCCGCTGGTGCAGCCGTTCGAGCCAGGGGGCGAACTCGGGCCGCGTGAGGAGTTGCCAGCCGGTCGAGACCTGTTCCACCCGGAACGCCGAGCCGGTGCGGTCGTAGCCGGCGTTGAGCCGTTCGATCAGCCGGTGGACTTCGGCGGCGTCGGCGACCAACGCGTGCTGCGCCAACTTCCGCGGCGCGAGCGGACCGTCGGCGACGAACAGCACCGCTTCGAGGCGGGCCAGCTTGGCGGTGCGTCGCTCTTCGTTCGCGGATGTTCCGCCGTTCGACCGGGAACCGTCGCCTCGCGAGGCGAACCGCCACCGCCAGCCGACGGCCGATTCGCGACTCGTCGCTCCGTCGCCGCGGCCGCGCCGATCGGTCAAGCGTTCGAAGCCCGTTCCGTTCGGCCTCAACGTTGATCCTGCCATTCGTCGATTTGCGCCAGCACCTTTTCGACAGCCCGCAGTGGATCGCTCGCTTCGTCCTCGAAGCGTTTCGTCACCCGCGGATTGTCCCTCGGAGTGTACCAGCAACTGAAGTGGAACGAATCCACCCGGCTGCCCGGCGAAAGCTGGTAGTCGCGAATGCCGAACCGCTTGAGTCGCTCGACGGCGGACGTCCACGTGAGAGGCGGCGCCTCGCGGACCGGCGTTCGTCCGGACGGCGTGCGCTCCGTCGGACCGCGATCCGCCGGCCGGCGTTCCGGGCGCGGCAAGCCCGCCCGCTCCGCGCCGTCCAGCGACCTCGTGGAGACGCCCAACGTGACGGGGGCGAGCTCGGCATGCGCGGCGGGCCGCACCTCGCCGCGCTCGCTCGCGAGCGAAGCGGCGCCGTGCGGTTGGTTCGAGCTTGGACCGGTCGCGGGGGGGGAGAGTCGCGACGGGGAGCGGGGAGCGATGCGGTTTTCCGCTCGCGGATCATCAGGCGCAGGCTCGAAGATCCGATCGCCCGGCACGATGGCCGGCGGGTTTCGCGTGGAAGCGCGATTTCGGGCCGGTCGCGATTCGTCGGATCGCGGCGCGGGGTCCGCGAAACGAGCCGGCGCCTCGGCGAACTCATCGCGGCGGGCGGGGGGGTCCCTCCGCTCGGTGCGCGGTTCGTCGTCGAACTCCCAACCGGCGAGCGCCTCGGGCGGGAGCGAGCGCTCGCCCATGCGATCTTGGCTCGCCGAACGGACCGGCCGCACCGGAACCCGCGATTCGAGCGAGACGTCGTCGAGATCGAACTCGTCGAGTTCGGATCGACCGACACGCGACGGGGTGCGGCCGAAGGCGGCAGTCGCGCGGGGAGCGGGGCGCGCCGGATCGGAGAAGGGCGTGAACAAGTCCTCGGAAGTGTACCGCACCGATTCGCCCACGCCGGTTTCGATGGGCCGCAGCGGCTCGTCCCGCAGCCGGTCTCCCGACGACGAGGCCGAGACCGACGCGAACTCGGGCACCCCGAACACGGCCAACAGCGGCACGGCCAAGAGCGACCCGAAGAGCAGGATCGCCGCGAATGAGCTTCCGGTGCGGGGGCGCATGGGCGGGGGAACCTCCGTGTTCGAACCAAGCTCCCTCCGACTCCACGGAGGGGGCGGGGATGATAGCGAAGCGGGGAAATCCCCACAATCGCAGATTCCCCGCTTTTCCGGATTCGCTGCGTGCGACGCCCTGTGCGCGGCTCGATCCTGCACGCCGCATGGAAGTCGCGGGGGTGGCTGGGGTCGTAGCGCAGCGAAGCCCCCAGCGAATCGCCG
>JBBDNT010000326.1:0-10133 GCA_040877445.1 Planctomycetaceae bacterium
CTCGACATTCCTGTGCTTCGGGCGTGTCGAGGCGTTGGAGAGCCCAGACCGTCACACGACATTCCTATGGGACTCGACCAACTGCAGATACCGCTTCTGCAACCGAGCGTCCATCCGTGGCACGAAGAATGCATCCTGCCGCTTCTACCATAAGCTCGGAAATGCGTAGATACCAATGGCCGGGAGACCCTGCCACAACGCGACCGCCTGAAGGGGGTCACTACGAACGGGCCACCACGAACGGCGCGCGAACGCACCCGCGACGATTGCTCCTCGCGGGTGCGTGATGGTTCGGAACGACGCGACCCCCTTGCGGACGGGGCCAACGTCCCACGGCGTCACAGCGCTTCGATCGCGGTGCCGTCGGCCGCGGTCAAGGTCGCCGTGTTGGCCTTGATCACGCCGGTGACCGAACTGTACAGCCAGCCGGTGCTGTCGTCGGCGGCGCCGATGGTCGCCGAGTTGATCACCTTCACCGTCCGCAGGTTGTTGAACGGATTGGCGGGGAACTGCCCCAGGACGTACGGTCCGAAGGGCTTGGTGCCCACGTCGCCGACTGTACCGGCGGCATCGGTCGACTTGATCAACTGGTCGACGAACAGGGCCGCGTCCGTGGTTCCCTTGGCGGGGAAGTTGCCGTTGTGCTGCAGCTTGTAGGTTTCGATCACGCTGCGCAGGGTTTGCAGGTTCTGCCGGATGGACGTTTCCTGCGCGTCGCCGGTGGCGGTGGTGAACTGCGGCAACACGGTCGCCGCCAGAATTCCGAGGATCACGACCACGATCAGAACTTCGACGAGCGTGAACCCGCTCCGCTTGCGTTTGATGATTCGATGCATGTGCATTCAGGCCCCCAAGTTGAAGTGTGTCACGATTCCGAACCGGTCGAGCGTCGTCGCCCCGCGCGCGCCGGGGCGGCCTGGCGCCGATGCGAAGTTCCGCGGACCAAGTGCGGGGAACCGCCGACCTGTCGAAACCTACTGCGCCCGGGGGACTTGTCAAACGATATTCCCGGCTCGGTTTTTCTCTTCGAATTCCGAAGAGAAGTCGCTAATATCGACGATGATTGATTCGATGATTCCCGATTGATCGGAAAATCCCCCCTCCGTCACAGCCAGGAGCCTCCCGTGCTCGATGTCGTCATTCGCCAACAGCGCGATCGCCGGGGTGTGACTCGCCGCGATTTCCTGCGGGCGGGATATCTGGGACTCGGCGGATTGACGCTGGCGGACATGCTCCGGCTGCGGGCGACCGCGTCGGCCACGAAGACGGGGGTGAAGGCGGCGCGCGACACCGCCGTGCTGATGCTCTACCTCCGCGGCGGGGCGAGTCACTTCGAGACCTACGATCCGAAGCCCCTCGCCACGGAGCAGATTCGCGGGCCGTTCAAGCCGATCGCCACCACGGTTCCCGGCTTCGAAGTCTGCGAGCATCTGCCGGAGCACGCGCGGCGGGCGCACCAATACGCGATCATTCGCTCCTACACGCACGAAGAGTCGGAGCACACGCAGGGGATCGCCCGCACGCTCACCGGTTACGGTGCGTCCGATGTTCCGGGCAACCGGCCGGATTATCCCGAAGTCGGCTCGGTCGTCACCCGCGCTTTCAGCGAGCAGCGCCGCGAAATGCCCCCGGCGATCAGCCTGGGGGCGAACTATTTCGGGTACATCGTCGGCGGATGGAACGGTTTCTGGCCGCTCGCCTACCGCACGCCGATGCTCGTGAACGCCAAGCCGATGGAGAGCGTCGCCCCCGTCCTCGACGGCCGCCGCGTCGAAGACCGGCTGTCGCTGCTCGGCTCGCTCGATCGCTATCGCCGCGATCTCGATGTGGCCGGCAATATGGACGCCATGGACCGCTTCAATCGCCAGGCGCTCGACATCGTCACCGGAAACAAGGCCCGCGACGCGTTCGACATCGCGCAGGAAGACGAGGCGACCCGCAAACGTTACGGCGACACCAACTGGGGCCGCTACGCCCTCGTCGGCCGGCGGTTGATCGAGGCCGGCGTGAGTTTCGTCACGGTCAGTGCGCCCGGGGGAGGGCCGAAGCGCGTCGCCACCAACTGGGACGACCACGCCGGCAACTGGGACATTTCCGCGGCGATGCTCGACCGGCTGCCCGAGTTCGACCGCGTGACCGCCGCCTTGCTGGACGACCTCTATTCCCGCGGTCTGTACGAGCGGGTGATGCTGATCGTGATGGGCGAGTTCGGCCGCACGCCCCGCATGAACAAGAAGAACGGCAACTGGGGCCGCGACCACTGGCCGGGCGCGGGCTCGCTGTTGCTCGCGGGGGGCGGCGTGGTGAACGGCCGCGTGATCGGGGCCACGAACAAGAACGGCGAATTTCCGACCGAACGCCCGATCGACCCGCACGACCTGCTGGCGACGATCTACCGGCATTTGGGAATCGACCACACGCACGAATTCCCCGACGCCGCCGGCCGCCCGATCCCGATCACCCGCGGCGAGCCGATCGAGGAGTTGTTCTGATCGAGCGGCTGGAGGCCGTAGAACGCCGTCCGTTGTCCCAACTCCATTGGAATCGGCGAACAGTGGGGGAGGCCACTTGGAAACGGTTCACGTCTTCGAGGCTTTTCTTGAGATTCAGGCATTCCGCGGATGTGCAACCCTTTCAGGGTAGATTCGGAAAGGCGGTCGCGCGACCCAGGGTGCGCTCGCTTCGCAAGCGATCCTGGGCTGTGTTGTGCAACGCTTTCAGCGTCAAGGCCAGCGCTCCCGACGCCGCGATCACCGAATCTTGAAACGACTGAGATTCGATTCCTTTCCGGCAGAAGCCAGCATTCACGGGTCACGCCGCCTCGCTCGGTATCCCGCGCATCTCCATCCCCCGCAGCAGTTCCAACACCCGCGGATGCCAAGCTGCCAGCGACCACCCATCGACGACGCGCTCCCGCGCGGCGGCACCCATGCGATGGCGGGCGGCGGGGTCGTCGATCAGCCTTTCGATGTTCGCCAGCCACTCCGCCGCCGTCGTCGCCGTGAAACCGGTGACCCCTTCCTGGATCAGCTCGCGATTGACGCCAACCGGCGAAGCCACGCAGGGCAGGGCGGCCGCCTGGTACTGAAGGATCTTCAACCCGCACTTGCCCCGCGACCACAGGTCGTCGCTCAACGGCATCAGGCCGATGTCGCACGTGGCGACTTCCGCCGCTTCGGTCGCCTCGCTCCACGGCACGCGGATGACCGGCAGCCGCGCGAACTCGGGAAACGTATCGCAGATCACTTTCAGCCCCACTTGCGGATGCGTGCGGCCGAGTTCCTCGAGCGCCGGCCGCAGTGATTCGAGATACGGCAGCGTGCTCCGCGAGCCGATCCAGACGAGCGTCACGCGATCGTCGCCAGGCGCAGCGGCACGCGCAACGTGCGGAGCATAGCGATCCGCGTCGACGACGGTCGGGACGATCGCCGCCCGACTCGGGCGGTTCCCTGTCGCTGCTTGGCACTGCTCGAGCAGGAACCGATTTCCGCAGAGGACGAGGTCCGCGCCGCGCACGGTCCGCGCGAACGCCCGCATCCGGCCGCGCGAGTGCGGGTCGCGCCGCGACGAGCTGCGGAACATGATCGCGTCGTCGAAATCGAACACGATCTTCCGCGCCGTCCGCCGCAATCGCCACCACCAGAAAGCCGTCAGCAGTTTGCGTTGCAGGAAGACGAAGTCGTAATCGGCGGCCCGGGCGAACTGCCGCCAGCGATCGCCGAACGTCGCCGCGACCTCCTCCACGTCGCAGCGCATCCCCTCCGCCCGCAGGTACGGCAAATACTGGAGCGCGCGGTACCGGGTGGCCGCGGCGGCGAGTGACTGAACTAAAAACAACCCGCGCATGACAAGGCCGCTCCATCGACCCGATTGGAATACCGCGCTCGCGCGGTAACATAACGAAACGACGCCCGCCGCGGAATGGGAGTCGGCGAGAGTCGAGGGTTGAGAGTTGAGAGTCGAGAGTCGAGAGTTGAGAGTCGAGGGTTCCGGCAGGCCTGGTACTGAGTACCGAGTACTCGGTACTGCGAACTCATACGTTGCGACTGCCAGGTGCGCGTAACTCGTCATCCATCCCCAATATCCCGCCCCGCGCCGGGGGCGGGCGTGTCGCCATGCCACTCCTGCACGTCGTCCTTCATCGTCCCGACATTCCCCAGAACGCCGGGAACATCGGGCGGACCTGCGTCGCCGTCGGGGCGAAGTTGTGGTTCGTGAGGCCGCTCGGGTTCGTCCTCGATGACCGCCATCTCCGCCGGGCCGGCATGGACTACTGGCGGCATCTCGACTGGGAAGCGGTCGACGGCTGGGACGAACTCCGCGGGAAACTCGCCGGCCGCACCTTCTGGAAACTGACGAAGCACGCGACGCGCCCCGTATGGGACGCCGCCTTCACGCCCGGCGACGTGTTCGTGTTCGGTAGCGAGACGCGAGGCCTGCCATCGCACATTCTCGAGGAAGACCCGTCCCGCAACCTCACGCTTCCCATGCGTCCGGAAGTCCGCAGCCTGAACCTCGCCAGCACGGTGAACACGGTCGTGTACGAAGCGGTGCGTCAATTCGGCGGGCTCGATGGATGAGGCCGCCAAGGCGTCCCGCGCCGTCGAAGGCGAGCCTCCCGCGTCAGCGGGGGGAGAAAACCGCACAGCCGAACCGACTCATTGACTTCCGCTCGGCTTCACCGCAGTATCATTCATCCCACCTCGACGAGACGCACCGATCGATGGCAGAACCAACGTAATGCGAACGGACGACGCGAATCGTATGAGCGACGCGACCGATCCATCGACGCGCGTCTCGATCGCGACGTTTCGCGACTCCACATGGAGCGGCGGCGCGCTGCTCGGCGGAGTGCTGCTTCTCGCGCTGTGGCGACTGCCGGTCTTCGTCGAGCTTCCTTGGCAGCGCGAACTCGCACAGCAGCCGTTGTGGCCTTGGGGGGCCGCAGTGCTGTTCGCACCGCACGTGATTCTCCTGTGTTACGCCTTCGCGACGCGCCGTCCGCGTGGACTGCGATGCCTCCGACTGCCGCGCCCGGGGCGCATCGTCCGGGAAGGCCTGATCGCGATTCCGATCGTGCTTCTGTGCGTGATCGGCGCCGCCTGGATCGACTATGTCCTGCGGTCGCTGGCCCCCTCGATCTCGATTCAGCCGCACTACGTGACGGGCCTCGCGGCGAGTGCCGACGCATCGCGCGTGATCCTCCTCGCGGTGTTCGCCGTGCTGGTGGCGCCGCTGACCGAAGAAGTTTTCTTTCGCGGCTGCTTGCAGAACGCGTTCCGTGCGCGGATGCCGCTCGCGGTCGCCGTGGTCGCACAATCCGCGTTGTTCGGCGCGGCGCACGTCGGGGCAGGGGGGTGGTGGCTCGGCGCGCCGTACGCCGCCGCGACGTTCGTGCTCGGTCTCCTGCTGACCTTTCTGTACGAGTGGCGGAAGACTCTGGCCGCGCCGATTCTCGCGCACACCGGTATGAACTTCCTCGCGGCCGCGGGAATGCTGGCCATGATGGTGGAGATCGCCGACTCTCCGGTGCTGGGCGTGCGCTGCAACGATCGGAACGGCGCGTGCGAAGTCGTCGAAGTCTTTCCCGACTCCGCAGCCGAACTCGCGGGAATCCTCCCCGGCGACGTCGTCGTCGCCGTCGACGAATGGCGAACGGCCGATTATCGCGAACTGGTCGACGCCCTGCGCCTCTATCGTCCGGGCGACAGCGTCGTCGTCACGTTCCAGCGGGATGGTTCCCATTGGGCGACGACGGCGATTCTTCGAAGCCGCGAGCCGTAGTGTGCGACGGTACGTGGGGCAGACATTCTTGTCTGCCCGATGCAGCCAGCCGGTGCAGCACGATCGGGTCATGCCCAGTGCCGGGCAGACAGGAATGTCTGCCCCACGGCCAGCACGAAATTCGCCGCGACATTCACCATCACTCCCGTCGCCGCCACTCCAAATGCCGGTGCAAAAACTCGAACGTCCCTTCGCCGTGGATGCGGTGCGGGCCGTCGAAGTATTCGATTTCGGTGCGGTCGCCGATGCCCAGTTTCACGTAATGACGGCGGACGCGGGCGTACTCGAACGCGACCCACTCGTCCCACGAAACCGAATCGTCGTGCCCGCGCTCGACCATGAACGGTCGCGGCGAGATCAGCCACGCGCACTCCGCATGGTTCGCGGTCGCCGCCAGGTTCCATTGCGGCATTTCGTGCTCGCGCGTAAAGGGGAAGCAGAAGCCCGCCTCGACCGACGCGATCTTCGGCACCCAGTCGTTGAAGCTCGCCGAGCAGATCGAAAGCGCATAGTCCGGCACGAACGGCGGCACGTTGAGCGCCGTGTTCCCGCCATATGAAAGACCGTAGAAGCCGATTCGCTCGCGATCGACCATCGGCAACGCCCCGAGCCACTCCACGATCCGCGCGTGCTGGGGAATGATGTAGCTGAACAGCGACCGCCCCATCGGCGAGCCTTTCCGCACCACCTCGCGAAATCGTTCTTCGCCCCGATGCGGGTTCTGCGGCGCGAACACGATGAATCCGCGCTCGACGAGCCGGCGGCTGAAGGCGCGATACACGCGCGTGGCCCGCTCGTTCGGGTCATCGACGATCGTGTCCATCGGCGTGCCTCCCTGGCCATGCTGGCAGACGACGACCGGCCGCTTCTCGCCCTCCTTTAGATCCTTGGGCAGCAAAAGAACGCCGCCCGCGATCACGTCGGGATACACGTCGAGCACGATCTCGTAGCCGGTGAAGTCTTCTTCGTCGAAGATGAGCCGCGACCGCGGGTTGAGCGGCATCGTCGGGTCGGGGAGCTTGCCGATCATTTCTTCGTGAACGCGATTCCGCAGCGGCTCGACCGACTTCTCCCACGCGGCGACGGAAGAGCGATCCGCCTGCGACCACAGCCGGGCGCGCGGCCGGCGGCTCTCGCGCATGATCCGTTGCGTGTGGTCGATGATCTCCTTCAACTGGCGGCGCTGCCGTTCGTCGGGATCCGCGAGCGGGCCGAAGACGTCCTCGGGCTTCGCCGGTTTCGCTGCGGGCTTCAGCGGCGTCGCGAGTCCGAGTCCCTTGGCGAACGCGGCGAGCGCATCGGCGCTTCCCGCCGGACCGGTTCCGTCGTCGCCGCTGATCGCCAGCGTGAGTCGCTCGGCCGCGTCGAGCTGCTCGAAGTGCGGCCGCGCCCGGGCGAACTCGTCGCGCACGCGCTCGAGCGGCGGGGTGCGGATGCGTCCCGGCGCGGCGACGCTGCGCCCGTTGCGCGGGGCAGGGGGGCCGGCGACTTCCGGCGCGGCGCAGGCCTCGATCACCACCGTTCGCGGGGCGATCATCGCGGCCAACTCCGCGTCGCCGAACTCCGTCAGCAGCCGCCACACGTTGCGATAGATCGGCTCGCGCCACACCTCTTCGCGCGACTCGAAGTACCCGCACACGAGCGTGGAGTCGATCCGCGGATCGAGCGCCGCCGCGTGGAGCGCGAGCAATCCCCCTTCGCCGACGCCGACGACGCCGAGGGGTTTCCGAGCCGGCTTCTCCTTCGGCGGCGGAGCGTTCGGCGGGAGGAAATCTCGCGAATCGGGGGGCACGTCATCGAAGGAGAATCCCTCGTCGAACAATTCGCGCCACGGGTCGTGCCGCTTCTGGTCCGCCTTGTCGAGCAATTCGAACGCTTCGACCGCGGCGAGCGCCTTCTGCACTTCGTAACCCACGATGCTGCGCCCCAGCGGGAACGCGCAGCGATACACGAACTCGCGATGCGGTTGGTTCACGAACCCGACTTCCGGCGTGCCGGAGTATTTCGCCTCGCGGCTGATGAGCGTGGGAATCAGCACCCGGCAGCCGTTCGCGACCAGTGCCAGGGGGATCCGGGCCGACTCGGGCACGCCGTCGCTGAGGCCGGCGAACATCTCGGGCGTCCAGTCGGCATCGGGCAGGGCGATGACGTTCGCCTTCACGACGCCCAGCGGATCGAGCAGGATCCCTTCGCCGGTGACGCCTTCGAGGGTTTGCCAGCGGATCGAGGATTGCACGTGATGGGGCGCCGGGTTGGGAGTCTTCGCGGCGTTTGCGGGAGCTTCCATCCGTGGATTGTAGGTCAACGGAATCGGATGCACGAATCCATCGCCAACCCGCCGCTCATCGACCGCCCCGATGATCTCGCGCAATCGCTCGCGATGCGGGGCGATACTCTTCGCATACGCTTCGGGGCTGGAATAATCGCGCTGCCAGCGTTCGTCGCGCAAGGCCCGCGCGCCGGCGATCTCGCGGAGGGCGAAGGCGTGCAGCCCGTCGAGCATCACCTCGTCGAACGGCTTTTCGAGTTTCAAAGGCTGCGTTCCCGGCAACTCCGGCTCGGCCGCGCCGACCGTGGAAACGACGCACAGCAGAAAAGCGGCAGCCCATAGGCGATGAAACATCCTCGGTTCCTCTTGAGATTTCGGCGGGTTCGGGTTCGACACGCGACTCGAAAACCGTCTTCGAACTCGCAGCGGAAGTCGCAAGACTTCCGATGCTCGCTCGAGGACGCCCGGAATTCTTGCGAATTCCGCTACGACGCCTTCCAATTCGATCTCGTGGATCGACTTGACCAGCGGGTAGGACGGAATTGTATTCCGTCGGACCCGCCGCCGGAACGGGTCGCGGTTTCGATCATGGGAGGCGTGGTCAGACGGATTGGCAATCCGTCCAACGGCCAGCGAATCGGCAGAACGACCGAACCTTCGGCGACGTTCGAGGCCTCACCGTCGGATTGCCAATCCATCCTACTTCGCTTTCAACGATGAATTCGTGCCTTGATCCCGGGTTCGCCGTAAGGGCGAAAGAAGGGGACAGGTCCATTTTCCGCAGTAGGCCCGGCAACGTCGGTTGACTCGCCCGCGGAAAATGGACCTGTCCCCTTTTCCATGACCTGCCGCGAATCCGCGGTGCGCGGCCGCTCGCATCCGCTACACTGCGGGGGGACGCGAGATCGCGGGGAGCCGGCATGGGCAGTGAGTCGCACGATGACCTTCAAGCCGGGCGGGAGGCATTGCCGCGGACCGTCGCGCGGTTGGAGGAGGGAATCGCCCGCGGAGAGCATCGCGGGGCGCAGATGCACGTGTGGCGGGGCGGGCGCGTCGTCGCCGATTTCGGAATCGGCGAAGCGCGGCCGGGCGTGCCGATGACTTCCGAGGCGATCACGCCCTGGCTGTCGTCGGGGAAGCCGATCACGGCGGTCGCGATCGCGCGGCTGTGGGAGGCGGGCGCGCTCGACATCGACGATCGCGTGGCGAAGCACGTGCCCGAGTTCGCCCACGGCGGCAAGGAGAACGTCACGATCCGGCAGATCCTCACGCACACCGCCGGCTTTGCGAATGCCGAGACCGGGTGGCCGCGCGCGTCGTGGGAGGAGACGATCGCGGCGGTGTGCGCCGCGGCGTTGGAGTCGCCGCCGGGAGAGCGGGCCGCGTATCATCCGCAGTCGAGCTGGTTCATTCTGGGAGAGATCGTGCGGCGATTCGCGGGTCGGCCGTTCGGCGAGGCGGTGCGGGCGGACATCTTCGAGCCGCTTGGAATGACATCGAGCTGGTGCGGGATGCCGGCCGGCTCTCCAAGCCGCGAACTAGATCGCATCGGGACGCTGTGGCAGCGCAGTCGACAGGGCCTCGACGCGACCGACTGGGACGTGCCGCCCAGACTCACCGCACCGTCCCCCGGAAGCAATTGCCGCGGCCCGGTGCGCGAACTGGCACACTTCTATCGAATGCTGCTGAGAGATGGCGAACTCGATGGCGTGCGGCTCTTGCAGCCGGAGACGGTGCGCGAACTCGTGCGACCGCGGCGTGTCGGCATGTACGACGAAACGTTCCGGCACGTGGTCGATTTCGGCCTCGGCGTGCTGGTCGATTCGAAGCGGCACGGCGCGGAGACCATTCCCTACGGATTCGGCCGGCATGCGTCGAGCCGGACATTCGGCCACGGCGGAGCGCAGTCGTCGATCGGCTTCTGCGACCCTGAGCGCGAACTGGTCGTGGTCTGGGTGGCGAACGGCCTGATCGGCGAACCGCGGCACCAGCGGCGGAACCGAGAGATCAACGAAGCCGTCTACGAGGATGTAGGCAGCGAGCCTCCCGCGTGAGCGGGGGGAGCCGTTCGTAGTGACCC
>JBBDNT010000327.1:0-9976 GCA_040877445.1 Planctomycetaceae bacterium
CGTTTACGGCCACTGCGACTTCTTCAAGAACAACGCCTGGTTCTCGAAGACCAATCGCCGCATGTTGGACCAGATGGCCAATCACGCGGCCCGGGTGAACCGCTACGTCGATCGCCAAGGCTACGAGCCGGTGGAGAAGTTCATCGACGCCTGCCTGTCGATCGAGGATTTGATCGATCCGTATTCCCCGCACGTGCAGCGGCGGGCGAAGGACGAGCGGCGGGACGGGCATCTGAGGCGCAAGGAGAAGGAGGACGGGGAAGAGCGCTCGCCCGGCCGGTTCCCCTCGAAGGGGTACATGGACTCGTTCATCAACCCGCCCGATCTGCTCGAGCGCGAGGCGGCCGAGCGGGCCGAGGAGGAGGAGCTCCGCGAGCAAAGCCGGTCGTTCCCCGACGAGCCGCAGCGCGACGTGCTGCTGTTCCTGCTGGAGCACGCGCCGCTCAAGGACTGGCAGCACGACGTGCTCTCGATCATCCGCGACGAGGCCTACTACTTCGCGCCGCAGGGGCAAACGAAGATCATGAACGAGGGCTGGGCCAGCTACTGGCACTCCACCATCATGACCCGCCACGCCCTCACCGACGCCGAGTTCATCTGCTACGCCGACCACCACAGCGGCACGATGGCGATGAGCCAGCAGCGATTGAACCCCTACAAGCTGGGAATCGAACTCTTCCGCGACATCGAAGAGCGGTGGGACCACGGCCGGTTCGGCCCGGAGTACGACCGGTGCGACGACCTGGAGGAGAAGCTGCACTGGGACAAGCCCACGGGGCTGGGCCGCGAGAAGATCTTCGAGGTCCGCCGGATCCACAACGACGTCACCTTCATCGACACGTTCCTCACTCCCGAGTTCTGCGCCAAGCACAAGATGTTCTCGTTCGCCTACAACGACGCGATGAACTACTACGAAATCGCCTCCCGCGAGTTCGAGAAGATCAAGCGGCAACTGCTCGACAACCTCACCAACCACGGCCGGCCGTTCATCCACGTGGTGGACGGCAACTACAAGAACCGCGGCGAGCTGTACCTGATGCACCAGTACCAGGGAATCGAGTTGCGGCAGGACTACGCCCGCGACACGCTGGCGAACCTCCAGCAGTTGTGGAGCCGCCCGGTGCACATCGAATCGGTCGTGGACGACGAGCCGGCGGTGTTCTCCTACGACGGGCACAGCCACACCGTCGAGCCGAAGTAGTCGGTCTCGGACGACCGCTCCGCCCGGTCGCGGAATGGCCGGAATATTCGCCGCACGATTTTCGGCTGTCTTCCCTCCGCCGAATTCGGCGTATAATGGAGTGCCATGAGTCTCAGCCCGCAACTATCCGCCGAACTGAACCGCCTCTCCGGGAACCCGGCCGCGTTGCCGCACACGGCGCTGCTGTCCGCTCCCGACGGGGTCGACGTCGCGGTCGAGTTCGTCGCCGTGGATCGCCTGGGGTGCGCGTTCGAGCAACTGCGGATTCGCGTGCCCGCGCTTGCCGGCTGCGACACCGACAAACTCACCGAATGGGCCGAAGCGCTCTCGCGGCGAGTGACGTACCTGCTGGAAGGTCTGGGGCCGATCGAGATCGACACGCAGGCCGGACAGGTGCTCGTGCGGTCGAACCCGCCCGACCAGCAACCGGCGGGGACCAGCTATTACGAAGTCCGGCTGCAATCGGACACGGGCGGCAACTTCTCGCTCCGCCGCTTCCAGGCGGTGAAGGGCGCCCCCGGCCGCACGCAGGTCGACGTGCAGCTCACGCACGAAGTGCTGTTGAAGCTGGTGGACGATCTGGTCGACACGATCCCGGCGCCGTGAGATTGCTGCGAGTTGGTTCGTAGTGACCGGCTTCAGCCGGTCCGCCGCGCGGGTGCGTTGGCCGTCGAGACTCGCGGTCTCCCGGATGCGGCGGACGGACTGGCAGTCCGTCCTACGTTCGATGCGGCGCGCGTATCCGCGCATGCGATTTGCCTGGCAAAGACCGGCTGAAGCCGGTCACTACGAACGGAATGACTGGTCCTACGAATTCTTCATCATTTCGGCTATTCTCTCGGGCCATGGCGAGCCACGTCGCGAGCTACGAGCAGGCCGTCGAGTATCTTTACGGCCGCATCAATTACGAGCGCGTTCGTAGCGACGATCTTTCCGCGCGCGACTTCAAGCTCGACCGGATGGCGCTCCTGCTCGACCTGCTCGGCAATCCGCACATGCGGATTCCGGCGGTGCACATCGCCGGCACCAAGGGGAAAGGCTCGACCGCCGCGATGATCGCCGCGGTGCTCACCGCCGCCGGGCATCGGACGGGGCTGTTCACGTCGCCGCACCTGTTCGCCTTCGAGGAACGGATGACGGTCGACGGAACCTTGCCCACGCATGACGAAATCGTGGCACTCGTCAACCGCGTCGCCGAGGCGGCCGAGCGGCTCGATGCGCTGCCCGGCGAGACGGCCCCCACCTACTTCGAACTCACGACCGCGATGGCCTGGCTGCACTTCGAACTAGCGGGCTGCGCGATCGTGGCGCTGGAAGTCGGGCTGGGCGGCCGGCTCGACGCGACGAACCTCTGCCGGCCCGAAGTCACCATCGTCACCAACGTCAGCCGCGATCACACCGTGCTGCTGGGCGGCACCGTCGAGCGGATCGCCCGCGAGAAGGCGGCGATCGCCAAGCCGGGCGTGCCGATGCTCACCGCCGCCGCCGAGCCGGCGCTGCGCGTCGTGATGGAAGCGTGCGCGGCCGTCGGCGCGCCGTTGTGGCGATTGGGACGCGAAATCCGCCTCATCGAATCGCCCGCCGACGCGGAACCGCCGGGAGAAATTTCCGCCGCGAAGCCGAACGCCGCCGCCGGCTGGGAGGAGAATCGGTTCGCGGTCGAGACGCCCGCGCGCCGCCGGCTCGATCTGACGGTCCCTCTCGCCGGGATCCATCAACGGCAGAACGCCGCGCTCGCCGTCGCGGCGATCGACTTGCTGATCGCCCGCGGCTGGAACGTTCCGGAAGCGGCGATCCGCGACGGACTGCGGCGGACGCGGTGGCCGTTGCGGATCGAGCGGATCGCCGAACGGCCGAGCGTCGTCGTCGACGCGGCCCACAACTGGGCGGCGGCGGGGGCGCTCGTCGAGACGCTGTGCGACCTCGATCGCGGGCGGCGGCGGATCCTGATTTTCGCGGCGACGCGAGACAAGGACTATCCCGGCTTGTTGCGGAGGCTGCTTCCCCGGTTCGACGCGATCATCCTCACGCAGTATCAGAGCAACCCGCGGGGCGTGCCCGTCGCGCGGCTGCGGCGCGTGCTGGAGACGATCTCGAACCGCCCCGCGCACGCGACCGCGGACCCCGCGGGCGCCTGGAAGCTGGCGCGGCGGCTGGCGGCCGACGACGACATGATCTGCGCGACCGGTTCGTTCTTCCTGGCGGCGGAGATCCGCGAGATCGCGCTGGATGCGCCGCGGGCGGGGGATGGTGAAACGAAACCGGCGGCTTCCCCGAGGGAAGCCGCCGGTCGCTCGGGTTGATCGTTCCGCGGCGCGAGCCGGTCTCGCGGGACGCGGCCGGCGACGTTCAGCGCGGCTGCCCCGGGTAGCGTCGGGCGGGGCTGTCGACGATGCCGGCGCGGCGTCCTCGTTGACGCAGGTTCTCCGGCTCCTCGCCGCCGCTCTGTCGAAATCGCTCGGCTTCCTTCTCGAGGAAATCCTCTTCTTCGGTGAGTTTACGGACCCGCAACGTTTCGAACCATTCCTTGACGAAGCGCCGAGTGGCGGCCTGGTAGTCGTCGTCACCCGTGACGGGATCGAGCGATTCGATTCGCCCCTCTTCGCCCGCGACGAGCGCCTGCTCGACGACGCTCGCCCCCTGGCCCAGATCGGCGTGCAGCGTGCGGTCGAACCGCGGGGCGTCGGCCACGTCCACCAGCGTGTCGGTGGTGATGAACTGGACCTTCTCGTCGCGGAGGATCGCTTCCACCTCGACCCCCGGGTCGCCGGGATGGGCGACCTCGGTCGTCACTTCGCCGCCGATCAGCGCCCCGAACTCCGACCGCAATTCGGCGCGGACCATGGTGCCGATCTTCGAGTACCACTGGTACAGGTGGAACGTGGCGACCGGCTGGCCGGGACGCCCCGGCCGGACCTCGCGGACGAAGTACTCGGTGTCCGGAGGGACGGTGACCGGTGGGGTCGCTTCGCTCCACGGGGTGAACCGAAACTCGCCGAGGGCCACGTCGGGGGAGGCGACCTGTTCGGGCGGTTTGCCGAAGTTCGGGTTGCGGACCCGCACGCGGACCCGGTAGCGGTAGGACTTGCCCGGCTCGACGCTGAAATCGAAATGGCGGAACAACAGGATGTTCCCGCTGGCGCTGACCTGCAACTGCGCGATCTCTGCGTCGGAAAAGTCGCCCAACCGGTCCTGCGCCGTCCGCGCGCCCAGCCCGGCCCTACCACGCCCGAACAACCGGTCGCGGTTCAATCGCCGCGTGCCCATGAGATCGCCGTACCCCGTCCCGCTGGCTCGGCGTTGCTCTTCGAGCCGGGTCTCGATGACGTACTTGTCCAGTCGCTCTTGCAACTCGATTCCCGTCGGATCGAGATAGTGGAAGCCGGCCACCTTCGGATGCGTCTCCAAATCGCCCCATTGGCCGAACGCGAGTTCCGGCATGGGCGACGTGATCTCGCTGTCGGTGATGCCCGGATTCAGCCGTTCCTCCGCGAAGGACGCGGACTTGGTGAGCACCCGCTTCGACTCGCCGATATCGGCCAGTTCCCAGGGACCGCTCCAGGGGTCGGGCCCCGGCACGGCCTCTTGTCGCTCCAGTTCGAAGCCATCGATCTCCAGCCGACTGACGTCGGGCTGGTTGACGTTGCGCTGCGTCTGGTTCAGCGCCTGTTCGATTTCCCTCTGTTGGGCCAGCAGGTTCAGGATCGCCCGCACGGCGACGACCCGCTGGGCGACCGGGATCGGCGCCCCGCTGCGTCGCTCGTCGGTCCCCCCCGCGACCGGCGCGGCGACCGGCGCGTTCTGCAAATCATTCAACGCCTTTCGAAGATCGTTGGGGTTGAAGGGATCCACGACGACGGGGTTCGCCGGGGCCGGTTGGCCGAGCGGCGCGCCGCCCGGAATGCCGAACCGCGGGGCGGCCGCGGGCGGCGGCTCCGGCCGCTCGAGCCGCACGACCCGGTCCGCGGTCGCGATCGGATCGGCCAAGGCCAGCCACCGCGGCTCGCTCACCACCACCCTGTCGGCCTTGATGTCCCAGAAGAATCGATTGGGGAACTCATAGCGATCGGGGGGGACCGCGGCGATCTTCTCCGCGACGCGGTCTTCGAATGTCCCGCCCGCCGCTGTGTGACGGGCGTATTCCAAACGCTCCTCTTTCGGCCAGTCGGTGTTCTCGACCGCCTGCCGGGCCTGCGCGACCTGGCCGGAAAGGTCCTGAGGGTTCTCACCATAGCTGGACCACTGGGTTCCCAGGATCACCAGCAGGACGATCACCACGACGACGCCGAAGCCGATTTTCTCGCCGTGGTCGATCGCCAATCGCTTGAAGTCGCGACCCTTGAGTTGGGCGATGAGGTTCTTCATGGGGGCTCACTCCGTTTCGGAATTGGACGGCGGCACGGGACTCGCATCCGGCGCCGGCGGCGCGGGAGACTCGGGACCAGGCGTCGCCTGGTCGGTCGGATCGGCAGGCCCGGGAAGATCGGTGGCGGGATCGATCGCGGGATCGGTGGGCGAAAGCGGCGCGGGAGTCGGCTCGACCCCGGCGGGCGGTTGAACGACGGCCTCGGGCGGCTGCGCCTCCGTCGGAGGCGAACCCGGCGCCGGCGCAGCGCCGGGCGTCGCCGGGTCGCCGGAGACCGGCGGACGATAAATCGTCACCAGGCCGGCGATCGCGACCTCGGCCATGTCGGGATGCTCGACCGCCGCTTTCAACACCGGATCGTTGGCCGTCGGCTCTTCTTCCGGCGCGCCGATCACCGGTAGTGGGCGGGATCGCATCACGCCGCGGTCGCCTCCGGGCCGGATTTGCCGGCCGCCGCGGTTCACGGCGTCGACGCTGTTCGACACCAGTTGAATTCGGACGATCTGCGTTTGCCAGGGCATGTTGGAGAGTTCGGCCGCCAGCGTGGGGACGTCCTGCTGGTTCATGATGACCCGCAGGTAGAACCCCCGCGTGACGTAGGGCAGCTCGGGACCGTCGTCGACGTAACGGCGGATCGGCGGGCCTTCGGCGGGGGCGACCTCCTGCCCTTGCGCCGCGGCCATCGCGGCGGCGAACGCTTCGGCTCCCGCCGGATCGCCGAATTCCTCGGCCGGCTCGAACGCGGCCTCCTGCGTGCCGACACCTTGAGTCGGGCCGCGGGCGCCGCGTCGCGCGGCCGGCCGACCGCGCGCTCCCGCCGCGGCGGCAGGTGCGGCAGGTGCGGCGTTCGCGTCGGCGGGCGGTTGCGCGCTGGGGGGGGGGCGGAAACCCGCCACGAGTTGCAGCTCGAGAATCTGGCGGATGCTCGCGGTGTCGATCGAATCCGCCGGTCCGTTGACCGCCTTGATCGCCTCCATGATCGAAGCGGTGATCCACAGGTCTTCCTGGGCGTCCCAGATCTGGTCGGAGGTGGGAAGCCGTCCGGTCGGGTCGATGTGTTCGGAGTAAGGCAGCGCCCCGAGATTCACGTCGATGACGCCGCTTCGATTTCGGATCTTGCCGTCGGTCCCTTTGTCGATCTTGAACGGATCGACGATTCGCCGCACGCGCTCGCGCTCGGAAGGGTATTCCCGGTGAAACACCGCCGACAGCACCCCCGGCAGCCCGCCGCGGTACGGCAGGGCGTCGAAGTCGATTCGGGTCGTGTCGGGAAGCGTGGCATTTGCCCGCTGCATGGCGGGCGACCACTTCCGCAGCGTCTGCTGCGCCTCGAACAGGGCCTGATGCTGGGACAGATACTGCCCGTCCTTCTCGGCGTTGGCCTGTTGGATACCCTCGACCCATTTGCCGTTGGGCGCTTCGGCCGCGCTCGCCTTCCGTTGGAGGTCAGCGATCGTGGTCCGCTTTTGGTCCCACTTCGTGGTGTTCTCCTCGTATTCCGCCTGCAGGCGGCCGGTGGCCATCCACCAGCCTCCGAGAGGCAGCACCAAGGCCAATCCCAGAAGGATCCAGAATTTGTGCGTCAGCAGGGGTTGCAGCTTGTCCATGATCCAACGGCCTCTGTTTCGAAAGTGCTCGATGCGCGGCGGTGCGATGAGTTCCGTCCGGCCCCTTCATCAGGACGCCGGCGCGGGTGCGGGAGTTCCAGCGGTTGGGGCGGCGGCGGGAGTGGCGGCTGCCGGTTTCGGGACATACCGCGTCATGTACTCGTCGAACTCCTCCTGCCGCAGCAGCCCCCGCAGATGCGGGTTCTCGTTTTGCAGGATTTCGGCGGTGCGGGTTCGCGCTTCGTCGAAGCCCAGTTGAGCCGATTCCCCGGCGGTCGGGTAAGCGGTGTGCAGCGCGTCGAACGCGGCCATCTGCCGCTTGGTCGTCGGCCGCCAGATGAACTCGATCTTGAACTTCGTATGTTTGACCTGAATTCTCCGTTCGTCCATGAACGGCTGGTCGAGAGGAGCGGCGGGATCCGGCTCGGGCGGAGGCGCGGGATCGGGAATCTCAATCGGCTCGTTTGGACGAAGGTCGACGATGGCGACGTGCGTGATTCCCAGCTTGCGCGCGGGAAGTCCGGGGGCCGCCTCCCACGATTGCAGATTGCGACAGGCATGGATCAATGGGTCATCTTTTCCATAGTCCGAATTCTGGAGGAAGTGGAACCCCTCGATGGCGATGACATACCCCTTGCCGGCGGCGGGGTTCTGCCGATCTTGCGCCATCATGAAGGTCGAATCGTCCGGAGTGCCCGAGGCGAGCGCGCCCGGCAATTCCTGGAACCAGACGGAAACGTCGTCCATCTTCCGCGCGGTGATCGACCGGACGTTCAATTCCTTGCGCTCCCGCGGATCCTTCCGTCCGATCTCGTTCGCCGAATCATCCGGGAGGCTGGCGTTGATCGCGGCGAACAAGGCGGGCCAGTTCTCGCGATACTCGACCGGTTCGAGCAGCTTGTTCTCCTTGGCGGTCATCTGCTCGTAGGCACCTTTGGCGGTCGTGTACTGGCCGCCGGTGCCGTCGACGGCGGATTTCAAGCCGTCGGCCGCCTGGGCCGCCCCGTTCCACCGGTCGGGGCTGGCCGACTGCCAGGCGACGCTCGCTCCCGCCGCCGAGACGCCCAGGGCGAACAACAAGGTGGCGGCGGACGCCACCGCCCAAGGCTTCTTGCGGCGGATCGTGCGGGCGGTCGCGATCTCCGGAGGCAGCAGCGAGGTCCGCAACTGCGTGACCTTGAGCAATTGCAACGCCAACCCGTAGGGGACGGCGAAGCCGAGGATGTTCTCCTGGAACAACGGCGCCCCGAGCACGTTGTCTCCCACCGCCGCCTTGAAGCTCTCGACCTTCTCGACCGGGTATTGCAGGTGCTGCTGCAGGAACTTCTGCAAGCCGGCGAGTTTGAAGCCGTTCCCCAGCCCCAGGACCATCTTGATCTTGGCGTCGCGGTTGACGCTCGAGAAATATCCCACCGAGCGCTGGATTTCCGAGACGTAATCGTTGAACACCGGCCGCAGCGCTTGAAAGACCGCCCGCGGGTCGGGCGACTTCGTGGCGTTGCACTTCAAATGCTCGGCCTTGGCGAAGGTGAGCTTCATCTCCTTGGTGAGCGCCCGCGTGAAGTGGTTCCCGCCGATCGGGACGTTGCGGAGCCAGATCTTCGCGCCGTTCGAGACCAGCAGCGTGGTGTTGTCGGCCCCCATGTCGACGACGATGTGGTGCTCGCTCGAAGGAGTGAAGTCGTCGCCGACGCGCATTCCCAGCCGGTCGTAGGCCAGGTAGTTGTACAGCGCCAGCGGAGCGACCTGCACGAGATCGACCTCGACCCGCGCGTCGTTGAAGGGACGCAGCGCGTTGAGAACCTGGTCGCGCTTCATGGCGAACAGGCCGACCTCCGCGTCCAGCATCAACCCGCCTTCTTCCTGCGCGCCGGAGAGGCTCTGGTAGTCCCAGATCACGTCGTTCAGGTCGAAGGGAATCTGCTGGCGGGCCTCGTACTTGACGATCTCGTCCACCTTCCCCGCCTCGACCGGAGGCAGCTTGATGAACCGCGCCAACGCCGACTGCCCGGGGACGCTGATCGCCACCCGGTCCCCCTTCAGGTCGTTCCGCGACAGGAACGTGGCGAGCGCCTGCGCGATCAATTCGTCCGGATTGGCGTCCGGCTGGCTGAGGATTTTCGGATGCGGAATGTAATCGAACGCCACCGCGATGCACTGGCCGGCGGCCTCTGCGTACCGCAGGCGGATCGCCTTCAGCGCCGCCTGGCCGATCTCGATGCCCCACACGCCCTGACTTTCAGCCATTATCGTGAACCTCCGCTGCTGGAGATGCCGGCGGCGTCGGCGCGCCGGCGACTCGTCTCGCGTTGCGATTTCGGGACGAAACTCAAAGCTATCACGGCGTTTGCACCAGAGTCAAACCGAATCGCGAAACGATCCGGAAGTGCGTTCCCATTTTACGTCGTCGAGAATCCAATGTGTGGGAACCTTCCGCATTTGCGGAGGCCCGAACCGGATGAACCCGCCCGTTCGTTGAAACCGGCAAGGGTGACTTGCGATGACCTGGATCGGTGGAATCGGCGGAGATGCCGCGTCCGAATGGACTTTCGATCGGAAACCTCATTCTAAATGAACACCCGCCCGCAGACAATGAGACGCGGGACGTTCCCAAAGAGTTCCCGCTGAAAAGGGGACAGGTCCATTTTCCGCAATTCGGTCTGCCTCGGTTCTGGCACGGTCTCCTGACCGTGCCAGCCGGCCGACCGCAGGTCTCCCGCCAACTCACGGGCGCGGGCGGTCGAGCAGTAACCATTCACAGGCCGGCGGGTTGAATTTGGTCTTTTCGAGTTTGGCGGAATG
>JBBDNT010000328.1:0-9969 GCA_040877445.1 Planctomycetaceae bacterium
CTTGTCGCTGCGCGACCCCGACGCCTGAACGGCGTCGGGGCCACCCTGCGTCGAAAATCGTCGAAACGTCTCCAATCGCGGGGAGCGTCGTACAAATCATTGGGACCGCACGACGCGGCCTCTCGTCGCTCCGCGACCACGGCCTGCGGCCGGGCCACCCGGCGGTCGGCCGGAATCATTCAGTCAACAATGGCGAAGGGTTCGAAGGTGATCCACTCCGCCACGCGCTGCTCAAGCCATTCCTTGGCGCGCGGCGAGGCGAACTGTTGGGAACCGGAACTCGAGAGCATGAAGAAGAAATCGTTGTCGCCGACGACCGATCGCTCGAAGTACGCGCGCGTTCCGTCCCAGACATGGGGCAGACCGGGAGGCGTCAGCAGCCAAAGGTCGTCCATCGCGGCGGCGGTTTCCGGGGAATGCGGGTGATCGAGGAGGTAACCTTCGGGACCGGATTCGGGAAGCTGCCAAGGTTCCAGTTCCTTGGTCCGGTCCCAGTCTTCCCAGTGCAGCTCGACGATGTGGTGTTTGAGGACGGTGGCGAAGGCCAGCCCCCGCAGCCCTGACGACTCGAGCTCCTTTCGGAAGGAGTCCGTGACCAGGCAATAGCCGATTGGAAAGGAGATGGGAGGCACGAACGGCCCGGTGCGAATCAGTGCTTTTCCCGCCGGATCTAACACAGGATGCCCGATCATCGGATCCCTTGGATCATCGGGGAAGCCTCCGACGAGAATGTCGCCAAAGCAACCCCACGCGAACGCCGTCCCACGCATCCGGTAGCAGACCCGTTCCTTAGTCATTGCCGGAACCCTTCATCGTCATGCACGCGATTCGTAGAACCCTTCCGATGCTGCGGCACCCGGCGCACCTTGGGCTTTGGTATGCAGCGCCTTCAGCGTAGGACATTCGCCTAATCTCGTAAACGGTCGCGAGAGCTTGGAACGATTGATCAACGGCCGCCCTTCATCATGGTGGCTGATTGCAGCGCCGCGAATCGCTCGACGACCTTGAGCGACGAAGTTCGACTGGCGTCGAAAACTCTCGAAACGTCTCCGCTCACGGGGAGCGTCGCGCCAATCGTTGGAACCGGATGGCGCGGCTTCTCGTCGCTCCGCGACCACGGCCTGCGGCCGGGCCACCCCGCGTTCTCACACGAGAATTGGGCCATGAAAACAGATCCAAGTCCCGTCAGGTCCCCGCACCGAGAAGTCCCGCCGTCCATACTCCTGATTCATCGGTGGGCTTTCGATGTCCGCGCCCAAGTCAGAAAGTTGAGCAAAGACTTCGTCTACATCGGGTACGCGAATCTCGCACCCCGCAGGCCAGTTGCAAGGCACAAGAACTACCAAGCACGAGTCCCTACGGACAACAGCCCATTCGCACCCGTTGCCGATTGCCTCGTCGACGGAGAACCCAAGCTTACTGCACAGCAACTCGCACGCCGCTTCCACACTACGCACGGGGAGGACTGGCGCGATCTCGCTTAGCGCTTTCGATGCGTCAGAAGTCATGCCTTCACCAACAAGATACGGCCGGCTGAGCCGACCGGATCGCCGACAGAACTTCGCTCCCGAGTTTCGCCGTTCCCGCAACCAACCTGTGTCTGGTTTGGGCCGGCACGGCCGGCCCTACTGCACTTCATCGGCGGCTTCGCGGAGCGCGCGGTCCAGCTTTTCGACCGTCGCCACACTGGGGGAATTCGTTCCTCTCTCGATGCGATTGAGGGTCTCCGCGCGAATCCCGGCTCGGCGAGCCAGTTCGGCCTGCGTGAGGCCGGCGGCGCGGCGACGGCGGATCAACTTCCGTCCGAGCATCGACCGCAAGGCCTCGACCGCCGGATAATTGCCGGCCGCATCCTTCCGCGGCCGCGCCGGTTCGGAAGGCTCGCCGGCGAGGCGGCGGTATTCGACCTCCGAAAGAATCACGAACCGCTTTCCGCCCAACGTGACGGTCTGGATTTCACTCGTCATAGAACCGATCCCGGTGCCCGATCTTTTCCACCACCACGGAATCTCCCTTCACGCGGAACTGAACGCGGTAGTCGCCCGTGCGGATCCGCCAGTGGCCCTTGAGATTTCCTCGCAGTGGACGTGCCCCGCTCACCTCCGGCCAGTTCTCCAGTCGCTCGATGATTCGAAGGACGCGCGCGATGATCACTTCCGGCAGTTCCTCCGCCTGCTCTTCCGCCTCGGGAGTGAGCGTCACTTCTGCCATGGATTATCCCACAATGAACGGCGGTGTCAATGTTCTTGACATCAATGACCGCTGCTAATCGTGGTGGCTGCGTCTGATTCCAGCGGCGCGAACCGCTCCACGATCTTCCGCGCGCTGCGCAAGCCGTCGACGCCCGCGGTGACGATGCCGCCCGCGTAGCCGGCTCCTTCTCCCACCGGATACAGCCCGGCGAAGCCCGGGGTTTCTCGGGTCGTGTCGTCGCGTGCGATGCGGATCGGGGAGCTGCCGCGCATTTCCGGGCCGACGAGGATCGCGTTCTTGAGAAAGTCGCCGCGCCATTTGCGGTCCATCACCGGCAGCCCGGCGCGGATCGCGCGGGCGATCGGTTCGGGAATCACGCCGTCGAGCTCCATCGAGAACGTGCCGCGCTGATACGAGCAATCGAGCCGCGCGCTCGCATCGGGCGTGCGTCCCGCGACGAAATCCGCCGCGGTTTGAATCGGGCAGAGGTAATCGCGGCCTGCGAGCTGGAACGCGGCCGCCTCGAATTTGCGTTGCAGCTCCATTCCCGCCAGCGGATGATCGTTGCCGAACTCCGCCGGAGCGAGCGTGACGACGAGGCCGCTGTTGGCGAAGGGGGTGTCGTGCCGGGAGTTGCTCATGCCGTTCGAGCAGAACATTTCCGGCTCGCTGATGCTGGGGATGATGATCCCTCCGGCGCACATGCAGAAGGTGAACAGGTCGCGCTGCCCCTGCGCGACGAGCGTATAGTCGGCCGCACCAAGAACCTCCGCGTATGCCTTCTTTGCGTACTTGTGACGGTTCACCTGCTCCTGCGGCTGCTCGATCCGCAGGCCGAGTTGAAACGCCTTCGCGACCATCGGCACGCCGAGCGCGTACAGCATGCGGTACGTGTCGCGGGCGCTGTGGCCGATGCCGAGTATCACCTGCGATGCCGCGATGTATCCGCTCGAAGTCGCAATCCCGCGGACGCGCCCGTCGGCGACGTCGAGCTGTTCCAGTCGGCAACCGAAGCGGTATTCGCCGCCGAGCGCTTCGATCTTTCTCCGAAAGTTGCGGCAGATGAGCGGCAGGCGGTTGCTGCCGAGATGCGGCCGGCTTTCATAAGTGAGCGACGGCTTCCCGCCGCACTCGACGAACCGCTCGAGCACCCAGTCGACGTCCGGCCCGGACAGCCGGCAGGTGAGCTTGCCGTCGCTGAAGCAGCCGGCCCCGCCTTCGCCGAAGAGGTAGTTGTTCTCGGGATCGTGCGGGCCGCCGCGGTCGAAGGCGCGAATCGCGGGAACGCGTTCCTTCACCGGCTGCCCGCGCTCGATGATCAGCGGGCGATACCCCTTCGCCGCGAGATAATACCCCGCGAGCAACCCCGCCGGCCCAGAGCCGACGATCACCGGCCGCTCGCGCAGTTCTTCGCGTCCGGGGGGCGGATCATCGAACGGCACGGAAGCGAACGCGGCGACGTTCTCGCGCGAAAGCAGCTTCTCGATCTTGTCGCGGCGTGCCGGCTCATCGGCGAGATGGACGCTGAGCGTATAGACGAACTCGAGCCGCTCGCGCGAGCGGGCATCGAGGCTCTTCCGCAAAATCCGCCACCGCGCGATCTCGTCCGGCCTGACGCGCAACCGCCGGGCGATCGCCGCGGGCAAGTCCCCCTCCGGCGCATCGACGGGAAGCCGAAGGTTGGAGAGTTTGAGGGGCATGAAGTCGGAGGACGGACGACCATTCGGCAATGGCGTCTCGGAACCGAGACTGCTTGCCTACGCCGCAGTCCGCTGAATCGGCCAGTTGAAGACAGGTTTGAAGACTTGGAGCAAGCGGTGTTCCCACTTCTGCATACTGAAGCCACCGACATCGCGCCCGACGACGTATCGCAGAGCAATGCGTTCGAGATCGGGATGCCAAAATCGCCCGTCCACGATTGAGAACGCCACTCCGTTCGCCAACTGTGTTGCGGCTGCCCGGATGCTTTCACTTCGGCAGACGTACAGATGGCGAGTAGCCTCGTCGAGTTCAATCAAGCCTGGATCGTCCGGCAACGTATCGATGTCCAGTTCGTTGACCACGATCGGAGCAGAAAGCTTCGCTTCGAGGCCGGTTATGTCGAGAGAACCCACCTCCTTCCGATCGGCCTTGCGAATGAAGCGGGACTTACGAATGTTCAACGCGGCGAGCCGAATCTGTTCGCCGGACAAAGTCGGCACTGACCGATGAACGAGTTCTTCCAATCCGTTCGCGAGTCGCGGTTCGAGCAGAATCTCGTCGATCGATGCCCCGGTGCGATATCGAAGACTCACCAGCGCGAACTCGACGCTCGGAATATACATCGGGGAAATGCTCGGCAAGGTCTCCTTCTTTGTGGTTGGGGAAAGGAAGATTCCTTTCTTGGCGTAACGGGACTTGTTCTTGCGGACGTTCAATACGCGCCGTTTAATCGCCGCTTCCGGTGCATCAAACCCGAGTTCGCGACACCTGCGCACGAACTCGGCGGCCAGCTTTGGATCCCATAAGAGCGCGTCCGGTGGCGCGTTGTCCGGAGGCGTGCCGCGGATGTCCTCGAACGCTTGCACGATTGTTCGATCGTCCTCGTAACCGAAGTCGACGTCCTTCTCGTCTGATTGCTGTAGCCGCTCATGTGCCTTGAGGCCCTCGGCGACAGTGCGGAGCAGACCAGTAGCCCCGAATCGGACCTCCTGGACCGGAGTGATTCTGCTCCCCAACGTCTTGCTCAGCTCATATTGGTTGAGATCGGTCATTCCCGATCACCTCCATCGAGATCAGTGATCTCGTGAAACACGCTATTCACGATCATGCCGACCGCGGCTTGATTAGTCTCTCGCCCCATGCGCTTCGCGAACTGCAGCAACTCACGCAGATTTACAGGATCGAGCAACATGTCTCGGGGCATATACGATTCGATGAGAATCGGCTTGTCCCACAAGACTTTTCCGTCATCGGTCCTGTAAACTCCTGCGAACGCCTCGAATGCGGTGGCCCCCCGAAACTGCTCGCCGAATAGTTCCATCGCGGCATTCGCCCACTCCGCCTGATCCGGTATCTCCTTTTGATTCTTGTCATGACTGGGAATGAAGAGGATGACGAGATCTTGTCGTTCGTCGCCCATAAGGGAAGCGATCACCTTCTCCATCTCGGGAAAAAGCGGCTTTTGTCGCTTGCGCGCCATTCGTCGAACCCCGTCGGCCGTTTCGTCGAATCACCATGCCCAAGCCCATGCACAATGATACACGCCAAGGGTGGCGCGAGCAAGCATGCTTCTTCGGACTGCGAGGTTTCGTCCTGAAACTCCATCGGGGATTACTGCGCCTCAGACTGCCTGGTCCCAATGCTCGGTCGGCTGTCCCGGAACGCGTCGCATCCACTCGATCCGGTCGGGTTCGACGAACTCCGCGGACAGCAGCAATTCGTCGCTCCGCCACACGACCGCCACTTCGCCGCAGGGCGTGGCGCTCACATAGGACGGCGCGGCGGCGGACGAGTCCTCCGTCGACAACCGGCGCAGCCAATCCGCCGCGGCCTCGAGGAGTTCGGGCTTCGGTCGCACCGCGCCTTCTCCGTCCCAATCGTCCTCACGCACGGAGAGTGCGCGCAGATCATCGAACGACCGCTGCCAGTCGCTCCGGCTGTCGTCGATCGGGAGAGGGCGTTTGGCCATGAGCCGAGGAACCTCCGCATTCATCATGCCACGCGAATGGGATGAACCATCTTCATTCTCGCGGCATACCGGGCGTGCATCAAGTGCGAATTTGCGGGATGCGTGCCTCGATCGATCTCGGAATGATCGCCGCATCAGGCTGATTACTTCGTCGCCCCCCGCAGGAAGTACGGCGTTCCCTTCACGCTCATCTTGCGGCGGTAGACCTTGTCGGCGAGCGTCACGTAAAGGTAGTCGAACTCCGGGCCGCCGAAGACGACGTTCGAGAGGAACTTGTTTTCCGGCTTCTCGATGATCCCCATAAACGCGCGGTCCGGGCCGTAGACCTGCAAGCCGACGTAGCTCGCCAGGTACAGGCGGCCTTCATCGTCGACGGTCATGCCGTCGCTGCCGGCGACGCCGCGGTTGGGGGGCGTCTTCAGCGGCTTGTAGAAGCCGTCGGGGGTGAGGCTGCCGTCTTCGGCCACCTTGAAGGCGTGCAGTTGAGGGGCGTCGCTGTTGGTGGCGACGAGCGTTTTCTCGTCGGGCAGCAGGATCACGCCGTTGGGCCGCCAGCCGGTCGCGACCGAGCGCATCTTGCCCTCGGGCGAGACGTGCTGCAAATGGCTTTGCTTGGGCATTTGCTCGTTGCGGTCGGTGAACCAGATGTGTCCCTTCGAGCTGACGACGATGTCGTTAGACCCCGCCCCCTCGGCGACGACGTGCCGCTTGCCGTCGGGATCGTAGGCGACGATCTGCTTGTCTGCGTTCCGGCATCCGTAGAGCTTGCCGTCGGGACCGAACATCAGGCCGTTCGTATTGCCGGTGTTCTCGTCGAAGAGGGTGACCTTGCCGTCGACGGCGGCCTTGTGGATCTTGCTGTCGGCGGGATCGCTGAAGAAGACGTTCCCCGCGCGATCGACGGCCGGGCCTTCGGTGAACTTGTAGCCTTCGCCGACGAGCTCCCATTTCGAGTCGGGATGGAACAGTTCGGCGATCGCGTCTTGGGCGAGCGCGGGAACGGGGGAGGCGAGAACGGCGGTCGCCAGAATGACCAAGGCTGCGCAGTGAAGTCGGTTCATGGGTGAAATCTCCGGGATCGCTGGATTCGGAAAGCCACAATGATCAACCGGCCGCGATGGGCCGAGTCGAGGCAGTGGGGCAGACTTTCTTGTCTGCCCGCCCCAGCGGGTAGGGCAGATCGGGGGATGAGATGTTCCGGGCAGACAGGAAAGTCTGCCCCACTGTGGACATGGCAGACAGGAATGTCTGCCCCACTGTCTTCTTCACAAGCGCCCGCTCCCTACAGAATCTCAAGCGAAGGCATTCCGCGAGTTTCGACCACCGCCTGCCGGGCGATCTCGATCGCCGTGCGTTGGGCGACGTGAACCAAGGGTTCGCGCGAGGGGTTGTCCTGGGCGAACAGGTCGGCGATGCGGCCGGCGTCTCCGCGCTCGCGGATGCCCGCTTCGATCGGCACTTCGCCGAGGAACGGGATGCCCAACTCCGCGGCCTTCCGCCGCGCGCCGCCGCGGCCGAAGATGTCGCCCGACATGTTCTCGACCATCCCCAGCACGGGAATCTTCACCGTGTGGAACATGTCGATCGCCTTCACGGCGTCGAGCAGTGCGACCTGCTGCGGCGTGCAGACGACGACCGCCCCGGCCAGTCCCAGCATCTGCGACAGCGACAGCGACACGTCGCCCGTGCCGGGGGGCATGTCGATGATGAGGTAATCGAGTTCGCCCCACTCGGTCTGCGCGAGGAACTGATGGATCGTGCGGTGCAGCATCGGCCCGCGCCACACGATCGCCTTGCCCGGCTCGACGAAGAAGCCGATCGAAATCAGCTTGATGCCGTCCGCCTCAATCGGCTCGATGCGTTGCACCATCTGGCCGTCGGGTCCGGTCTGCTCGATGGCGGCGGGTTGACCGGTCGCCCCCAACAGGTGCGGAATGCTGGGACCGTAGACGTCGGCGTCCATCAGCCCGACCTTCGCCCCGAAGTGCTTCAGGCCGAAAGCGATGGCCGCAGCAAGCGTGCTTTTGCCAACGCCCCCCTTGCCGCTGCCGACCGCGATCACGTTCTTGATCTTCAATCCGATCGACCCGCCCGACTCTTTCCCGCGAACGACGGTCGAGAAACGCACGTCGATCCGTTTGCCATCCGCGAGCGGCGCGGCGGTGGCGCGCACGGCCTCGGCCAGTCGCTCGCGATCGGGATAGGCGGGGGTGGGAAGTTCGACGTGAACTTCGACCGCGTCGGCCGCTTCGCTCACGCCGGCGAGCATTCGCAGTTCCTTCAGCGAGCGCCCCAGTTCGGGGTCCGTGACGTTCTCGACAGCCTGGCGGAGATCGGGCATGTGCTTCGAGGAAGACTCTGGAGGAGGCGATCGCGGGGAACGCCCTCGTTTGTAGCAACCCGGTCCGCCGGAGTCCAACCTTCCCGCTTCAGGTCGAGGAATGCGCTCCGGCTTGCTCGACGTGGCGGCGGCAGACGCGGGCGACGTCCGCGGCGGTGTACGTTCCGGCGAGGAATTCGGTCGCGCCCAACTCGCGGAAGGGCCACTCGAGACCGCCCGCGCGGTCCCCCCCCAGCGCGACCACCGCCACTCTCGATCGGCGGATGGCGAGCCGGCCCAGAACCTGCAGACACTCCCCCTCGGCGTCGTCGAGACACAGCACCACGCAAGCCACTCCCGCGGCGACCGCGAGGGCCGGAACGTCGGACGCCGAGTGGCAACCGCGCACCGGGATCGGTTCGGAGAGGAACCGCCGTTGCAACTCCGGCGTCCAGCGGGAACGCTTCTCGAAGACGACGATCATCGCGATTCGTTCATCGCGGATTCGACGTGATCCCGCTTCAGCGCGACGTCGCCGACAGCGGTTGACGGACGGCGGGCGTCTCCTCGCGGTCGGCCGGTTGCGATCGAGTCGGCCGTCCTGCCTGGTCCTTCGCCTTCTCCGCCTCGGCCGCCCGTTGCTGGGCCACGGCCAGCGTCTGCTGCGCGTACCGCAGATGGGCCAGGGAGAAGTACGGCTGCGAAGGAACTCCGCCCAGCCGCTCGATCCGCTTATTGGCGAGCTGCTGCCAGGTCATTCCGTCGGTGAGGTGCCACGTGGCGGCTTGCACCGCGTGTTGATCGACTTTCGGATCGCCCAGCAAGGCGAGGAGTTGCGGAAGCGCGGGGTCTTCGGAGAAGCTCTCCACCGGCACCATGCGATACGTCATCCGCGGGGTGGGGTCGGGCTTGCCGTGCGCCAGACAAACCGAGCGATAGGGAATCCGGGCGACGGACTCGGGGGGAATGGAGTACATTCCCATGCCGCCCATCATGCCGGGCATCATGCCCATGCCCATGCCCCCCATCCCCATGCCTCCCATCATGCCGCCCAGCGGCTGAGCCATGCCCTGCGCGCCGAGAGCGGTCCCCGTTCCGGTAAGGCCGACCCCGCCGGCGCCGAAGCCGCCGCCGGGTCCGATGCCGGGGCCGAACTGCTTGTAGACGTGGACGCCGACGAACGTCTCGGGAATCTGCACCGAGAGCGGCTGATCGGTCTTGTTCTCGATGAGCACGTTGCCCCCGGTCGCGTCCTTGGGAATCACCTTCACTTCGATCTGCCCGCTCTGGTCGGCCTCGAACAGATCGACCTGTTGGGCATCGGGGTCGAACTGCGGCTTCGTGATGACCTTCCTGGGCCGCGCCGCCGAGGCGTCGGTCGTCCCCGCCAGCAGCAGGGCCGCCGCCAACAGACCCGCGCAAGGGGCCACGAGAGTTGTCTTCAGCATGTCGTCAACCTGCCTTTCGCGCAGAGACTGCCCGCAAATGGGATGCACCGGCTCCCCATCTTATCGCACCGGGACGGTGTGTTTCAACAAAATCTTGCCGGCGGGAGTGGAATTTTGCCTTTTCGCTGCAACCCGTGTTCGAAGAACGGCCGGCCTCGGCGGAGCGAATTCGACGGTTCTGCCGGTCCGCCCGGCACTTCGACGGCATCTCGGTTCGAATCACCTCGAACAAGTCGTCGCGCAACCCTGATTCCCAGGGGTGAGGAGCGCGCGCAGTCGCGCGGTTCGCCGGTCACCCCCCGCTGACGCGGGAGGCTCGCCTTCTCTCTTCGTACTTC
>JBBDNT010000329.1:0-9843 GCA_040877445.1 Planctomycetaceae bacterium
CATTCCGCCAAACTCGAAAAGACCAAATTCAACCCGCCGGCCTGTGAATGGTTACGGACCAGACGCACGCGAAGGGAATCAGGAAGAGTGCGATCAGCGATCGCGTCGTGGCGCCCACTGAAAACCCGCCGACCTCCTCGGCATACCAGGTTCCCGGCGGCGAATTCTCGAGCGTCCGATCGTCGATCGAATCGAGATCGACGCTCTCCGAGACCTTGAACACGTCAGCGCACGCCGGACACATCGCCAGGTCGGTCGCGACGTTGACCTTCTCGGCCGGAACCGGTTGCCGGCAATGCGGACAAAGAACGTTCATCGGGTGAGCCGCCGGAGGAGTTCGTCGAGGAATCAGCGGTGTTGCGCACCGTCGGAGTCTGCTTGCCGATTCGATTCATCCTTGATAATGCGCCGAATATGATACCGCACGGATGCGATCGTCGCGCCGACGAGGATGCCGATCGCGCCCACCATCACGTTGGACCGAAAATCGTCGGACAACAGAAGCAAACCGAAGAATCCGCCGATCATCGATCCCGCGAAGGTCGCCGCGACCGCTCCGAATTCGCACCGCTCAGCGAACAACAACACCGCCCCGAACGCGATTCCCGCGATCGCCAGTGCGATATCGCTGGGGGAGCCGAGCACCCGTGACAGCGCGACCGCTCCGCCGCCGACGGCCGCGATGCCGACGGCACGGGGAACACTGATCGTCGGGCGCGTTTGCATGAGCGGTCGTTCGGCGGAACGAATCAACGATGGCGGCCACGCGGCCCCGAACTCCACGCGATCGAAGATGAACCTCACCAGTTCATTCTATTGGTTTTCCACTTCGTTTCTTTCCTCCGACTCCCTTTCATTTGCGAAACACTTGACCCGATTGGCGGAAGTCGAGTTCGACGCGGCGGGCTTCGTAGGGCGAACTTCAGTTCGCCGTGCGAAGCCCGCGCCCGTGGCGTCGGCAGAGCCAGGTGATTGTCGCCCGACCTCGGGAATCGGCGGGCCCGACGAACTGAAGTTCGTCCTACCCGCCGAATCGGCCACTTCGCCATTTGGGTCAAGCGTTGCTCATTTTCCATTTCCATCCCCGCGCCACTTCAACAATCCCCGGTCGTTCAGCGCCCGGAGCACGAAGAACCACAGCAGGGCGATCAGGCCGCAGGCGAGGGCGAGGCCTCCCAGGCCGTAGCGGATCATGTCGCGGCGAATCTTCTCCACGGGGCGCAGCGCCGTGTCGCGGCGCTCCTGCACGATCGCGGTCCAGCCGGTGTCCCCCACCGGGGAGAACGCCGCGAGCCACGGGCCGTCGTAATCCTCGGCGACCTGTCCCACGGGGTCTTCGTAATCGTTCAGCCGCAGCGTGCCGTTGGTGTCGTCTTCGGGAAGCGAGCGCAATCGTTCCAGCACCGGGGCGGGCAGCGTGAGCTTCTCGAAAGTCGACTCTTCGAGCGGCTTGACGTTCTCCGAGGTCATCCAGGGATGATCGAGCAGCTTCCCTTCCCGGCGATCGATCAGCGTGATGAATCGCACGTCGCGGCCCTCCTCGCGGGCGGCGATGCGTTGGCCGTACTCTTCCAGCAACCGCCCGAGATGCGTCGTGCGGGCGAGAATGCCCACGAACGCGCCGCGCTTGCCGTCGGGACCGGTTCGATGAACCGGCACGCTGAGGGCGACCATGTACCGCAACGTCGCCTGGCTGCGGAACGCGGTCGTGATGTGCGGGGCGGAGATCGGTTCGAGATCCTCGGGAAGCCGGCCGCGCTCGAACTCCCGCTCCCGCCCGTGATAGTAGTCGCGGTGCTTGAAGTTCAGGTCCATCGTGCGGGAATTGGGGGGATCCCGCCAGATCTGCGTTCCCTCGGCGTCGGTCACGAACCAGCTCGTGTCGTGCTTGCTGTCGTCCACCGAATTCTTCAGCATCGCCATCAGCCGATTCAGTTCGTCCCGATCCGGCCACGTCTTGCCGGCGGCCTCTTCCACCGCATCGGCGAGGCGGGGGTCTTCGGCGACCTTTCGCAGTTCGGACAGCCGGTTGCGCAGATCGCGTTCGAGGCTCAGCGACAACAGCCCGCCCAGAAAGGCGTCGTTGTCGAGCGACGTCTCCGCCTGCATCTTCTCCGACGTGGCGACCGCGCTGCGGAGCGCGTCGGCGAAGATCGGCGCCATCGCCGCGAGCAACAATCCGGGACCGATGATCCCCAGCGCCATCAATGGCCGGCGCGAGCGGAGCCGATCGCGAAGTTCGAGCCGGTCGAGCATCGCCTGCGCATTGGGAAACCGCCGCCGCGGGTCGATCGCCAGCGCGCGATCGACGATGTCCGCCAGTTGGCGATCGACTCCCGGCATCGCGCGATGCTCCGCCGGCTTGGGGGCCGAGCGCAACACGTCGCGATAGACCGCGAGCTTGTCGGGAAGCGGCTGCGCCTCGCGCAGTCGCTGTTCGTGCTCGGGCGTGCGCAGCGGCGGCCGGCCGGTGAGCATGTGATACAGGATCGCCCCGACGGCGTACACGTCCCAGCGGGCGTCGGGAACGGCCTTCAGGTCGGCCTGTTCAGGAGCCATGTAGAACAGCGTGCCGAGCGCGGGGGTCTGATCGCCCGAGAGCCGCGATTGCCCGAAGTCTCCCAAACGGGCCTCGCCGTTCGCGTCGAGCAGCACGTTGGCCGGCTTCAGATCGCAGTGCAGGATGCCCGCCCCGTGCGCGTGGATCAGCGCGTGCAACACCGCCTTGGCGATCCGCACGGCGTCTTGCGGCGGAAGCGGCTTTTCCGCCAGCTTCTGTTCGAGCGAGCCGCTTTCGAGAAACTCCATGACGTAGTAGGGCGGATCGCTGTCCCAGCCGACCTCGATCAGCCGCACGATGTTCCGCGACGTGTACAGCACCGCGAGCTTCTCGACCTCGCGATTCAGCAGCGACCAGTCGAGCCCGCCGCAATGGGCGTAGAACTTGATCGCCACCTGCTTGCCCGTGTTCACCTCGCGGGCCAGCCAGACGGAGCCGTAGGCCCCTTCGCCGATGCAACGGGAGACGTCGTATCCCGATGGACGCCCCGGCGGCTCTTCCCGCCGCCGACTGAGTTGCGCGGAGCGCCGCTGATCGTCGTCGTTCTGGCGCAGCGTGTCGGCGGCCTCGTCACGCCGGTCGGCGTGCGCGGCGTCGAGCATCGGGGGGGAATGCGGACGAGTCACGCGAATACGGTCCGTGTCGTTGTCGCGCCGGGAGATTCGCGGCTCGATGTCGGTCGCGGAAGCCGGCGCATCCGGCAGCGCCCGGCGAATTCAATTATCGCGGATGCCGCCGCGATTGGAAGCCGCACCGCGTTCGATCGACGCCCGGCGAATACGGTTTGCGCGGACCGGCCTTCGATTGGGCGACGAGTTCCCGGAACTTCGCACTACATTCCGTAGTACGTCGTCGACTTCGTTCTACCGCGACAGCGCCGGCACTTCTTCCGCACGTGCGGAGGCGGCGGTCAGCGGTTCGGCCGAAGTGACCAGCGAATCCAGCGTGACGTCAACCCGCTGCGGCCGACCAGCGGCCGCCACCGGCGCGGAAACGGAACGCGGTCGCTGCGTGGGACGATCGCCCCCGTAGCCCCGCACCGTCAACCACGCCGCGCGCAGCACTCCTTTCAACGTGCCGAACGTCTGCGCGACGGCGGTCGGCTCGTAGCCGCTGTGGACCATGCAGTCGGCGCAGCGAGGGTTGCCGCTCTGGCGGCCGTAGCCGCTCCAGTCGGTCGAATCGAGAAGTTCCTGGAACGTCTCGCAGTACCCGTCCTGCAACAGGTAACACGGCTTCTGCCAGCCGAAGATGTTGTAGGTGGGATTGCCCCACGGGGTGCATTCGAGTTCCCAGTTCCCCTTCAGAAAATCGAGGAACAACGGCGACTGATTGAACCGCCAGCGTCGGTTCGCTTTCGCGAACACGCGGCGGAACAGGTCGATCGTCTGGTTGCGATGCAGGAAGTGCTCCTGATCGGGGGCTTTTTCGTAGGGATATCCGGGGGAGATCATCATCCCCTCGACCCCCATCTCGGTGAGCGTGTCGAACAGTTCGCGGACGCTGTCGGGATCGGCCGTGTTGAACAGCGTGGTGTTGGTCGTCACGCGGAATCCGGCGTCGAGCGCGGCCTGCGTCGCTTTGATCGCGATATCGTACACGCCGTCGCGGCAGACCGCCTCGTCGTGTTCCTCGCGCGGGCCGTCGAGGTGAATCGAGAACGTGAGGTACTTCGACGGCTGAAAGCGGTGCAAGTGCTTTTCCAGCAAAATGGCGTTCGTACACAAATAGACGTACTTCCGCCGGGCGACGAGGCCCGCGACGATCTCGTCCATCCGGGGGTGCAACAACGGCTCGCCGCCGGGAATCGAGACGATCGGGGCGCCGCATTCCTCGACGGCCCGGAAGCACTCTTCGGGCGATAGCTGCTTGCGGAGGATCTCGGCGGGATATTGAATCTTCCCGCAGCCGGCGCAGGCGAGATTGCAGCGGAACAGCGGCTCGAGCATCAACACGAGCGGATACCGCCGCCGCCCCCGGAGTTTGTTCCCCAGCACGTACGCGCCGACGGTCCACATCTGCGAGATCGGTACGCCCATGGCAGCCTCCTTGCCCGTTGCATCTCGATGATGGTGGTAAATACCAGCTTACGGAGAGAAAGTCAGCACCAATTCCGGGAAATGGTCGATCGGGACGGTGGGAAAACGGGGCGTCGGCGCGGTTGACTCGGCGGGGATCGGGCGGTTATCATCTTATCGGTTCGTTCGCCACTCGGAGCCGTTCCGTGATTCAGCCCCGCCCGATCCACGCGGTCGATGCCGCCCGGTCCGCCCCTGCGGGTCGATTTTGGTGGGGCTTTACCTATTACTGGTTTCCCGGCTCACGGGATTCCAGGGAGACCCCGGAACGTACCGCGTCGCACTGAAAGCTGACCGAGACGCATTCCAAGGCCCTGAAATCCCCCCGGGATTTCAGGGCCTTTTTTCGTTTTCACATCGGAGATCCCACGGGGCGCTGCCCCTAGGCGTTGAACTACGCATCACTCGTAACTCGTAACTCGTAACTCGTAACTCGTAACTCGTCACTCGTCACTCGTCACTCGTCACTCGTCACCCGTCACTCGTCACCAAGCGGAGCGCCCGGCCATGATCGTCGTCATGAAGAAAGATGCCACCGAGGAAATGGTCAGCCGCATGGCCGCCCGCATCGAAGAAATGGGCCTCAAGGCCCACGTCATCGTCGGCACCGAGCGGACGGTGATCGCCGCCATCGGCGAGAAGCGGAACGGCGAACGGCAGACGCTCGAATCCTTCGACGAAGTGGACAAAGTCGTGCCGATCCTCGCCCCCTACAAGATCGCCAGCACCGAAACCAAGCCCGAGCCGACCGTCGTCCGCGTCCGCGATCTCGTGATGGGGGGCGGGCACGTCGGCGTGATCGCCGGGCCGTGCTCGGTCGAAAGCGAAGAGCAAATCCTCACAGCCGCCCGGCAGGTGAAGGCCGCGGGGGCGACGGCCCTTCGCGGCGGAGCGTTCAAGCCGCGGACCAGTCCCTACTCGTTCCAGGGGCTGAAGGAAGAGGGGCTCAAGCTGCTCGCCGCCGCCCGCGATGAAACGGGCCTTGCCGTCGTCACCGAGGTGATGACGCCGCACCTCGTCGAGATGGTGGCCGAGTACGCCGATGTCCTCCAGATCGGCGCCCGCAACATGCAGAACTACCACTTGCTGCAGGCGGTCGGCGAGACGCGGAAGCCCGTGATCTTGAAGCGTGGGCCGTCGGCGACCATCGACGAGTTCCTGCTCGCCGCCGAGTACATTCTCGACCAGGGGAACACGCAGGTCGTGCTGTGCGAGCGCGGCGTCCGCACCTTCGAGGACCACACGCGATTCACGCTTCCGCTCGCCACGGTTCCGTTCTTGCACAAGAAGACGCACCTGCCGGTGATCGTCGATCCGAGTCATGGGACGGGGATCGCGTCGATCGTGCCGGCGATGTGCGTGGCCTCGGTCGCGGCGGAATGCGACGGCCTGCTGGTCGAAGTGCATCCCGACCCGTCGCACGCCCTGAGCGACGGCGCCCAGACGATCACGCCGCAAGCCTTCCAGGAAACGATGGACCGCTGCCGCCAGATCGCGGCAGTCCTCGGCCGCACGTTGGGATAGCCGGTCTCCGCCAAGCGAAAAGAGCCGCGCACGAAGTAAGCGGACTTGGCGAATGCTTACTTCGTGCGCGGCTCTTTTTCGTGCGAGTTGCGCTCGTTTCGAGCGCCGCATTCACTCGCCGCGGCGGAGAATCGCCGGGCGGATGATCGTGGCGCCTTTGATCTCCAGTTGCAGTTGCGGCCAGTTCGCCCCCGCCGTGATCGTCTGATTGTCGTCCTCGGCGACGAGGATCGTGTCGCCGACGAGCGCCGGGCCGACCGACGGGTGCCAGTGGACTCCCATCCCGGGGGCGAGGCGGAAGGCGCTGCGGGGGACGACCGGCAGTTCGCACGGCTCGTAGCCGATGATCTCCGCCTGCTCGGCGTGCTGCCATTCGTGGGGATGGCCGTACTTCTCGTAGATCCGCTGCGCGCGGTCCCAGACTTCGGCGAGTTCCCACTCGGGTTGCGAGAAGAACATGCCGGTCGCCTGGACCAGCGTCGCGCAGTGATGCGCGTCGACGATATCCTGCGCGGGCCGGCCGAACGCGACGCTCCGCGCGGCGGCCGCGCACAGCCCCCGCTTGCGGGCCACCGCCGCGACCGTGCCCCAATTCTCGATCGGCTGTTCGCCGTAGCTCCAGTGGGGATACTTTCCCGCGCGGCCGTCGGCGAAGACTTGCAGGCGTTCGACGACGGCCCCGTGCTTGATGATTCGGTGGGACAGTTCGCCGGCGACTTCGGCCTCGGTCGAACCGCGGGTGAAGCTGCGGCAGGTCGCCTCGACCGCATGCGCCACGATCGCGCCGACCTCGCGAAGCCGGCCGCACTCGAGCGGAGACAGCGGAATGCGCAGCCCGGTGAGGTGCACCGACACTTCCGGCACTTGATGATACGGCGCGTCGCCGGCGACGCGGCGGCCGCGCGACAAATCCTCGAGCAGCAGCGAGCGCGGCTCGTGCCAGGGGCGTTCCTTGAGTTGAAAGCCCATCGCCGCCAACTCCTGCTCGAAGAGTTGCGAGGCGTCGATGCTGCCGGCCGCGACGACGCGCGCCTCGGGCGTGATGAAGACGGCGGCGGTCCGTTCGGACGAGCCGGCCCGGGAGGAATCGGCCCCGCAGGTGAACCAGGCGAAGTTCGCCGGCTTCCGCAGCAGCAGCGCCTCGAAGTCGTGCGCTTCGAGGAACCGGGCCACCTCGCGATGCTTCCGCTCGATGTCGCCGTATCGTTCGACGTCCACGATCGGAAACTCGCTCGAAGACATCGTTCCCTCGCGGCTCCACATCATCGCGGTCATGCCGGGCCCCTTGATTTGGGAGAAATCGACATTCGGCTCTGAATAGCATACCACCCGGAGCGGCCGCGACACAAAAGAACGCCGCATGGCGGACTGCAAACGTTCGACTTCCGTTCTTTCTGCGCGAATTTTCGACCATGGATTCCACTGATGGGCACTGATGAGGAGCGGATCTTGCGGCCGGTTCCTCTCCGCGACCTCGGCGGCTTCTGCGGTTTCGAAGAGGCCGGGTTGAAGTCGTCGAAGATTTCGAACCGCCGAGGGCGCCGAGGGCGCAGAGGAACGGGAGCGCGAAGGCATCGAGGTACCGGCTCTGCCGCGACTTTCGACCATCGGGTTTCGCTCGTCGGCGAGGGTCGGATAGCAGATATCCGTGCGATCCGTGCGATCCGTGCGATCCGTGGTGAAAACTGTTTCGGTTGCGGCTGTGCCGCGCTGAACTCTTGGCGCTCTTCTGTTCGATTCATTCCCCAACAGAAGCACGCGAAGGCCGCGAAGATGCAATCAAGAGCTGCCAGCGAGACCGCCGCACTTGGGGGCGTGGCACGCTTTCGAATCTTCCTTCCTCCCGAGAAGATCGGGACGGAAAGAATGTCCCGGCACGGCCGACCTGCCAGGACATTTCTCATTCTCATTGTTCTGTCCTGCATTTTTCCGTCTTCAATCTTTCTGTCTCGTCGCGTTTGGTTGCGGCTGTGCCGCGTCGGGTCGATTCCGCGATGCTGGGATCGGCGGCGGGCCCGCTTCGATTCTCGGAAGCGGTCCCCCGTGGTCGTGCGGCTGAATCCGCTCGACCGCGTAGGCGATCCCGATTCCCAGCAGCAACAGCGCGGAAAGCCTCAGCCGATCGTGCGAGTGCCATTCCATTTCCGGCAGCAGATCTCCCAGCGAGATGCACAGGAACACGCCCGCGGAAAACGCCAGCGCGCAGCCGACGATCGTGTCGTGATGATCGGCGAGCCGCGTCACCCCCAGAAAGAACAGCCCGGCCCCCAGCGGACACATCAGCGCGAAGCCGACGTTGACGGCGTTCCGCCACGCGGGGGTCCAGCCGCCGGCCGCCATCAGCGACGTGATCGAGACGGCGTCGAGGGGCTTGTGCAGCAGGATCGCGAGGAAGGTCTGCAATCCGAACAGCGACCACATCGCCCCGCGTCCCACGTCGGCCTGCATGCTCGCGCCGAGCGCCAACCCGTCGATGAGCGTGTGCACCGCGAGTCCCGTGGCGACGCCCATCCAACTCAACCGATGCGCCGCGCCGGGACCATGGTGGTGATGGTGGGGCACGTGGGCGTGCGGATGCCCGGCGTGCCGGGAGAGTTCTTCATCGACGACGGCTTCTTCCTCGCTCGCTTCGTCGGCGATTTCCGCGGGCCCGTGCTGGTGGAAGTGGAAGGCGCGGATCAGGAAGAACATCGACAGCAACCCGCCCGCCACCCAGTGCATCGTGCGATGCACCGAGCCGAGATGATGCACCGCGTGCGGAAGCATGTGGAACAGGGCGATCCCCAGCATCAGCCCGCCGACGACGCTCATCATCCCCTGCATTCGCCCGTGCGTCAGGCGGATCATCCCCGGCAGCCAACCCCCGGCCAACGAGGCGACGACGATCATGCCGCAGTAGACGGCGAGCAGAATGTAGAGCGTGGTCATCGCGAAATCGTTCGGTTGATCGCCGCCCCGGCCGTCGGTTTTTCCCGCGACCGATGGGCGGGTAGGACGGAATTTCATTCCGTCGTGCCCGCCCGCTTCCAAGCTTGCGGTCGAAGTTCCGGTGGTGGGGCGAAGCCGCCGATGATACGCTATTGCAATGGAATTGCAAGAACCGGCGAGCGGCCGCGGGTCGGAATTTCACGAACGCGGCGCGTGGCCGGGGTCGCCGCGACGCGGAGCCGCTGGCAAATCGCTCGACACATCGCCCCACTGGGGGCGCCCGCGGCTCGCGAATTCCAGCGACGCCCTGCGACTCGTCTCTCGCGATCGAACGCCTCCCCCCGCTGACGCGGGAGGCTCGCCATTCGTCTTCTTTGCGAACCTTGGAGGCCTTCGTAGAGCGCGAATTTCGTGCAACCACGGATGTCCCAGCGCGGCACGTCCGCAACCAAAATGCTTTTCGACGCAAAGACGCCAAGGCCGCAAAGGATCGCAAAGAAGTGCAGCGAGCCTCCCGCGTCAGCGGGGGGAGTCACGGCTCGACGTTCGGAAAATCGGCGTCGATCTGCGAAATCCGTGGATGCTGGACGCCGTCGCTTCGTCCGCCATCGCAGAAGGACAATCCACGGATTACGCGGAGTTTCGCAGATTTCATTGCGAATCCGTGGGCCGGAAGTTTGCGCACGCTGCAAAAATTCGGCCTCCTCACCAGAATCTGTGGGTGACTTTCCCAGCCGATGAGCGATTTCAGCT
>JBBDNT010000330.1:0-9807 GCA_040877445.1 Planctomycetaceae bacterium
CAATCCGCTTACTTCGTGCGCGGCTCTTCAAGATTCTTTTCGTCGTTCGAGCTTCGACATTCGACATTCCGCCCGCCCCCGGCTATAATCGCCGCTCTTCCAACATCGTTCCAGACCAGCGATCGCCGCCATGCCCAAGCAGAAAACCCATAAGGGAATGAAGAAGCGGTTCACCGTGACCGCCTCCGGGAAGATCAAGCACCGCGCGGCGAACCGCGGGCACAAGTTGAGCCACAAGTCCGGCAAGCGGAAGATGCAGCTTCGCCAGGACAGCGTCATCGCCGGCACGCAGGCCGAGATGGTCGTCGCCGCGCTCCGCCCCTGTATGTAGCCTTCCGCCGAAGATCGGGCCGGCAGACAGGAATGTCTGATCGGCCGGCAGGAATGTCTGCCCCACGGCAGACAGGAATGTCTACCCCACGGATCGGCAGACAGGAATGTCTACCCCACGGATCGGCAGACAGGAATGTCTGCCCCACCTCCACCACCAGCATCGACCGAAGCCATGAGAGTCACGTCAGGGGCCGCCCGTCACCGCTCGAAGAAGCGGCTTTTCAAGGAAGCCCGCGGCAATTACGGCGGACGCAGCAAACTGCTGCGGACGATCAAGGAGACGATCCTCCGCGCCCGCGCGTTCGCCTTCCGCGATCGCCGGGCCCGCAAGCGGAATTTCCGCCAGTTGTGGATCACGCGGCTCACGGCCGCCTGCCGTCAGCGGGGGATGTCTTACTCGGTCTTCATCCACGGCTTGACGCTCGCCGGGATCGAGTTGAACCGCAAGACGATGAGCGAGTTGGCGATCCACGAGCCGGCGGTGTTCGACGAAATCGTCGAAGCGGCCCGCGCCGCCCTCGCCGCGAATTCCGCCGCCTGAAATATCGGGTGGCATGCCCTGAGGCTTTGCGAAGGGCGGGTGGCGGGGGCGCTTCGCGAAGCGAAAGCCCCCGGCGCGCGCCACGGGGGCTTCCGCGTTGCGGAGCGCCCCCGCCACCCATCGCCGAAGAGAGTTGGCGTCGCCAAGAACTCTTGCCACACCCTGCGGCCTGTTGCGTCAATGCGGCCTGTTGCGTCAAGGGGAAATATCGGGTATGATCGATGCTTGGCGGCGCGGGTTTCTGAACAGATGTTATTCGGGCGGCGCCGCGGGACTCCACTTCTTCGGGATGCGATTCATGGCTGAAGGCACGATCAAGCGGCTGACGGACAAGGGGTTCGGGTTCATCGACACCGGAACCGGCACGGACATGTTCTTCCACTCGTCGGCGCTGGAGGGCGTTCGCTACGACGACCTGCAGGAAGGCCAGCGCGTCTCCTACACCGAAGGCCGCGGACCCAAAGGCCCCCGCGCCGAGAACGTCCGGCCCCTCTGAGGTTTCGGAACCGGTCCGAATCACACGGGAGGCCGGCGAGTTTCCTCGCCGGCTTCCCGCGCGTTCGGACGAAGCCATTTCATCGCCATCACGTCACGGCCGTCGCACATCTCGAAGTCGTTCACCGAGCGAGTCGCCGATTCGCTCCTCGTTCCTCCAGTCGGGAGACACGCTATCGCCAAGCAACGCAACACCTACGCCAAACGCGTCCGCGAAATGGAAAAGAAGCGGAAGGCCGAAGAGAAACGCGACCGCCGCCGTCGGAAGGACGACGAGCCGGCCAATAATCCGCCCGCTGCCGACGACGTGTCGCTTCCGCACACCGATCCCGGCTGATCCGGCCGCGGCCGACACGCTTCCCGATTCATCGAATCCTCGCCGGAGCCGTGAGATGCACCACCAGAAGCCCGTTCCGCTGGGAATGTTCAGCAGCAAGCCCCGGCGCGTGTGCGCGATTTGCGGCACTCCCAGTTATTCCGCCTCCGGCGTGCATCCGCAGTGCGCCCAGGAGAAGGCCGATCGCGAGCAGACCGCGCGCCTCAAGGCGCAGCAGAAGGCCGCCCCTCCCAAGCCCGCCGTCGAGAACCATGAAGTCCTCCGCCCCTGGCACAAGCGCTGTCCCAAGTGCAAGGAGCAGGTCCACGTCCGCAAGCCGGACTGCCGCTGCGGCTACCGCTTCCCCAAAATCGCCGCCGCTCGCTGAGTTCTCATGCGTTCGCGACTTGCCGACCGTGCTCTCGTTCTGATCGGCGCCGGACACACCAATCTGCACGTCGTCCGCATGTGGCGGATGCGGCCGATCCCGGGGGTCGAGTTGACGCTCGTTTCCCCGTTCGGCCGGGCGACGTACAGCGGAATGCTCGCCGGCACGCTCGCCGGCCAGTACGCGCCCGATGAAATGGAGATCGACCTGTACCGCTTCGCCCAAAGCTGCGGCGTGCGGTACGTCGACGCGGCCGTCGCCGGCTTCGATCCCGAGTCGCGCGAGGTGCGGTTCGACGATCGCCCGCCGTTGCGGTTCGACGTCGCCTCGATCGGCCTCGGCTCGGTCCCTTCCGGTTCCGAAGTGTGGAAGGCGCATCGCGAGGTGCTCTCCATCAAGCCGATGCCCACCTTCCGCGCCCGGTTCGAGGCCCGCCTGCAAGAGGTCTATCGCGAAACGAACCACGCGCGGATTTGCGTCGTCGGGGGCGGGGCCGCGGGGGTCGAAGTCGCCTTTTGTCTCGAACGGCTGCTCCAGCAGCGACGGCTGCACGCCGCCCTCACCCTCGTCGACTCGAACGACCGGCTGCTGCCGGGATATCGCCCCGCCACGTCCCGCCTCGCGCGGCGCGAGTGCGACCGCCGAGGAATTCGCGTCGAGACCGAGCGCCGGGCGCGAGACTACTCCGACGGCAAGGTGCGGTTCGAGGAAGGCCCGCCGATCGAGGCGGACATCGTCGTTTGGGCGACCGCCGCCGCGCCGCCGGCGATCCTCGCGGAGTTCCATCTGCCGAACAGCGACGACGGGTTTCTCGCCGTCCGCCGCACGTTGCGAACGATCGCCGAATTCCCCGTGTTCGTCGTCGGCGACACCGCGACGATCGTCGACAGCCCGGTCCCCAAGGCGGGCGTGTACGCCGTGCGCGAGGGGAGGATCCTGTGGGAGAACCTCCGCCGGCTGTTCGAGCATCGGCCGCTCGTCGAGTACGACCCGCAACGCGGGTTTCTGTCGCTCATCGGCACGGGGGACGGCCGCGCCATCGGCGAGTACAAGGGCGTCTCGTTCCACAACCGGCTCGCGTGGAAGTGGAAGGATCATCTCGACCGCAAGTTCATGCGGATGTATCAGGACTACCGTCCGATGACCGCCGAGATGTCCGCCGCCGCGGATGAACCCGGTTCGAAAAGCGTCCCGGACGCTCGCAGCGTCCGGGACGCCGCGCCGGTGATGCGCTGCCGGGGCTGTGGCGGAAAGGTGGGGGCGGGCGTGCTTGCCGCCGCGCTCGATCGGCTGAAGGTCGCGTCGCCGGAGGGAGTGCGGATCGGCCTCGACCGGCCGGACGACGCGGCGGTGCTCGACCCCGCGCGGCACCCGGCCGAAGTCCTCTCGGTCGATTTCTTCCAGCCATTCCTGGACGACCCTTATCTCGTCGGGCGGATCGCGGCCCTCAACGCGCTGAGCGACTTGTGGGCGATGGGGGCCGAGCCGACCGGCGCGATGGCGATGGCGGCGATTCCTCCCGGCCCGCCGCGCCGGCAGGCCGAGTACCTGTTCCAGATGCTCGCCGGGGGATTGCGCGAGTTGACCGCCGCGGGGGCGACGCTCCTCGGCGGACATACGACGGAAAGCGACGAGCCGACGATCGGCTACACGGTGATCGGCAGCCTCCGCGGCCGCGAGCCGCTCGCGAAGGGCAACCTCCGCGAGGGAGATTCGCTGTTATTGACGAAGCCGCTGGGGACCGGCGCGATTCTCGCCGGGCACATGCGGTCCGCCGCCCGCGCGGCCTGGATGCGGGGCATGCTCGAACGGATGCTGCACTCCAACGCCGAGGCGGCCCGGATCGCCCGGGTGTTCGAGGTGGAGTCGGCGACCGACGTCACCGGGTTCGGTCTCGCGGGGCATCTGCTCGAAATGCTCGACGCGGCGAAACGCGACGCCGACTTGTGGGTCAGCGAAGTGCCGTTGCTGGACGGCTTCGCCGAGATGGCCGTCCGCGGCATCCGCAGCACGCTCGAACCGTCGAACCGGCTGGTGGCGGACCGCATCGTTCCGGACGAGCACCACCTGCGGGACGATCCCGCGTGGGAGGCGCTGTTCGACCCGCAGACCGCGGGGGGACTGCTGCTGGCGGTCCGGCCGGAAGCGGCGCTCGCGCTTCGCCAGGCATTGCGCGAGGCGGGACATCGCGAGGCGGCGGTCATCGGCGTCGTGGGGGGTGAGTCGGAAACGCCGATCGTGACCGCCCGCCGCCAGGAATGCGTCGGCGGCCCCGCCCCGGATCGCGTTCCCGCCGGGTGAGCGATTCGCACGAGTCGGGATCCGGCCATCGACGCCGTAGTACGTCGTCCAGTTCGAATTTGGATGTTGGCCGCATGTAAGGCAACGCGGGGAATTCGAACTACCGTGGTGCGAATCGTCGAGGGGTGGCTGGGGTCGAAGCGAAGCGCAGCCCCCAGCGATGCGCCGACACGCTCACCATCCACTGGGGGCGATCTGCCGATGCGGGTCGACGAGCGTGGACGCCGTCTCCCGGCAGATCGACCCCAGCCACCCGACCGGCAGTTCATTTTGCCGCCGCTGCCTAAGACGGATTGGCAATCCTTCCAACGGCATCGAGTCGGCAGAACGATCGACCTCCGGCAACGTTCGAAGCCTCACCGCCGGATGAGCTAGTAGGACGGAATTGTATTCCGTCCGCCCAAGCGCCGCTATTTTCGAATCGGAAGCACGTCCGAAACCTGCGCGTCGAACGTGCGCCTCGCAGGGCGGCGGGCACGACGGAATACAATTCCGTCCTACCCGCCCTATCGTCGTCCCACCAAATCGAATTGGACGTCGGCGTAGCGGAATTCGCGAGAATTCCGACCGTTGCTGCGCGCGCATCGGAAGTCTTGCGACTTCCGCTACGATATCGAAATCGAAGACGGTCTCTCACGCTGCGCGGCGCTTCGCCGCCGAGCGCCCCAGCGCCCGGGCGAGACCTTGCACCACGCGGTTCTGTTCCTCCGCCGTCAATTCCGGGTAGATCGGCAGCGCGAGCAGATCCCGGGCGGCCGCTTCCGATTCCGGCAGGCTCCCCGCGCCGTAGCCGAGGTGCGCGAAGCAGGGCTGCAAGTGCAGCGGCGTCGGGTAGTAGACCGTGCAGCCGATCCCTTCGTTCCGCAGCGACTGCATCACGTCATCGCGGCGCCCGTCGCGCACGCGGACGCAGAACTGGTTGAACACGTGCGTCCGCTCCGGGAGGGTCGCCGGCGGCTCGAGCGCGTCGAGCAAATCGTGCTCGGCGAACAGTTCCGCGTAGCGGGCCGCGTTTCGCTGTCGGGCCGCGGTCCAACTGTCGAGATGCTCGAGCTTCACCCGGAGGACCGCCGCCTGCAGCGCGTCGAGCCGGCTGTTGAGGCCGATCTCGACGTGCTGATAGCCTCCCGAGTCGCCGTGCACGCGCAGCCGGCGAAGCCGCATCGCGAGGTCCGGGTCGTCGGTGGTGATCAGCCCGCCGTCGCCGGCCCCGCCGAGGTTCTTGGTGGGAAAGAAACTGAAGCAGCCCGCGGTTCCCAGCACGCCGGCCCGCCGCGCGCCGTAGGTCGCGCCGATCGCCTGGCAGGCGTCTTCGATGATCGCGAGGCTCGACCGCGTGGCGATCCGCCACAACGGCTCCATCTCGGCGCACTGCCCGTACAGATGCACCGGCATGATCGCCCGCGTGCGGGACGTGACCGCCGCCTCGACTTGCGCCGCATCCAGGTTGAAACTCACCGGGTCGATGTCGGCCAACACCGGCGTCGCCCCCACGCGATGAATCGCCCCGGCCGTCGCGAAGAACGTGAACGGGCTGGTGACGACCTCATCTCCGGGACCGATCTCGAGCGCCATCAGCGACAGCACGAGCGCGTCGGTCCCGCTCGCGCAGCCGATCGCGTCGCGCGAGTCGCAATACTCGGCGACGGCGCATTCCAGTTCGGCGACCTCGTCCCCGAGGACGAACGCCTGCTCGGCGAACACGCGACGCACCGCCTCCTGAACCTCGCCCGCGATCGCGGCGTACTGCCGCTTCAGGTCGATGAACGGAACCGGAGCGTGGGAAGAAACGGACGAAGCGGACGGCGGGACTCCGGCCATCGGTGCGACTCCATTCGCGGCGAGGTGTCGGTCGGAATCAGGTGAGAGAGGGGCGTAATCTACGACCGCCTTGGAATCCTGTCAATATCGACAATCCAAACAGCACATTGTATTGACGTCTGCGTCCGTCCGTTGAGATTCAATGATCTTCCACCTCGCGCGAGTGCGAACCCGATGACCCGGCATCACCGCATCCTCATCCTCGGCGGCAGCGTCCGCGCGGCGGCGGAAAGCGCTCGCCGCGCGGGGATGTCGCCGATCTGCGCCGACGTCTTCGCCGACCTCGATCTGCGGGCCGCCGCCGAGCGCGTGCTGCCGGTCGAGGATCTCGAAGACGATCTGATCCGCGCCGCCCGTGAAGCGCCGCCGTGCCCGTGGATGTACACCGGAGCGCTCGAGAACCGTCCGCAGATCGTCGAAGCGATCTCCGCCACGCGCCCGTTGTGGGGGAACGGTCCCGACGCGCTTGCCGCCGTGCGCGATCCGTTCCGCTTGAAGACGATTCTCGACGAGGCGGGCTTGCCGGCCCTCGGCCTCCGCAACGACGGCGATCCCCCTCCTGACGACGACGGCCATGAGTGGGTCTGGAAGCCGCACGACGGCGCCGCGGGGCGCGGCATTCGCCGCTTGAGCGACAAGCACGATCCGCGGGAGCACGCCGACGAGCCGGGCTACTTTCAGGAGTTCGCCACCGGGACGGCGATCTCGGCGGTGCATATCGCCGATCGCGACGGAACGCTGTTCGTCGGCACGAGCCGGCAACTCGTGGGGATCGACGCGCTCGGCGCGTCTCGGTTCGGCTATTGCGGATCGATCGGCCCGCTCGAACTGTCGGCGGAAATGAGCGACACGATTCGCCGCATCGGCGAGGCGATCGCGGCCGATTGCGGATTGCGGGGCGTGTTCGGCTGCGACTTCATCGTCAGCGGCGGGCGGCCGTTGCTGGTCGAGGTGAATCCACGTTACCCGGCGTCGTTCGAAATCTTCGAGCGCGCGCGAAGCGAAGCGCTGTTGGCCGCCCACCGCACCGCCTTCGACGAGAGTCGGCCCCAAGCCCGCGGGCAGCGCCCCGCGGGTCATCCCCCCACGCCTCCCGCGCGCATCATCGCCAAGGCGATCCTCTACGCGCCGCGGGCGATCGACGTGCCGGACCTGTCGCGGTTTCCGATGGCGGCCTCGGTGTGGGATTTGCCTTACGTCGCCGATCGCCCCGCCGCGGGAACGCACGTGGCGAAGGGGCATCCCGTCTGCACGGTCTTGGCGGAGGGATGCGACGAGGACGAGTGCGCGGTCCGGCTCGCGGAGCGCGTGGCGGCGGTTCGCGGGCACGTGTTCGACAATGCCTTCCACGAAGCGGCCTTCCACGATGCGGAGGACGAAATCGAAATCCCCCCGCTCGATCCATCGATTCTTCTTGATCGGTCCGGGTTCTCGCGATAACATGGCGGGCCGTATCCTCTTGTTCCGCGGCCACCATCCAACCCTGGGAAGCATGTCGAAGTCGAGCGACGTCCGCATCGTCGAAGCCCTGTGCACGTTCGAGTCGGTCCCGTTCCGAACGCCGTTGAAGTTCGGCGGGCGGGTCATGGACCAACACTTGATCGCCAATGTCGAGTGCACCGTCGAAACGCGCGACGGGCGGATGGGAACCGGCATGGGCTCCATGCCGATGGGCAACGTCTGGGCCTGGCCCTCGGCCAACCTCTCGGAAGTGCAAACGCTCGCCGCCATGCGGCAGTTCGCCGAGGAAGTCGTCGAACTGGCCAACCGCTATCCGGAGCACGGCCACCCGATCGACATCACCTTTCAGCTTTCCGGCGAGTACCACCACCTGGGGAAGACGCTGCCTCAGCAGTTGAAGCTCGGCGAGCCGATGCCCGATCTCGCGCAGCTCGTCGCGGCGAGCGCGTTCGACGCGGCCTTGCACGACGCCTACGGCCGGGCGCTCGAACTGAACACGTACGACACGCTCTCGGCCGAGTTCATGTCGCACGACCTGGCGGAGTATCTCGACGAGCAGTTCGCCGGCGAGTACCTCGACCGCTACACGCTCCGCGCGCCGAAGGAACGCATGCCGTTGTACCATCTCGTCGGCGCGCTCGACCCGCTGACCGACGCGGACATTCCAAAGCGGATCGGCGACGGGCTGCCGGAAACGCTGCCGGAATGGATCCGGGCCGACGGCCTGACGCACCTCAAGATCAAGCTCTCCGGCGAGGATCTGGCGTGGGACGTCGAGCGGGTGCTCGCGGTCGAAAAGATCGCCGCCGAGGCGCAAGCGGCGCGGGGCCGCGCCGACTGGCATTATTCGACCGACTTCAACGAGAAGTGCGAGAACGTGCGATACGTGCTCGACTTCCTGAACAAGGTCCGCGAGGGGTCTCCCGCCGCCTACGACCGCATCCAGTACATCGAGCAGCCCACGCACCGCGATTTGAAGTCGCATCCCGACAACACGATGCACGAGGCGGCGAAGCTCAAGCCGGTGGTCATCGACGAATCGCTCGTCGATTACGATTCGCTGTTGCTGGCCCGCGAGCAGGGTTACAGCGGCGTGGCGCTCAAGGCCTGCAAGGGACAGACCGACTCGCTGCTGCTGGGGGCGGCCGCCCAGAAGTTCGGCATGTTCCTGTGCGTGCAGGATCTCACCTGCCCCGGTTATTCGTTCCTCGAATCGTCGGCACTCGCGGCCCGAATTCCCGGCGTCGCGGCGATCGAAGGCAACGCCCGGCAGTACTGCCCGGCGGGCAACAAGAAATGGGCCCGCCGCTTCCCCGGCATGTTCCACGTCACCGACGGCACCGTGCAGACCGGCGCGCTGAACGGGATCGGCTTAGGTTTCTAGTACGCCTTCAAGCTTGATCTTGTGGGTTTTCCGTAGGATGGATTGGCAATCCGGCGGTGAGGCCTCAACGTCGCCGGAAGTCGATCGATCTGTCGGCTCGCTTGCCGTTGGAAGGATTGCCAATCCGTCTGACATGCCGCCAACTTCCAAATTCAATCTGGAAGACGTAGTAGTGGATATTTCGATTCTGCCATTCTCCCCAATCCCAACCGGCGAAGTCGAGGCGGCGCCGGCAACGAGGACAACGTCGACGCTTCCGGCGCATCATCGCAACGACTTCGCTTCCGCCCAGAAGAAGAACGGCGAGAATGAATGCGGCAGCGATGATCAGGGCGAGTCGCATCCCGGTAACTTTGCTTGATTCGAAAAGGACGTGTTTTCGCGACGGACTTTTGCGTTCCTTTGCGGTCTTCGCAGTGCAATCGTTTCACTTCCGTGTTTTCTGCGCGAATTCTCGACTCCGCACAGGCCCCGGTGTGGCGAGGCCGCAACCAAACGCATGAGTGAGACGGAAAGATCGAACCGCGCGGCCCGGCCGAAGCCGCGACCGGGAGGGGATTTTCACCACGGATGGGCACGGATCAGCACGGATCAGCCTCGTCATCGCATCCGTGCCCATCGGTGTCATCAGTGGTCGCGAATTCGCGCAGAACGTGCGGAAGTGAAACGATGGCGCCGCGACGATGGTGAGTTCGCGGACGCGTTTCTTCGTTTCTTCGTTTCTTCGTGACTTGGTGGTTCGATCGCCTCCCCCCGCTGACGCGGGA
>JBBDNT010000331.1:0-9714 GCA_040877445.1 Planctomycetaceae bacterium
ACCCGCTACGAACTCGTGGGATGACGACTACCCCCCGATTCACCGGATGAGCCGGATTTGGGATTTCCCGCTTCGGATTTCCAGCTGCCTCGAATTCGGCCGCTTATTGTTCCGCGCGCCCCGTGCGGAGCTTTTCGAGCGCCGCGGCGAGATCCCACAAGAGCAGCGTCGTGTCCTGGCTGGCGGAAAGCAGCTTCGTGCCGTCGGGAGTGAAGGCGAGGTCGCGGATCATGTCCGCATGGCCGCTCATCACTTGCAGGCGAGTGCCGGTCGCGGCGGATAGAATGGTGACGACTCGAGCAGTGTCGGGTTCTCCGGGATTTTCCGAAGCGACGGCGATGAGTCTGCCGTCCGGAGACCAGGCCAGGGCGGAGATGAGGACGAACGCCTCTTCGCCGAGCCGCTTCGCCTGCTGCGTTTCGAAGTCGTCGATGAGAATGCAGGTCGCGGCGCTCTTGTCCGGGTCGAGGTCGCTGGCGTAGGCGATGCGGCGGCCGTCCGGCGAAAAGGCGACGGAAGGCATCAACGCATTGGCGACGTCGGACAGCTCGCGAGCCTGCTCGGGCGCGTCGAGGTCGTGGATCGTGACGACTCCTCCCGGGAACCGTTGAGCGATGCGCTTCCCGTCCGGAGAGGCGGCGATCCAGTTCGGCCCTTCGAACCGGCCGGGCACCTCGCGCTCGACTCGCCGCCGCGGCACATCCCAGCCGGTGACGTTCGGGCCGGCACCGGACGAAAACAACCGGTCGGGCGTGGCGAAGGCGATCGACCAGACGTAGTCGCGGCGCGAATCGATCTCGCCGGCGAGTCGGCCGGTCGCCGGTTCTCGCAGTTCGATCTTCCGCGAGCCACTTCCCGCGAGCGCCAACGTCTTCCCGTCGGGGGACAGCGCCAGCGCGTGAGTCAGTCCCGCGGCGATTGCGGTCGCGACGGAGAGAGTGGCCAATAGCCCGGCGATCTGGCGATGCACTTTCACGACGAGCCTTTTTCGAGGTCTTCGCAATCGGTCCGTGAGGTCTGCACGGCAAGATTCCTCGCATCGCCCCCAGTCTAACCGTTTGCACCACCGGGATCCCAGGAAATTCCGCGAATCAGCGGACGGCGGGTGGCTGGGGCGCTCTCTCGCGCGGCGGCGAGAACGGGGCTGGACTCGCGCGGAGGATCTGGCGAGCCGAACGAGGTGCTGGCCCCAGTGCGACTCAGGCGAGCGGCCGGCGTGAGCCGGCTGGCGGGTTCGTTCCATTGCGACTTGCATACGTCGCGGATGCCACCGAGGGGCTGACGCCCCCCGCTCGCCTAGCGTTCGTGATGGCGGGCGGTTGCCGCTTCGATGAAGCTCGCGAACAGCGGGTGCGGGGTGAGCGGTTTCGAGCGGAACTCGGGGTGGAACTGCACCGCGATGAACCACGGGTGATCGGGGAGTTCGACCACTTCCACCAGTTTTCCCCCGCCGCTGGTGCCGGACGCGATCAGCCCCGCTTCCTCGAACTCGCGACGATAGGCGGGGTTGAACTCGTAGCGGTGGCGATGTCGTTCGCGGATAGTTTCGGTACCGTAGCATTCGGCCGCGTGCGAGCCCGGAAGCAGGTCGCAATCCTGCGCGCCGAGCCGCATCGTGCCACCCTTGTAGGTGATTTGCTTCTGCTCTTCGAGCATGCAGATCACGGGGTGCTCGGTCTCGGTGGAGAACTCGGTGCTGTTGGCGTCGAGCCAGCCGAGAACGTGCCGGGCGAATTCGATCACCGCGCATTGCATCCCCAGGCAGATGCCGAAGTAGGGAATGCCGTTCTCGCGGGCGAACTGCACGGCCCGGACTTTGCCTTCGCTGCCGCGCATGCCGAACCCGCCCGGCACGAGGATGCCGTCGACGCCGCGGAGGAGCATGTCGGCGTCGCCGTGTTCGAGTTCCTCGGCTTCGATCCGCTTGACGATCACGCGGGCGGAATGGGAGAAGCCGGCATGGTCGAGCGATTCGTAGATCGACTTGTAGGCGTCGCGGTGGTCGATGTACTTGCCGACGACGGCGACCGTCACTTCCTGCCGCGGATTGCGGATGCGGCCCATCAGCTCGCGCCAATCGTCCATGTCGAGCGTGCCGGTTCGCAAATGCAGCTTCTCGCAGATGAGTTCGTCGAGCTTGTTCTCGACGAGGCCGAGCGGGACTTCGTAGATGGAAAGTTGCTTGTCGACCTCCTCGATGACGGCCCGCTTCTCGACGTTGCAGAAGAGCGCGATCTTGTCGGTGTGCTCGCGGCCGATGGGGCGCTCGGTGCGGACGATGAGAATGTCCGGCTGAATGCCGATCTGCCGCAACAGGCCGACGCTGTGCTGCGTGGGTTTCGTCTTCGCCTCGCGGGCCGCCTTGAGGTAGGGGACCAGCGTCAGGTGGATGAACAGGCAGTTCTCGCGGCCGACGTCGAGCGGAATCTGGCGGATCGCTTCCAGAAACGGTTGGCCCTCGATGTCGCCGACCGTGCCCCCGAGTTCGGTGATGACGACGTCGACATCCGGCCCGGCGAGATTGAGAACGGCGGCCTTGATCTCGTCGGTGACGTGCGGGACGACCTGCACCGTTCCGCCGAGGTATTCGCCGCGGCGTTCCTTCTCGATCACGCTGCTGTAGATGCGGCCGGTGGTGTAGTTCGATTCGCGCGAGAGTGGGCTGTTGGTGAAGCGCTCGTAGTGGCCGAGGTCGAGGTCGGTCTCGGAGCCGTCGTCGAGCACGTACACCTCGCCGTGCTGGTAGGGACTCATCGTCCCCGGATCGACGTTGAGATACGGATCGAGCTTCTGCATGCGGACACGCAGCCCGCGGCGCTCGAGCAACAGGCCGACGGAGGCGGAGGTCAGCCCCTTTCCGAGGGAACTGACGACGCCGCCGGTGACGAAGATGTGTTTGGTCAAGTGTTGGTTGAGGGTGGAGGGTTGAGAGTTGAGAGTGATCGAAGCGAGCCTCCCGCGTCAGCGGGGGGAGGCAGTTCGAGAGTCGAGTCGAGAGTCGAGGGTCGAGAGTTGAGGGTCGAGGAACTCCCCCCGCTCACGCGGGAGGCTCGCATCGTCACCTCGCGAACTGTTGGAAGGCTTCCGCCACTTTGCCTTCCTTTTCATCACCCGCGTGGACGTGGACGCCGTAGCGCAGGCGGAGCGTTTCGCCCGCTTTCAGATGCACCGGCTTGGCTTCCTCCTTGCCGTTGGTGTAGGCGCTTTCGCCGAAGGGGCTCATCGAGAACAGGCCGTAGTTGCGGACGTGATAGCGCGATTTGCGGAAGTTCTCGGGATGGTCGAACAGGGCGACGCCGACCGTCTTGCCGTCGACCGGGCCGGAGTAGTCGGTCCAGTCGGCGGTCTTCCCCCACGCCTGCGCTTCGGTTTCGAGTCCGTCGGAATTGACGATTCTCCCGCCGACCGAGCCGCGCATCGAATCGACCAGCCGGATGCCGAACATCCCTTCCTTGGTGTCGTCGAAGGCGACCCCCTTGTCGCCGGCGGTGAAGCGGATGTCCCATTCCATGAGCCGATTCGGGTGAATCGAAATGGTCGTGGTCTCGACGAGGTGCGTTCGGCCGTCGCGGTCATTCCAGTGGTTGACGTACTGGATCGTGGCGGGGTTGCCGCTTTTCGCCTCGACCGATTGCGTGGCGATCTTTCCCGCCTCGGCCCAGAAGCGAACCTTGTTCACTTCGTCGGTCGCCAGGAAGATTCCCTTCTGGTGGGGATGGTCGATCTTGCCGGTCGTCGGCGGAAGTTGCGCCTGGAATCGCTCGGGGACGTCGCCGTTGAAGTGGATCGGCCGGGTGATGACCGCGCCGCCGGGAGCGTGAACCGGGGCGAAGAACGGCTTGGGCAGATCGTCCCCGTGATGCAGTGTGGTGAAGAGTTCCCCGCCGATGCGAACGTCGATCGCGTGCGGCTTATCGACGAGTTCGACCGAGTTCGCGGCGACCGCGCCGCTTGCGGTTTCGCGTGTTTCGGCGGCGGCCAGGGAACCGGCGACCGCGAGCGTCAGAAGAGTGGCGACAAGAGATTTCACGGTGTCTCCTTCGATTGGCGGAGGAATGTTGGGCATGCGAATAAGGGGGCGGACGGACTGGCAGTCCGTCCTACGAGGGGGTTGAACCGGCCCCATCTTACCGGGAGCTTGCGTCGGACGCAAAAGCGCAGTACAACGCGCCGCCGATCCCGCCCAACGGGATCGTACCACTGCTTGACGGGCGCCGCACTCAACGCGGCGACTCGCGAGCGGCTCGCCATGGCGTCCGTCAAGCAGTGCCCGCCGCGTCGGCGCACCGGACACTGCTTTCGTCGAGCAGTGGGATCAACCGGTGACCGGCGTCGGTTCACGCTCGACGAAAGCAGTGGCACGAAAGCCTCGACTCATGGAATCCGAACACCGCCGCATCCGTCCGTACCCCGCGACCAGCTCCGCGTTCCCCGCCGAGCGATCGCCGGCCGGGCGTCACGATTGGGAATTGTCGATTCACGGCGACCTTTCCGACCGTGAGAACGACCTGCTGCCCAAGTTGGTCGAACTGCCGCGGAACAGCCGGGGGACGATCTTCTTCGACTCGTGCGGGGGCAGCGCCTACGTGGGGCTGGCGCTGGCGAGCGTGATCCGCCTGCGGGGATTGCACGCGATCGGCGTGGTGGCGGGGGAGTGCTCTTCCGCGGCGATCATGCCCTTCGCCGCCTGCCGGGAACGGTACGTCACCGCGCATGCGACCTTGCTGTTCCACCCGATCCGCTGGTCGAGCGACGAAGACCTGCGGATGGAAGAGGCGGCCGAATGGGCTCGGCACTTCCACCAACTGGAGACCGATCTCGACCGGTTGCTGGTGCGAATGCTCGACGTCAGCGAGCAGCAATTGGCCGAATGGACGCGTCCCGGCCGCTTCGTCACGGGCCCGGAACTCGTCTCGTCGGGGCTGGCGCGGCTGGTGGATTTGTTCTCGGGGGACTTGTGGACGCAGATCGCGGCGGCGCGCAGGGGAACGTAGCACGCACGCGTGCTATTCCAAGCGAGGACGACTTTCCGCGCGTTCAGTCGGGTCCGATTTCCAAGGCCCACTTCACCGCGTCGATGAGCCGCCTCATCTGCTGCGCGTCGAACGTTCCTATTGGGCCGGCGGCGAGATCGATGTCGAGCTTGTCGATGAGCGACAACTGATCGCACTTCGCGACACAGGGCTTGTCCAAGCCGCCGTCGCCGCGATCGAACGCCACGCACCATTCCTGCGCGACGCGTTTTGCCAGTTGCTGCGAATAGAAAGGAATGGCGAGGACGCTGTGTCCGCCGTTCAAACGATTTCGCGAGACGATGACGATCGGCCGGCGGCGGCCGAGTGCATCCGGTTTGAGCCGGTAAAGTTCTCCGCGCTTCGGGTTCATCTCGCTTCACCACTCTTCATCGGCGGCGGCGAGATTGCGTCCACGCCCAGCGCGCGCCAGCCAATCTCGTTGCGCAACGAAATCGTCCAGTTGTCCCTGGGCGGCACGAAACTCCTGAAGGTTCGACGGCGACAGTCCGTCTTGTTCCAAGTCGTCGATCCATCGTTCCGCAGCGGTCCCGGTACGAATCCAGAGTTCGCAGAGCGCTTGGACGGCTGATCGCAATTCCAAAGTGAATTCGACGATGCCTGACCGATCGGCCTCGCGCATGGTCTGGTCGGCTCGCCGAAGCCAGCGGCAAGCGTCGATTCCAGCCGACAGGAACTCTTCGCAGTCGCGCAGTTCCCGAACGGATGCCGCGTCGTGCGGAGCTTCTTCGACGTATTCCTGCACTTTTCGGTGCGCCAATGCGAGCATCACGTTTTCGCTCATGAAGGCCGACCGTTCCGCGCTACACGGGTTTCCTATCCGAACACTCGACTTCGGCATTTCCTCGAAGCCGGCAGTTTGATTCTCCGCCCGATTCGCCGGTCATGTCAAGCACAAGGATTGCAGGCGGACTCGAAGCGATCGGGAGCTGGCGAGATTCGCCGATCTCGATCATCGACCGACCCACCACTCCGGGCGACCCCCACCGCCGCCCCTCGCCCACGCGCATACCCATAATCTAATCCCCCTCTTCTTTGACTTCCACCGAACGCATCTGCTATCGTGGATGCCTCCTTCAGGGACGTTTCATCGCGACCGACGATCAAGGATTCACTCATGCCCCTCCGCTTCGCACTGGCCGCGGCGCTGCTGGCTTCCCTGTTCTTCGCCGGGGAAACCGCCCGGGCGCAAGAACGGTCGATTCCGCCGATCGCCGAGAACATGGCTGCCCAAGACACTTCCGAACCGATCGAGCCGAAGGAGAAAATCGAGCTCTTCAACGGCAAGAACCTCGATGGCCTGGTCGGCTGGATGCAGCAGACCGGTTACGAAGGCGAGGGGAAGGAGTATTCCGCGGTCGACGGCACGATCCGCATCGCCGGCGGAGACAACGGCTACCTCCGCACCGCGAAGAAGTACAAGAACTATCACGTCAGCGTCGAATTCAAGTGGGGGACCGAGCGGACCAACATGTCTCGCTACGTTCGCAACTCGGGGCTGCTGCTGCACGGGACCGGCATCGACGGCGGCTCGAGCAACGGCGCCTGGATGCCCTCCATCGAGATTCAGCTTGCCCAAGGCTGCGAGGGGGACATCATTTGCATCGGCGGCAAGGGAAAAGACGGCGAACCGATTCGCGCCGCCGCCACCGGCCTGATGAAGAACGGCGGCGACAACAAGCCCCGCTGGAATCCGACCGAGGGAACCGAAACCAAGTCGTCCGGCAAGCAACTCTGGTGGTCCAAGCATCAGGAGGGCTTCCGCGAGTTGCTCGACACCCGCGGCGAGCACGACGTCGCCAGCCCCTACGGCGAATGGACCAAGGTCGAGTGCATCTGCTGGGAAGACACGATCACCGTCAAGGTCAACGGCGAAACCGTCAACCAGGTGTACGACGTGCAACCCGCATCCGGCTACATCCTTCTCGAGAACGAAAAGTACGAGGTCTTCTTCCGCAACTTCGAGCTGAAGCCGGTGGCCGAAGCGGACCGCTTCACGGGGAAAGAGTGACGAGTTACGAGTGACGAGTGACGAGTTGCGACTGCCGACTGCCGACTGCCTACTGCCTACTGCCTCCCCTCCCCATACCCCGCCGGGCGCTGCCGGCGGGCTTCTGTCTTTCTCTCCTCCACAGGAAACCTGCCATGCCTGCGAACGATCGCCTCGTTTCGAACCCGCCCGCCTCGCGGCGCGATTTTCTGAAGACCTCCGCCGCGGCGGCTCTCGCCGCGGGCACGCTGTCGAGCGCCGCCAAGTTGTCGCACGGCTTCTTCACCGGGGCGGACGAGACGATCAAGGTCGGCTTCATCGGCTGCGGCGGCCGCGGCACCGGCGCCGCCAAGCAAGCGCTCACCGCCGATGACAACATCAAGCTGTGGGCGATGGGCGACGCCTTCGAAGACCGGCTGGAATCGAGCCTGCAAACGCTGCAGAACGACGGCTCGGTCGGCAGCAAGGTCGATGTGCCCAAGGAGCGCCGGTTCGTCGGCTTCGACGCCTACCAGAAGGTGATCGACTCCGGCGTCGACGTCGTGCTGCTCACCACGCCGCCGCAGTTCCGGCCGATTCACATTCAGGCGGCGGTCGACGCCGGCGTTCACATCTTCGCCGAGAAGCCGGTCGCGGTCGACGCGCCGGGCGTCCGCAAGGTGCTCGCGGCCTGCGAAGAGGCGAAGAAGAAAAAGCTCTCCGTCGTCTCCGGCCTCTGCCTGCGATATCACCAGGGCTTCCAGGAACTGGTGCAGCGCGTGCACGACGGCGCGATCGGCCAGATTCGTCTGCTCCAGGCGAACGATTGGCGCACCGGCCGCTGGTTCAAGCCTCGCCAGCCCGACTGGACCGACATGTATTACCAGGTCCGCAACTGGTACAACTACACGTGGGTCGGCGGCGACTTCAACGTCGAGCAGCACGTCCACTACCTCGACGTCTGCGCGTGGCTGATGGGTAACAAGTACCCCACCGTCGCCTACGGTCTCGGCGGCCGGCAAGTGCAGACCGGCGCCGGCTCCGGCAACATCTATGACCACTTCGCCGTCGTGCACGAGTACGACGACGGAGCGCGGCTCATCAGCAATTGCCGCCAGATCCCCGGCTGCTTCAACAACATCTCGTCGCACTTCCTCGGCACGAAGGGAGAGGCCCATCTCGATGAAGGCGGTAGGGGCCAGTGGTGCGAGAGCGGCGGCGAACGCTGGCAGTTCTCCGGCCGCGCCAAGAACATGTACCAGGTCGAGCACGACCTGCTGATGGCGAGCATCCGCAAGGGCGAGCCGATCAACAACGGCGAGTACCAGGCGAAAAGCACGCTGCTGGCCATCATGGGCCGCGAAGCCTGCTACACCGGCCAGCGAATCACCTGGGACCAGATGATGAACTCCAAGCAGGATCTCAGCCCGCCGGCCTACGACTGGAACGTCGAACTGCCCGAGCCGCCCGTCGCGATGCCCGGCCGCACGAAGTTCGCCTGATTCCTCCTTTCAACCCGCGACCCGCGCCCGTTCGACCGAATGGGCGCGGGTTTCTTCTTGCGCCCTCCGCCCGCTTGCGGTTTCGCGCGATTCTCACCACACTCCCCCCCATGCGCACCGCCCGCTTCCACCAGTTCGGCGAACCCGCCGAAGTCCTCCGACTCGAAGATCTCCCCGTCCCCGAACCGGCCGCGGGCGACGTCCGCGTCCGCATGCTCGCCAGCCCGATCAACCCCTCCGACCTGATGCACGTTCGCGGCGTGTACGGCAAACGCCCCAGCCTTCCCGCCGGTGTCGGCTTCGAAGGGGTCGGCGTCGTCGAAGCCGCCGGCGGAGGAATGTTCGGCAGGTTCCTCGTGGGAAAACGCGTCGCCGTGATGAACCGCGCCGGAGGGAACTGGGCCGAGCGCGTCGTCCTTTCGGCGAAGCGCGTGATTCCGCTCGATTCGGAGCTTCCGGTCGAGCAGGCGGCCATGTTCTTCGTCAATCCCGCCGCCGCCTGGGTGATGACCCGCCGCGTGCTCGCGGTCCCCCAGGGAGAATGGCTGCTGCAAACCGCCGCCGGCTCGGCCCTCGGCAAGATGGTGATTCGCCTCGCGCGGCACGAAGGCTTCCGCACACTGAACGTCGTCCGCCGGGAGGAGCAGGTCGAGGAACTGCAAGCGCTCGGGGCCGACCGCGTCGTCGCGTTCGATCCCGATCATCACGAGCCGGCCCGGCTGCGCGAACAGGTTCTCGAAGCGACCGGCGGTCGCGGCGTGAAGTTCGCCATCGACCCCGTCGGCGGCCGCACCGGTTCCGCGGCGGTCGGCTGTCTCGGAGATGAAGGCCGGATGCTCGTCTATGGCACCCTCTCCGACGAGCCGCTCAACTTCTCGCCGCGCACGCTGATGACCGCCGGCGCCAAGGTCGAGGGCTTCTGGCTTTCGCGGTGGATGGAGGCGCGGGGGCTGTTCGCCCGGCTGTCGCTCGTGCGGACGATCACGCGGCTGATGAAGGCGGACATTTTCGTCTCGGAAGTCGCCGCCGAATTCCCGCTCGATCAACTGACCGCAGCGCTCCGCGCCGCGGAGCAACCGGCCCGCGGCGGGAAGATTCTGCTGCGCCTCGGCGAGCCGTAGGACGGAATTGAATTCCGTCCTACTACGCCTTCAAGCTTGATCTTGTGGGTTTTCCGTAGGATGGATTGGCAATCCGGCGGTGAGGCCTC
>JBBDNT010000332.1:0-9652 GCA_040877445.1 Planctomycetaceae bacterium
CCCCCCCCCCCCGGCGAGCGGCTCGGGCGGTTTCGCGGCCTGGCCGCCGATCGCCCGCCCCCACGAAAAATTCCGTCCATCCCGGCGTCTGCCGTTCAGGGAGTCGAACACATGCGGATTCCGAAGTCCTTGTCCCTGCGATTTCTCGTCTCGGCGGCCCTGCTCGGCCTCGCCGCCGAGTCCGCCCTGGCCCAGCGGCTCGTGGTTCCCGGCACCGGCCAACGCGACGAACGCTACGGGGACGACTTCGAAGACGAGGAGTGGACCTATCACACCAACCTCCCCAAGGCCAGCCGCGAGCAAGACGGCCAGACCCGCGACCCGCTCGGCTATTCGGCCAACGGCAAATGGAAGGAAAGCCCCAAGCGGGGCACGCCGGAGATCGTCGAGCGCGTGGCGCCCCCCGCGGGCGGACTTCCCGGCAGCACCGGCGCGCTGTCGATGCGCTCGCAGTACGCCGGCATCCCGAATCGGCCGATGCGCGACGGCGGCCAGGACGATTTGATCTTCAACGGTTCCTACGTGTCGGTGAACCGCTCGCCGAACGTCGTCGTCCGCGTGTTCGTGCCTCCGTTCGAGGAATGGGAAAAGCGGACCGGCACGTCGTTCGGCTTCCGTATCAGCGCCACGACGATGATCACCGAGAAGAAGCCGGGACTGCGGATCTTCGGCGGCGGGACGCAGAAGAAGTCCGAGACGTACTACCCCGGCCTGTTCATCCAGTACAACGCCCGCGACGCGCGCAACCCGCAGGAGTCGGCCGTGCTGGTGATTCGCGGCCAGGACAGCGGCCACGACTACGCCGGCCCGCCCATCACCCCCGGCTGGTGGACGCTCGGCATGTCGGTGACGCCGGACGGACGGTTCCACTATTTCGCCCGCCCGGGAGTGGAGAACCTGCGGCCGCAGGACCATGTCGCCTCGCACAGCCCATACGGCTACCGGGCGTTGCACATCAACTCGTACTTCTTCAACGTCTGCAACGGCGACACCGGGCAGTGGTCGACGCCGTGGATCATCGACGACCCGTGCCTGCATTACGGCGACACGGCGGCCAATCCGCCGCAGCAGGCCTTCGGTCCCGGCGGGATCCGGCGGTGAGTTGGTCTGCACGTCGGGGCGGGTCGTGCGACTTCTCGGGCGGATCTTCAGCGGCCGGATTACGACGCCTGCCACGTCGTTCCGTCGTGCAGCGAACCCACGACTTCGAATTGGAAGGCGTAGTAGCACGTCTTCAATCTCATCGTTGGGGGATCTCGGAATCGAGGGCGACGCCGCGGCTTCGTAGTATGTCTTCCAGATTGAAATTGGAAGTTGGCGGCATGTCGGACGGATTGGCAATCCTTCCAACGGCAAGCGAGCCGGCAGATCGATCGACTTCCGGCGACGTTGAGGCCTCACCGCCGGATTGCCAATCCATCCTACGGAAAACCCACAAGATCAAGCTTGAAGGCGTAGTAGGGCGAACTTCGGTTCGCCGTGCGAAGCCCGCCCCGCGGAGTCGGCGAGCGTCGGTGATTTTCGTTGATCTTCGCCGACCCTGCTTTCGACCTTGCGGCTATTCCTCTCGGCCGGCGGGCACGACGAACTGAAGTTCGTCCTACCCGCCCCCGGTCGTCGACCCACAAGATCCAGGTGGACGACGTAGCAGGACGGAATCGTGTTCCGTCCTCCAAGGGCGGGAACGGCCGGGGTTGTCACGCTCGCGGGAAAGGATGTAGTATCCGCCCCTCTCGCGCCACCCGACCGTGGTGGTCGCCGCGCGCCCGGTTGAATCATGTGCGAAGTTTCCGGAGCAGCCCCGATCACGATGAGACGGGTCTCAAGGAAAATCCGATTGGCCGCCCTGGCGGGGATTCTTCTCGCCGTGGCGGCGCCGCGCGCCCCGGGGGCGGAGCCGGCGGCGATCCTGCACCTGTCCAACGGGGACCGACTGACCGGACGGCAAGTCGGCATCGAGGATGGCCGGCTCCGCTGGCGGCTTTCCCACGGTCCGGAAATCGCGATCCCTCTGTCGGCGGTGAAGCGGATCGAGCGGGCGGAGGCGACCGCCGCGGAATCCAGCGGGACCGGCTGGACCACCCGAGGTTTCGCCGAACTCGACGCCCCCGACTCCGACGCCCCCGACTCCGACGCCCCCGACTTCGACGACAGCGCGGACGTCGACGAGGCGCGCGATCAGCCGTCCGATGACGAAAAGTCGAGGGTCGCCTCGGCCGACGCGGAAGTTCCCGCCGATCACGAAGAGTCCGGAGTGGAGCCGGCGTCGATGTTCCAGCGGGACGCGACGTTCGTCGGGCCTCCGCCGCCGGGGGAGGCGTATGCTCCCTTCACCGGGCCGATGCAGCCATCAGCCGCGCTGCCGCCGAATCCGATGTTCGCGCGGCCGGAGGATCCCGACGCGATCGACGAGACCGACAGCTACTTCGCGTCGGCCTGGAATGCGATTCGCGTTCGCTCGGCGGACACGTTCGTGGGCTTCGCCGACTGGACCGAGCACCTCGAGGCGGGCGGCCGCACGCTTTCCGGAAACACCCAGGAGGATTACATCACGGCCGGGGCGAAGTTCTCGAAGACCACCGTCGAGCAAACGGCGCTGCTCGAATTCGGCGGACAGTGGAGCCAGTCGGACGGCAAGCGGCGCTCCAACCGATGGTGGGGCAACGGCACGGTCGACTACAACAAGAAGGGGAACTGGCTGTTCTTCATGACCACGAAGAACGAGTACGACGAATTCGAGAACCTGACGTGGCGCGGCACGCTCGCCGCGGGGCCGGGCTATCGGATCGTCAACGAGCCGGAGCGGCGGTTCATCGTCCGTGCCGGCCCCGCCGTCACCCGCGAGATGTACTTCGATCCCCGCCGCGATCGGTCGACGGCCGACATCCTCGGCGAGTTCGAAGTCGTCACCCCGCTGTGGTGGGATCGGCTGTTGTGGGAGCACAAGACGACGGCCATTCCCAGCGTCGACGATTTCTCGCTGATCCGCATCACCACCGCCAGCGACCTGTCGTTCAAGATCGACGAAGAGGCCCGCTGGCACGTGAAGCTCGGATTCCGGCACGAATACAATGCGCAGCCGAACCCCGGACGAGAGCGCGGCGACCTCACCACGAGCCTGTTTCTCGTTTACAAGCGGAAGTGACGCCTCAGGCCTCGCGCGCGCCGCGGCCCGTCGACGCCGACAGCGGAACTTCCCGTCCCGACCGCAGGCACTCGTCGAACGCCGACGCGATTTCGACGGCGCGGCGAACGTCGTCCACGTCGGGAATCGGAACCAGTCCGCCGACCACGCGGCGGCAGAAATGGTCGAGCATCACCTCGACCTCCGATCGTTCGGCGGCGAGCGATTCGCGGCGGATTTCGCCGTTCTCGCGCCATTCGATTTCCGTCGGCGCGAGGAGCTTCGCCTCGCCCCGCTCACATGCCACGTGCGGCACGAAGGTCGAACGTTCGGCGCTCTCGGCGCCGCCGTTGCCCGCCGCCGCACCGTCGCGCAGACGCAGTTCGACCACGCAGCCGTCGCCTCCCGCCCGAGGCTGGGCGAACTCCAGCCGGAGCGATCGCCCCGCCGCCGCGTCGTCGTTCGCCGCGCGGCCATCCGCCGCGCGTTCCCCCGGCGGTCGTTCTCCCGGCGACAGGCGCACGGGCCGCGTGCGGACGACGTAGCGGCACCAGTCGACCAGGCCGATCTGGAAGTCGAGTCCCGGGCCTTGCCCCGGCACGCAGGGATCGTCGGCGCGGGGGACGATCACATCGAGCACGATTCGCCGCGGGCGGCCGAGTTTCGTCGCCATCAGTTCGTGCAGCCGGCTGGTGGAAGGCGTGTAGCGGCGGCCGAACTCGGGCATCAACGTCAATCCGTCGCGGCGCATTCGTTCGTCGAGCGCGCGGATTCGCCGGGCGTCGTCGCCGAGGCTTCCCGAAAAGTAGATCGGCTTGCGGAACCGGGCCGCGAGCGACAGCGTCTCGATTCCCGGCCATCCGGAATCGAGGACGAGGAAGGCGTCGCAGCCGGCCCGCTCGCCGAGCGCGACGATGCCCGAATACGCCGTCGCGCGGAGATCGGCGGCGACCTGCACGGCCCGCTCGGCGACGAAATCGTGCACGGCGCGCACGGTGATCCGCCGACTCAGCCGGGCCAAGGCCGGCCGGTAGCGCGATTCCCAAACAGGTCCAAGCCCGATGATGCCGACGTTGACCATGCCCTGGTCTGTGGAAGTCGCCGCGAAGACGGCCGGAAGGTGAGTGCGGACCCCATCATACGACGGTGCGAGCGGTTTTCCAACGTGGGCGGTTCGTAGTGAGCGGCTTCGGCGGGTCGGCCGGGGGAGCAGGTCGCCCGTCCGGGCCGGCTGGACCGGCCGAAGCCGGTCACCACGAGCGCGTCGTCGAGCGCGTCATCTCGTTTCCGGCGGCGTGGCCGCGAGGGATTCATCCAGTTCCACCCGCACGCGGTCCACTTTTCGCTTGTCCGCCTCGAGCACGGTGAAGCGGAGTTGCTTCCAGTGAAAGCTTTCCCCCGGCTCGGGAACGCGTCCCAGTTCCGTGCAGACGAACCCGCCGATCGTGTCGTAGTCGCCGTCTTCCGGCAGGTCGAGCGCCAGTTGCTCGTTCAGGTCGTCGATGTGCACGCGGGCGTCGACCTCGGTGATTCCCGGCCCGATCGGCCGCACGCCGATTTCCTCGGCGACGTCGTACTCGTCGACGATGTCTCCCACGATTTCTTCGAGGATGTCCTCGAGGGTGACCAGCCCGGCGACGCCGCCGTACTCGTCGAGCACGATCGCGAGATGCACCCGTTCCCGCTTGAAGGTTTCGAGCAGGGTGTCGATGCCGGTCGTTTCGGGAACGTAGAGGGGATCGCGGGCGATTTCGGTGAGACTGACGTCGGTGCGTCCTTCGTGCAGGCAGCGGAGGAGATCCTTGGCGTACAGGATGCCCACGATGTCGTCGGTCGATTCGCCGATGACGGGGATCCGCGAGTGCCCCGCCTCGAGCAGCCGCTCGCGGGCCTCCGTCAGCGAAGCGGTCGCGGGGATGGCGACCATGTCGGTGCGGGGGGTCATCACGGCGGCGGTGTCTTCGTCCTGAAGCTCCATCACGCGGTGGATCATCGTGCCCGCTTCGGACTCGAGCAGTCCCTCGCGCTGTCCTTCGTCGACCACGCTGCGGATTTCCTCGGTGAGGGTCGCGGCGTGGCCGTTTTCCGGTTCCTGCGCGCCGGTCAGCCGGTGCACCACGCGATCGATCCATTCCGCGGCGGCGAGAAACGGGGCGCCCAACAGCAGCAGCACCTCGAGAGCCGGCCAGGCGAAGTACAAGAACCGCTCGCCTCCCACGCGGGCGATCGACCAGGGAAGCACGATGAGCACCCCCCAATAGCCCGTCAGAAGCAGCGCCCATTCCGCGACGTAGGCGATCCAGGCGAGGCCGCTGCCTCCGACGGGAGGCGCTCCCCAATCGATCCACGCGAACAAAATCGCCGACAGCCCGATCGTCGCCAGCACGAACACCGATTCCGACAGCAGCCGGGCCGGCTCGTAACGCTTGAGGATGCGGCCGAACCGGTCCTCCCGGCCGTGCGCGCGGCACACCTCTTCGAGCTGGCTGAACGAGAACTCCCGCAGGCTGCCCGCGGCGATCGCAGCCAGAATGTCCACGATCAGCAGCGCGCCGATCGCGGCGGATAACGGAATGTCCGTCAAGTATGGCCTCCCGTGCTGCCGTTCATTTCCGGCGGCCGTTCCCCTCCCCCGTCGTCGTAGCGGGGGGAGAGTCCCCAAGTCCGCAGGATCTCCCGTTCGCGGGAGCGCATCCCGGCCCGCTTCGCCTCGGCGCCGTCGTCGTGACCGGTGAGGTGCAGCAGGCCATGCACCACATAGAGTACAAGTTCGTCGCCCGGACTCCAACCGAACTCCCCGGCTTGCCGGGCGGCGGTGTCGGCACTGACGACGATTTCCCCTTCCAGATAGTCGAGGGTCGTGCGGGCGAGCGGGGGGCGTGAGCCCTCCGGTGCGTCGCCAGACCGCCCGCTGTCCATGTCGTCGCCGATCGCTATCCCCGCGGATGGTTCGTCGCGGCTATTCGAATCACCGGCCGGCTCACGCCGGCCGCTCGCCCGCTCGACTCGATCCAGCAGAAAGCTGAGCACGTCGGTCGGATAGTCGTGCGCGAGGTGCCGGCGGTTCAGTTCGTGGATCGTCGCGTCATCCACGATCGCCAGGCTGATTTCCGCCGCCGCGACGTTCTCCAGTTCCAGCGTCCGCGCGATCACGTCGCGCAGCCGCACCTCGTCGACCGGAAGGCGGTCCTGCTCGTTGGCGATGTCGATCGCATAGCGGGGCATGACGGACGAGTTCAAGGCGACGCCGACACCGGCGGAGCGAGGGTCATCGTCCCGCGGAGACCGGGTTGAAGACGCGAATCGGGGTTGTCGAACTCGGCCCACACCCGCACCTGACCGTTCACCGGGTCGATCTCGGGGCTGACGAACACGACTTTACCCGCGAACGTCGCCTGCGGGTCGTCCGGCAGAAGAACTCGCAGTTCCGCCGGCGCGCCCCTGATCTCCGCCCGCGACTGGGCCGCGTCGATGAACCCTTCCGCCCGCAGCCGATCCATGCGGACGATCCGCAGCACCCGGTCTCCCGGCTGAACCCACTCGCCGCCGCGGCGATGGATTTCGACGACGACGCCGTCGATCGGGGCGGCGACCTTCCGGCGGGCGACGTTCTGCTCGCCGGTGTCGAGTTCGTTGCGCTTGAGCGCGCGCGTCATGCCGGCGACGGTGCGGTCGTGCTCCGCCTGTTCGATTTCGAGCCGGCTCCGCTCGACCGCCAGTTGCAGCGATTCGATCTCGGACTGCGAAACGCTGTCTCGAAACGCGCGGCGGGATTCGAGCCCCCGGTCGAGTTCCGCCTGGGCGACCTCGACCTTCTTCCGCGCGTAGCGGATATCGACGTCGTTTTCGGCCTCGCGTTCGGCGATCTCGAGTTCGATCGCCGCGCGGTCGCGCGTCAGCCGGGCGAGCGTGTCGTCGACGCGCGCGAGGATCGCCCCCTTTCGCACGACGTCCCCCTCGCGAACGCGGATTTCTTCGAGTACCCCCGCCTCGCGAGCCGGAACGTCCGCCTCGTCGATCAACCGCACCAGCACCGCCTTCACCTCGATCGGTGTCGACGAAGTGACGTCCTCCTGCGCGCGGGCGAGCGCGCAATCCACGCCGACGATCGCGGCCAGACACGCCGATGGTACGAGAAATCGCAAAGTCATGAATGCACTCGTTTCGGGAATGAATCCGCCCCCACGCTTGCGGTTTCGCGCCGTGGAAAGATTCCCTCCTTCGACCTACAACCACAACCAACTCCGCACCGCGTCGATCAACCCGTGCAACCAAACGTACCCGATCGCCCGTCGGCCGCAATGAATGCGGGCGATCGCGCTCGCGCCCGGTCGCGAATCCGGTATCTCCCCCCGATCGACCGGCACTTCGATGCGGACGACCGGCTCTCCCGCCGCGTTCGTTTCAGTCGTCCCGGCGATCGAGTCGAACGTCCGCTCGTAGGTCCTTCGCGGATCGGTCGCCAACAGGAACGAGACGCGCAACTCCGGCCCGAGGCCGTCCCGGGCGTCGAGCACGTGTCCCGCGTCGCCGTCCGGCACTTCGAGTTCCAGCACCCACGGCCCGGCGAGATCGGCGACCGTCAACACCGCCTGTCCCCGCCGCACCGGCCGCGCGCGCAGCAAGCGATCGGCGTCCCACGTCATCACTTGTCCGTCGATCGGGCTGCGCAGCGTCAGCTCCTCGCGCTGCGATTCCAAGATCGCCCGTTGCTGATCGAGGCTCGCCAGGCGTTGCTTCAACTCCTGTTCTTCGGAGGCCAACTCGGCGTAGCGGCGCTCCGCGGCGGGATCGAGCGCGCGGCGGTCGAGTCGGGCCGCCTCGATCGCCGCCAACCGCGTGCGGGCGGTCTGCATTTCGCCGGCGACGCGTTCCGATTCCAGTTCCAACTCCGGATTGCGAAGCGCCGCGAGTTCCTCTCCCGCGCGGACCCGCCGGCCGTAGCCCGCCGCGAGTTCATGAACCACCGCGTCGCCCGGCGCGAAGACGTCGTGCCGGACGCGCGGCTGAAGCGTACCCGTCGCCGCGATGTCGAAGTCCGCCGGGACGAGGCACGCCGCCGTCGCCAATCCGGCGATCACCAACAGCACGGGAACCGCGACCGGCATGCCGCGTCCGTCTTCCATCCCGAGCATCCGCCGGACGAATCGCGGCAACCACCGCCGCCGATGCCGCAACGCGTTCCCCAGCGCGATCGCGGCCGAATCGGCGATCAGTTCAAGCCGCGCGGGAAGGTCGTCGCGGGGCAAGTCGAACTGCTCGGCGACGAGCGCCCCGACGAGCGGCTCGCGCCGGGCGCGCTGCGCACGATTCGGCTGCTCCACGTCGCCCGCTTCCCGATCGCCGCGGCCAGCTTCGCGGCGCGCGAGCGGGACGATCGAAACGCCCCGCGCGTGCGATTCCTCGAGATACGCTTGCAACGGCGTGCGAACCTGCGGCGGCAGCGCGGACCAGTCCCCCGCGTGGTGCAACGGACGATCCGCGCGAAGCACCGCCCGCACGAGCCGTTCCAGCAACCGCACCGCGTTCGATCGCCGCGCGACGGTGTGAACGCCGCTGATGGCGCGGACGCGGCAACCTCCGCGATCGCCGACGAGCACCGAGAGCCGGTCGCAATCGAGAACGCCGCGCCCTTCGTTGGCGATCTCGAACGCGGTTCGCCGCACGTCGAGGCTCGCATGAACGCGTTCCGAAAAGGCGCGGAAGCGTTCCCACCGCCGCTCGCGATCTTGCAGTTCGTCCAACCGGCGGCGGCGATGCTGATCCGCGGCGATCTCGGCGACCGAGTCGAGCAATTCCAGGTAGCCGCGGCGGACCGACGGTCCGGCGATGTCGCGTTGCACGATTTCGATCACGCCGGACGCGGCCGCATCGGTTCGGATCGGGCTGAGCAACAAGAGATGAGCGGAGCTGTTGCGCGCGGCGGGATGGTCGGGAATCGTCGCGCCCGGCGGGACGAGCAGCGCGCCTTCGACCTGCAACGCGGCGGCGAGCAGTCGCGCGTGTTCGGTTTCCGTCTCGTCGTCGAGGAGCCCGGTCTCCCGCAGCCCGAGTTCTCCTTCCGAAACGAACTCGCGATCCGGACCGGCGATCCAGACGGCCCCCCCCTCGGCGGCGAGCAGTTCGACCAGTCCCGAGACGAGCCGCGAGTGAAACGTCGCCGAAGGGGCGTTCGAGCGGCCGAGTTCGGCGAGGCGTTCGACGAACCGCTCGACCTCGTTCCAGGCGTGGTCGGTGGAGAGGCGCTGTTCGGACTGAGGAAGTTCGACCGACATGCTCGTGGCGAACCGCTCCTCGGAAGGGGAAGGGAAACAGGCGGATCCCAAGCTATCAAAACCGCGATCCCCGCCGCAAGATGCGGGCGGGATATGTCGTCGCTTCGGAAATCAAGAGCGCATCGGGCGTGCGACGCGGTTGGCGCCCGCGCCGTCATTCCCGCGAATGCGGGAATCCAGAGGATGCGCGGTCGGTGTTCACCCAGCGCGGCACAGCCGCAACCGAAGCGGTTTTCACCACGGATCGCACGGA
>JBBDNT010000333.1:0-9609 GCA_040877445.1 Planctomycetaceae bacterium
GCCCGAGCGGAGCTGGAAGACAACACTTTCGACCCACGGATTCTGGCGAAGACCCATGATATTCGACATATGCAATTTGATCTTGGGCATAGGTCGAATGCGACTGCGAGTCGTCTTTCAGCAGTTGTCGCAGCATGGCCTCGGTTTCGTCGCCGGGAAACTTGTGCAACTCGGCCGCCGCCTTGGCCCGCTCCCAAGGCTCCGCCGACTTGGCGAGCGTCATGAACCGCTGGCGATACTTTTCTTCGGCCGGCACGATCAGGCTGACACCGCTTCCCGCCCACAACTTCCCGAACATCGGCGAGTCGTACGGCACGTCCTCCCACAGGAAGTGCTTCACCGGCGACTTCGCCCAGTGAGCGACGATCCTCAACAGTTCCTCGTTGTCGCTCACGATCTTCATGTCCTTGGAATAGACATTCTCCGGCGGCTGCGACAGATCGACGATCGAAGGGATGCCGTGGGAAAACGCCGGCATCCACTTGCCGTCGAGATGGCTTTCGCTTCCATGGTTTTTCGATTTCGAGAGAAACAGCTGCACGCGCGACTTGGATTTCAAGAGCGACTGGACCGAGGGAGTGCCGTCGTAGCCGCGCAGCGTGAATGCGATTCGCTTGCGTGGACGACCTCGTCGCCGTCCTGCGTCTGGCAAAGCACGCCGGCAACAGCGGACGCGATGGATCGATCGCTCTCGCCGTCCAAGTCGCTCTCGAGCGGAAGGCGATCGAGATCGCGGCCCGCGTCCTGCCGCAACTCGATCGAGCCGACGCAGAGAGATGGCCGAAGAGGCTGCTGCGGCGTATGAGCAGGGAATCAAGCTCCTCGATCTTTCGGACGAGGAATTGCGCCAAGGCTGGCGAGAGTTGATGCAGAAGCACGATCAGAACGTGCTCGTCGAAAACATCGGCGGCGAAGTGGGGCCGATCCTCGGGATCCTTCGCGTGATCGAGACGCGCCGCGCCTTGTTCCGAGCCGGCATCCTCGTCTCGCGAGGCGGCCAGGACGAATTGAAGGGGCTGGAGGACTTCGCTTGGTCCAGTCGAGCATCGGCAGTTGAGGGGGGATTCGAATTGACTTCCAAGCGCGACTTGGGTGGCGATTCAGTGAAGCTCGTGTTTGGAGAATGAAGCCGGCAGTCCCGGCCGAAGGGCCGCGGCGGGCTCGATCGCAGACGTTCGAAGGGAAGAGCGACCATGACACGCCGCCACGTAGTCGTCGAGACTGCCGAAGAGTTCGAACGGCTGGCTGACGACCAGACGGTCGTCGTCTCGTTCGAGAGCAAAGCGGAGGAAGCCGCATACGAGCGGCTCGATAACGGTCTTGATGCGGCCGGGAAATCCCGGGCCACGTTGGAATCCCATGATCGGGCTGCTCGTGGTAGAATCACGGCGTCTCGGGAACGCGACGGGCGATCCTGCGATTTTCATAACACTTGACCCGCTTTGCGGCGGTCCAGCTCGACGCGCCGGGCTGCGTAGGGCGAACTTCAGTTCGCCGATTGAAGCCTGTGCTGCGTAGTCGGCGAACTCTCGCCGGCCTCCGACGCGTTGATTTGCGATGGAGGGCACGACGAACTGAAGTTCGTCCTACCCGCCCGATTATCGACCGACGAGTTCGACTCGGCCATGCGCCGTTCGGGGCGAGCGTTACCGACTTCCCTTCCTCATCAGCGGCTTCGCCGCGGGAGAACACCTCATGCGTCTGCTTCACGGGATGCGTCATCGCCATTGGTTGATCGGCACGCTGCTGCTGGGACTGGGCACGGCGGTCGTCGGTGGGCTGTTCGCCGACGTCTTCATCCGCGGTCCGGTGCCGGGAGATCCCGATTGGCGTCCCCAACCGGCGGCGGCTTCGGACGACGGGAAGCTGCGGATCATCGTGTTCGGCGGGCACCCGGACGACTGCGAATTCTCATCGGGAGGCGTCGGCGCGATGTGGGCGAAGCAGGGGCACCACGTCAAGTTCGTCTCGATGACGAACGGCGACATCGGCCACTGGCGGATGGCCGGCGGTCCACTCGCGCAGCGCCGCACGGCCGAGGTGAAGAAAGCGGCCGAGGTGCTCGGGATCGCCGAGAGCGAGGTTCTCGACATTCACGACGGCGAGCTGATGCCCGACCTTCCCACGCGGAAGACGGTGGTCCGGCTGATTCGCGACTGGAAGGCCGACGTCGTCATCGTTCATCGCCCGCACGATTATCATCCCGATCATCGCAACGCCGGTCTGGTGGTTCGCGACGCGGCTTACATGGTGACCGTTCCCTACTTCTGCCCCGACGCGCCCTACCTGGATCGGAACCCGCTGTTTCTCTACAGCTACGACCGGTTCGAGCGGCCGTACCCGTTCGTGCCCGACGTGGTGGTCGATATCGACCCGGTGATCGACCTGAAGGTCGATGCGCTGGCGGTGATGGAATCGCAGTTCGTCGAAGGGGGCTGTTGCGGCAGTCACATCGCCCCGCGGAACGACGAGGAACGTGCCGCCGGACGAGAAACCGTCCGCGAACGGTTCCGCTCCCGGGCCGCCGGCATCGCGGGACGATATCGCGATCGGCTGAAGGAGTTGTACGGCGACGAGCACGGGGAAAAGGCGCGCCACGCGGAGGCCTTCGAGATCGCCGAGCACGGCCGCATGCCGACCGAGGAAGAAGCTCGGACGCTGTTTCCCTTCGAAGGGTTGCGGTACCGGAAACGGTGACGAGTGCGGCACAGCCGCAACCGAAGACCCGCTCGATCATCGTGGACCAGATCGGATCGCGGCCGCGGATGCTCATTCCACCGCGCGGGCTTCATGCGGCGCGCTCGCGCCCTTTTCAAGCGACCGATGGGCGGCTTGCGGGAGGATTCCGCCGACGGGCGACCGCTCGCCATGCTCCGACGAGGATGACGACGCCTTCGACCCCGGCGGCGGTGATTCGTCGATCTCGAACTCGTGGATCAGCTCGCGGCGGCGCAGCGCGACCTGCCGGTCGAACTCCGACAGCGCGTCGAGCGCCTTGTCCTTCGACGTCACCAGTCCGATGATCAGGTACTGCGTGATCGCGACGAAGTAGCAGATCCAGCCGACGGTCCAATGCTCGTCGTGAGCGCCGCCGAAGATCGCCGACATGATCGCGAACACCGGCGACGAGCGGTTGAGGTGCTTGCAGGCGACTCCCTTCAGCACGTCGCGCCATTTCTCCCGCATGTCGGCGATGAAGCCCCGCGGAAAGCGGACCTTCGGCGGACCGGGGTGAATCACCGCGAACAGTTCCTGGTCGGGCATCGCCTCGATCACGCCGACCGCCAGCAGCAGCCGCAGGCCGACCGCCAGCCACGCGTATTGTTCCTGCAGGTCGATCGGCACCCAGCCGAACAGGGATTGCTCCATGTTGGCGGTGGCGACGAGCAACAGCAGCGAGCCGCGGAACCACTGCTCGAGGTCCTTCTCGAGTTCCTTGTCGAGATCCTGCAGCCGCACCACCCGCCGCAGGAACAGCCGGAACAGCGGGATCGCGAGCAACCCGACCAGCAACCGCACCATCGGGCGCAGCAGCGGCCGCAAGACGGTCAACTGCATGATCAGTCGGATGATGCCGCCCATGGCGCTGACGTGGCGAAAATGGCGAAATCGAACAGGAACGACGACCGACACGGCGCACGGTCCGCGTTGATGGATACGATTTGCAGGATACGAAGGATCTCCGGACGGCGAAAGCCCGCCTTGAATAAGGGGAACCGATGGAGTCGCGGCGCGGCCGCCCCGGCGACGGTGCGCTGCGGTCTCGGTCCCCGTTTCCTTCGGAGTGCCGTACCGCTACATTGGCCTCGCGGACCGCGGGCGACGATCCGCATGGTTTTCCAAATCGGCCGAGGGGGCGGAATGTCGATCACGGCGGACCAGGGGATCGTGTTCGGCGTGCTGTTCGCCGCGCTGGTGCTGTTCGTCTGGGGCCGTTGGCGATACGATCTGGTCGCGCTCGCGGCGCTGCTCGTCGTCGCGATGGCCGGTCTCGTGGAACCCGGCGACGCCTTCGCCGGTTTCGGGCATCCGGCGGTGGTGACGGTGGCGGCCGTGCTGGTCGTCAGCCGGGCGCTTCGGAACGCGGGGGTCGTCGACGCGATCGCCCGATCGCTGACGCGGGTGGGAGACCGCCCCACCGTGCAGGTGGCGACGCTCACGGCACTCGTGGCGGTCTGCTCCGGGTTCATGAACAACGTCGGGGCGCTCGCGCTGTTGATGCCGGTGGCGATTTGGATGGCCCGCAAGAGCGGCCGCTCGCCCTCGATGATGCTGATGCCGCTGGCGTTCGGCTCGCTGCTGGGGGGCATGACGACGTTGATCGGCACGCCCCCCAACATCATCATCGCGAGCTTTCGGACGCAGGCGGGAGCGCCCCCGTTCGGCATGTTCGATTTTCTCCCCGTGGGCGGCGGAGTCTGCCTGGCGGGCGTGGCGTTCATCGCGCTGGTGGGATGGCGGATGATGCCCGAACGACAGGGGCAGGCCGCGCCCGAGGAACTGTTCCACGTCGAAGACTACATCACCGAAGTCCGCGTGCCGGAGAAGTCGAAGCTCGCCGGGCAGACGCTGCACTTTCTCGAATCGCAGCTCGACGACGAGGTGGAAATCATCGTCGTGGTCCTGATCCGCGACGATCGGCGGCGACTGATTCCTTCGCCGTTCGAGATCCTTCGTCCCGGCGACATCCTGCTCGTCGAGGCCGGTTCCGACGATTTGAAGACCCTGCTGGAGGCGGGCGAACTGGAATTGGCGGAAGGCGAGAAGGACGATCGCGGCGCGCTCACGTCCGACGACGTGCGGGTCATCGAAGCGGTGATCGCCCCCGGTTCTTCCTTGCCGGGAAAGACCGCGGTCGGCCTCGATCTGCGCCGCCGGTACGGCGTGAACCTGTTGGCGGTGGCCCGGCAGGGGCAATCGTTGCGGCAGCGGTTGGGGAAGGTGCGGTTCGTGGTGGGAGACATTCTGCTGCTTCAGGGAAAGGACCAGGCGCTTCAGGAGGCGTTGTCCGCGTTGGGGTGTCTCCCCTTGGCGGAACGCGGGCTGCGGTTCGGGCAGCCGAAGCGCATCGCGCTGGCGGCGGGCTTGTTCCTGACGGCGGTGGTCGCGACCAGTCTGGGTTGGCTGCCGGTGCAGATCGCGCTGCTGGCGGCCGCCGTGGCGATGGTGCTCGTCGGCCTGGTCACGTTGAACGACGCTTACGAAAACATCGACTGGCCGGTGATCGTGCTGTTGGCCGCGATGATTCCGGTCGGCGCGGCGCTCGAGACAACCGGCGGGGCGCAGTTGGTCGCCGATGGGTTGCTCGTGCTGGGGAACGGCCTGCCCGCCTTCGGGGCGATCCTGCTGCTGCTGGCGGTCGCGATGCTGTTGTCGAACGTCGTCAACAACGCGGCGGCGGCGGTGCTGATGGCCCCGATCGCGATTCACATGGCCGGCGGATTGGACGCCTCGGCCGACCCCTTCCTGATGGCGATCGCCGTCGGGGCGTCGTCCGCGTTTCTGACGCCGATCGGGCATCAGTCGAACACGCTGGTGATGGCCCCGGGAGGATACCGCTTCGGAGACTACTGGAAGATGGGGCTGCCGATGTCGCTGCTCGTGGCGGCGGTCGCCGTGCCGCTGATCCTGTGGGCCTGGCCGTTGTGACGACGATCCGCGGCTCACTCAGGAGTTCCAAGTCCCGAACGGGCGAGGATGCCGGTGTTGCTGCGTCCTCGAACGAGAATGACCACCGGCGCGTCGGGGCGCGCGTCCTCGTGCCGGTCCCGCAGGGGGTGAGTGTTGCAATTCGCACCAGCGCATATTGCCGCAGTTGAGGCGAAATGCGACACATCGGCGATGGAGGGCGGTCGCCGGTTTATGGCTCCGATATCTCCGTAACGTGTTTCTAGTGAATGTCTTGATGAAAATCGACGAATTCTCTCAAGTGGATGGCACGCTCCTTGCAGCTCTTCTTCTCTCGCCATGGAGGCAAGCGTTGGCCCGCACTTGCAACCATCGGCTAATTCGGGAGCGTTTCGAGTGACCTCTGTCGCTCGAAACGCTTTCTTTTTGCGCTCGCCTTCCGTTCCCCGAGACGCCCGCCTGTCGAGGCGCGAAACCGCAAGCGTGATTCGCTGATCGCGCGCGATCGGTTGCCCTCCTCCAACCGGTCGAGTATCGTTCCGGATTCATCGAACGGAACTCGAATTCGCTGTCCGGGCCATCCAACGCGGCTCGGACGAGGAGACGGAACGTGACCGAACGCGTCGTGATCATCGGGTCCGGACCCGCCGGCTGGGCCGCCGCCATCTACACGTCCCGGGCCGAGCTGAAGCCCCTCGTCCTCGAAGGGGCCGTCACCGAGGAAAACCGCCAGCAGGGCACCCTCCCCCTCGGCCAACTCGCGCTGACGACCGAAGTCGAGAACTACCCCGGCTTCCCCGCCGGCGACATGCGGGCCTTCCTCGCCGATGCGCTCGAATCCTCGCGCGTCCCGTACAGCGACCCGAACCACGATCCGCACCGTGCCGTCACCGGCCCGGAGCTGATGGAACTGATGCGGCAGCAAGCGATCAACTTCGGCGCCCGCGTGCAGACCGACGACGTGGTGAAGGCCGACCTCTCGCAGCGGCCGTTCCGCCTGTGGACGCTCGAAGGAGAAGAGATCGCCGCACACGCGGTCATCGTCGCCACCGGGGCGCGGGCGAATTACCTGGGGTTGGAATCGGAAGACCGCTTCAAGAACCGCGGCGTCTCGGCCTGCGCCGTGTGCGACGGCGCGCTGCCTCGCTTCCGGGGCAAGCCGCTCGTCGTGGTGGGGGGCGGCGACAGCGCGATGGAGGAGGGCACCTTCCTCACGAAGTTCGCCTCGAAGGTGTACGTCGTGCATCGCCGGGACGAGTTTCGCGCCAGCAAGATCATGGCCGAGCGGACGCTCGCGAACCCGAAGATCGACGTGAAGTGGAACTCGGTGATCGACGAAGTGCTGGGCGACGACGAGCGGGGCGTGACCGGCGTCCGCATCCGCGGCGCGCTCGATCGCGACCAGACCGAGGAACTCGAAGCGGCGGGTTACTTCGCGGCGATCGGCCACACGCCGAACACCGACTTCCTCGACGGCCAGGTCGAGACGAACGAGAAGGGCTACATCCGCTGGGTCAAGCCGTTCCGCACGAACACCAGCGTGGCAGGCGTGTTCGCCGCGGGCGACGTGGCGGACGACTACTACCGCCAGGCGATCACCGCCGCGGGCAGCGGGTGCATGGCGGCGCTCGACGCCGAACGCTGGCTCGCGGCGGAAGGCATTCATTGAATCGACGAGCGACAATCGCGCAAGAGGCGCCGCTGCTCGACGGAAGCAGTGGCACGGCAGACACCCGTGATTTCTTGACATCGAGAACACCACGATGCTCACCGCCGAAGGTTGCAACGCCCGTCGCGAACGACTGTGGTCTGCCGTGCCCGCCGATACCGAATGGCTGTTGATCGCCGATCCGCGGCACGTGCACTATCTCTCGAATTTCCTCGTGCAGCCCTTGAGCTTCTCCGCCGGCGAGCGGGGGCTGTTGCTGCTCGAACGGGATGCCGGGGCGACGCTGATCGCCGACAACTTCACCATCCGCTCCGGCAGCGGCGATCCGCACGTCGATCGCGAAATCGTCGAGGAGTGGTACGACCACCGGCATTCGGTCATCAACCGCGACCACGCCCTGTTGCGCGCGTTGCGGACGCTCGCCGATCGCCTGTACGGCCGCGAGGGCGCGGTCGAGGCGGAGTGGCTGCCGGTCGGCGGGTTCGAGGTGCTCGGTCTCGATCGCGAGTCGCATTCCGTCCGCCGCGAGGCGGGCGACCGCGAGCCGGGGGGAAGTCTCGACCTGGGCACGCTGCTCCGCACGCTGCGCCGCAAGAAGGAGCCGGACGAGATCGCGATCATCGAGGAGTGCATGCGGGCGACCGACGCCGGCCACGCCCGCGGGCGCGAAGTCGTCCGCCCCGGCGTCACCGAGTTCGACGTGTTCCGCGAGGTGCAGTTCGCGGCCCTCGAGGCGGCGGGTCGCCCGGCGCTCGTCTACGGCGACTTCCGCGCGACGAACGCCGCGACGCCGAAGGCGGGCGGGCTTCCCACCGATTACGTCCTCGCCGCCGGCGACCTGTTCATCCTCGATTACTCGGTGGTGATCGCCGGTTATCGCAGCGACTTCACGAACACGCTGGCGGTCGGCCCGCCGAGCGACGAGCAGCAGATGCTGTTCCAGCTTTGCGAAGCGGCGATGCGGGCGGGCGAGAACGTTCTGCGGGCGGGCGTCGCCGCGAAGGAAGTCGCCGCCGCCGTTTCGGACCCACTCGCGGCGGCCGGGTATGGCGAACTGAAGCACCACGCGGGGCACGGCCTGGGCCTGTCGCATCCCGAGCCGCCGATCCTGGGGGTGGAAAGCGGCGACACGCTGGAAGCGGGGGACGTGGTGACGCTCGAGCCGGGCCTGTACGTGGTAGGCATCGGCGGGATGCGGATCGAGAACAACTACCTTATCGAAGCGAACGGCGCGCGGAAGCTGAGCGATCATTTGATTTCCCTGACGTGAAGAACCGTTCGTAGTGCCCCGTTCGTAGTGACCCGCTTCAGCATTCATTTTGGGGGTGACCGTAGCTGCCGACGCCGTAGGACGGAATTGAATTCCGTCCGCCAGAGCACCGTTTCGGGCCATGCCGCGATCAACGATCTCAGTGAGTCGCGCCAGAGGATCGCGTCGAGTGCTGGCGGGCGGGTACGACGGATTACAAATCCGTCCTACCCGCCCGTCCGGTCGACCCACAACTTCGAAGTTGACGACGTACTACGGTAGTGCTGATTGCTGATTCCTGGCGTCGCGGTCTGCGGGTAGCTTCGAATCCCGCCGCTGCCTAAGACGCTGTGTGGGGCAGACAGAAATGTCTGCCCCACCGCACTGCGGTCGCTCCGATCGACTACGAAGCGGGTGGCAGGCCGAGTTCCGCCCGCCAGTCGATGCGCTTCGCGTCCGCCCACAGGCGTTCCAGGTCGTAGGCGGCGCGGCTGTCTTCGGAGAAGACGTGCAGCACGATGTCCCCGTAGTCGAGCAGGATCCACGAATCGCCGTCGAGTCCCTCGCGGCCGAGTCGCTTTTCGCCGCGGACCTTGAGCGCCTGGTCGGCGTCGTCGACGATGGCGAGCATCTGTCGGCGGCTGGTGGCGGTCGAGAGGACGAAGTAATCGACGATCGGGGTGATCTCGGTCAGGTCGAGCACGACGGTGTCGCGGCCGCGGTGGTCGTCCGCGATCTTCGCGCACAGGCAAGCCTGGGCGCGGCCTTCTTCCCGACGGCGGGGCGAGGAAGCTGGCTGAGTGGCGATGGGACGCTCCCGTGGATTCGATGTTCGCGGCGATGCCGCGACCGCCTCAGAACTGCAAGGCGTACTGCACGACCAGCCCGGCGAAGACCACGGAGACCATGCTCATCAGTTTGATGAGAATGTTCAAGCTCGGTCCGCTGGTGTCCTTGAAGGGATCGCCCACGGTGTCGCCCACGACAGTCGCCTTGTGGGCTTCGGTCCCCTTGCCGCCGTGCGCTCCGCCTTCGATGTACTTCTTGGCGTTGTCCCAGGCGC
>JBBDNT010000334.1:0-9563 GCA_040877445.1 Planctomycetaceae bacterium
CCGGACGCTTGGAGCGTCCGGGTCGCTTCGTCGTGTGGCCCTTCAACGGACGCGGCGGACCCACAAGATCAAGGTTGAAGGCGTAGTAGGACGGAATTGAATTCCGTCCGCCAGAGCACCATTTCCGGCCATGCCGCAATCAACGATTTCAGCGGAGTCGCGCCAGAGGATCGCGTCGAGTGCCGGCGGGCGGGCACGACGGAATACAATTCCGTCCTACCCGCCCGAATGTCGATTCGAGTTCGACGAAAGCGAGCCGTCCGGAACGGTGTCGTCGATGCGCGTTCAATCCGCCGGTCGGGCCACTTCGAGGTCGTCGAACCAGGCGGCATTCGTCCCGGGAGGATTGCGGCCGAAAACGACGACGCCGATGCGACCGTCGGCGAGCGCCGGCTCATCGTCGATGAACGGCCTCTCGAATGCGTGCCGATTGCCGTCCGCGTCCGGGCCTTCGATGCGGATGCGGATCAGCAGCCGATTTTCCGCCGGATTCGTCACCCGCACGGTCACCGCGTGCCATTCATCGAGGGCGGGGATGAACGGCATCGCCGCGCCCTCGAACAACGGCTGCCATTCACCGTCGCGTTTCTTGCGGAGGGCGACGGATCCGTAATCGCCCGACTCGCCCGGCCGCGGGTGGCCGGGATGGAAGTCGACGCAGTAGTCGCCGAAGGTCAGCCCGACGCTCGATCCGCCGGGGACAGTCCCTTCCGGCCGCCTCACGCGGGCGGAATAGCGGAGTCCCCGTTCGTCGAGTTCGAACGACTGCTTCGAGCGAATCCGAAATTCCCCGGGAGCGCCGCGAGGGCCGCCCGGTAAAAGTCGATCGACGCGGAGGCTTCCGTCGGCGATGGGCCACTCGTGGAAATTGGGGTTCGCGAAGACAACGAACCGGTCGGCAAGGTTCGCGGCGTCGAACCGCTCGGCGAACAGCGTTCCGACCGGCAAGGGATCCGGCTGCGCGGGCGGTTGTTCCAGGGCGGCCGGCTCTTCCGAATTCGGCTCTTCCGCCTGCGGTCGAGGCGGCGCGTCGTCACGCACGGCGAGCGCGGCGTTCGCGCGGATCGCGTCGGCTTCGTCGGAGCGCAGCAGCGGCGGGATGGCGACGCCGAGCGCGGCGAGCAGCAGTGCCGCGCCGCCCCACAGAGTCATTCGCGAGGCGAATCGCGACCGCGTCGACGAGCGTTTCGTCACGGGGTGATCGTCGATGGTTGCAGCGATTCGCTTCAACTCGGCGGCCGCGTCGCGCATCGACGGAGGGCGCTCGGCGGGCCGTTTGGAGAGCATCTTCAGGCAACAGGCTTCCAGCCTGGCATCGACTTGGGGCGCGACGGTCGAAGGCGCGGGGGGGGCGCGGCTGACGATTTGGCCGACGACCGAAGCGGCCGAACCCTGGAACGGCGGCCTTCCGGAGAGCATTTCGTAGAGGACCGCGCCGAGGGCGTAGATGTCGGTCGCGGGGCCGATTTCTCCCCAGGCCGCATCGACCTGTTCCGGCGCCATGTAAGACGGCGTGCCGATCATCAGGCCGCTGTGCGTGAGCCGCGAGTCGTCCGCGCGGAGAGGCGCGCGGGCGAGGCCGAAATCGGCGATGAACGGCTCGCCCCGGCGGTCGACGAGTACGTTCGAGGGCTTCAGGTCGCGATGGACGATGCCCCGCTCGTGCGCTTCGGCGAGCGCGAGCGCCAACTTGCGGGCGAGCGCCGCGGCGGTCCGTTGCGACGGCGGAGCCGGCGAGCGAATCCATTCGGCGAGCGTGCGGCCCTCGACGTAGGCCATCGAAATGTACCACACGCCGTCGATCTCGCCGACGTCGTGAATCGGGCAGATGTTGGGATGCTGGACGCGGGCGGCGGCACGGGCCTCGCGCTCGAACCGCGCCAGAAACTCGGCCGGGTCGCCCGATTCGAGCTTGGGGAACTTGATCGCCACGCGTCGGTCGAGTCGCGTGTCGTGGGCGAGGTATACCGTCCCCATCGCGCCTTGCCCCAGGAGGTTCAACAGCCGATAGCGGCCGAACTCGACCGGCCCGGTTCGCGGCCGCGACGCGAGCGGTTCGGTCACGGTCGATCCCGAGCGCGCGGAGTCGCTCGGCGATGAAAGGTGCGCGTTCTCAGCCGCTCCCGCGGGAGTTCCGGCGGGCGACCTGGATGACGTGCCGACCTCGGACGCGGCAGCCTGCGCGAAACCGTCGTCGTCGTCGCGTTCCTCGCGCGACGTCCCCGCGAGTTCATCGAAGATCGCCAGGGAATCGAAATAGCCGCGCAGCTCGGCGGCGTGACGCGGATGCGCGGCGACGAGTCGCTCGACGTCGATGATCTCGCCGCGATCGACACACAGCATGCAGTCCGCGATCAGCCGATCCAACTCGGCGGCGGGGGACGGTTCGACACGATCGCTCGTCATGGGTTCCACCTCGAGTCACGAGAACTGCGGACCGATCACTCGGGCGGGCCCGAGCGAAAAGCGGCCCACTCGCGCATTGATTTCAATCCCCGCTTGATGAGACCGGCGACGGCGGTTTCCGACCGGGCCATGTGAGACGCGATCCGCGGCAGCGTCCAATGTTCGAGGTGCCGCAAGCGGATGGCGGTTTGCTGGTCCTCGGGAAGTCGGTCGAGCATGTCGCCGAGTTCGGCCAGACTCTCGATGCGAATGGCGTGTCCGCTGGGGGTGGAGTGCCCCGCATCGGCGAGCTGGGAGGTCTCGGGGGCGCGATCGCCGAGGCGCTCTTCCTTGCCCACGGTCCGCTTGTCCGAGGCGACGTGATCGCGGATCGCGTCCTGAATGTTGCGTTCGTGAATCAGGCGCAGCCATGCGACGAACTCCCCGGGATCGCGGCCGCGAAACCGCGGAAAGTTGCGGACCGCGGAGGCGAGCGTCTGCTGGACGAGATCGGAATCGTCGACGCGGACGCGGAGCCGATCGCCGACCGCCCGCCGGGCCAGCCCGCGGAGGAAGCCGCGGTGGGTTTCGAGGAGCCGGCCGAGGGCGTCCTCTTCGCCGCGGCGGGCCTGATCGATGAGCATCCGCAGCGAATCGTCATCGGCGCCATCCGTTTCGGCGGTCATCGGTTCGTGCTTCCCAATCAAGTCGCGAAACCGGGTTGCGCGGGGCGCGCTTTTTCACGAATTCCATCAAGATACGCCGGTTCCCGACCGGTTGCCATGCCCGAATTCGCGAAACCGGGCCGCGCCGAGGGATTCACCACCGGAAAGCGGGCCTCATTCGTGCAGCCGCTTTTGCAGCCAGTCGGCGAACTGGGCGTCGGGTTTGTCGGTTTGCCGTAGGAACAGGCGGTCGCCGCGGTCGTGCTCGGCGTAGGCTTTCACGATCCGCTCGCAGCGGGCGTGGGCGTCGCCGGGGACCAGTTCGCGGTTGAGGCCGTCCACCAGGCCCGACATCCACAGCGCCCGCGGAGCGGCCGCGACCGCCAGATCAGGAAGATCGCCCGTTTCGAGAATCCCAGGCACGATCGCGTCGAACGGCACATGCACGAACTGGCCGTCCAGCAGCGAATCGAAGTCGCACAAGCCCCGATTCACCGCGATCACCGAAACGTCGTCGTGATACAAAGGCACCAGCAGCGCGAGCATTCCGCCGAGGGGTTCGCTTTCCACCGGTCGATGCGGCACGCCGTGCGGCGCCTGCAGGTTCGCTTCGGGCGGATTGGTTTCCGCGAACGAGTCGCCCCACACGCCGACGCGCCGCACGTCGGCGCGGGTCCACAGATGGGCGATCAACGATCGCAAGTCACGCAATCGCGCGCCGACCAGCGTGCCTCCCAGCATTTGTTCGGTCGCGGCGCGGGCGGTGTCGGGACTGGTGCGGCCGCGATCGTCGCCGCTGGAGGCGCGCGTCTCGCCGGTGCCGCGGAGGTCCGGCAGACAGACGGCGACGCCCGCTGCGAGCAAGGCCGCGATCACATCGCCGCGATGTGCGAGGAAACCCGCCTTGCCCTGTTGCGCGACGCCGATCACGAATGGAAAGCGTTCGTCCTCCCGGGGCGATTTCGCCGGCAGCAGCAGCAGGACCGGCACGCGAATTTCTGGTTCCGTCTCGAGGACGAATCGCTCGACGCGATGCCCGTCGAGTTCTTCCCGCCGCCCCGAATCGGCGAGCAGCACCGCCTTTCCGACCGGTTCGACCGGCCCGAGGATCCGCGCCCACGCCTCTTGGCGGAACTTCCGGCGGTGTTCCCCCGCGAGCGCATCGGCCCGGCGGCGATAGGCGGCGTCGCGATCGGCGGCGATGCGGCGGGCGACGACGTGCATCGGCTGCGGCTGAAATTCGCGGATCGCTTCGTCGGTGAGGCTCAGCAGCTTTCGCGCATCGACTTCCAGGTGCGGCTCCTCTTTCGAGTCGGGAATGCTGAACCACTTTTCGAGATGCGGATACATCCGCTCGCGGTGCAGGTCGCGCCAGTGCGTGTCTTCGGGTGCATGCCCGCGGACCGAACCGCTGCCCCACACGGCGGCGAGCGCTTCGGACTTTTCGTAGAAGCCGTAGATCGTCGTGAGCCTCGCCCACACCGGGTCGTGCTCGCGGTCCCAGGCGAACTCGTGGCCGTAAATCAAGGGCTTCGGGGCGGGGGCGGCGACGATCGTCCACGGAAGGAATCCGTCGCGCGCCGAGTGACGCAGTCCGCGCGTCGTCTCCCAGCTTCCGCCGCCGGCGTATTCGAAGTTCTCTGCGGCGTTCTCCGGCAGCGGATAGGGCGATTCCGGCTGCGGGCCACCGAAGTTGAACGGGGCCGAAGCGGTGATCCGCGAATCGAGCGCCGCGGTGACGGCGGCCGGATCGCCCCCGCCGGCGACTTCTCCCAGGACGAGCACGCGCCGCGGATCGACGCCCCGCTGCGCGAGAAGGAAGTCGACGCCGCGCTCCAGGTCGTACTTCATCCAGCCCATCAGGCTGTCGCCGATGAGGTGCAACTGGATGCCGGTGTCGTAGCGGAACCAGTAATCCTGCCGGGCAGGGTTGAACTCGCCCGCGAAATCGTCGGCGGTGCGAAAGGGGTGCTGCTTCCGCTCGACGTGGCCGAGATGATCGGGAACGAGCACCAGGCACCCGGCCTTGCCCCATGCGGCGCCCATGTCGTGCAGCCCTTGAAAGCCCACTCCGGATTTCTGCCCGCGGTTGTGGCTGTGGCTGACGAGGATCGCCGGCATGCTCTCCTTCGCCGGGGCGGGGCGATACAGGTTCGCGGTGACGACGATGCCGGGCCGGCTTTCATACACGACGTTCTCGACGACGAACCCCTCGCCCGCGAGCGTCCCGGTGACGAGCGACTTGAGCTTTTCCGGCGGCGCGGGATACCGGCCGAGCGACCGCCGCAAGGCCGCGAGGCGCTCGTCGCGAAGCTTCTCCCAGTCGGCGCGGGAACCGACCTGCTTCCACGCTTCCAGATCGCGGCGATTCGCCTCGCGAAGCCGGCGGCGAAGGTCGTCCGCGAGCGTGGTTCGCGGGTCGAACGCGGGGCGACCCACCGGCTCCTCGGCTTCCGACGGTTCGGTGGAGAGCGTGTCGGCGGGGAAAATCCGCGATTCGAGATGGCGGATGCGGGCCGCCGGGTCGCCTTCCGCCGTCGGCTGGGCGGTGGAATCGCGAATGCCGCCGATCGATAAGCCGATCGATAAGAGAACCAGAAACGACAGCCGAACGAGGCGGGCGATCATGGCGACGGCTGCACGCGATGGAAGATCGGGTGAGAAAAGGCAACGTACCAGCCTGATTCCGCCGCCGGGGGATGTCAAGCTGGCCTCTATCCGAGTTTTGAATTCGGCCGTTCCGGATCCTTGGCAAGCATCGGCGTATCTTAGCGACGCGATGGCCCCCGGATACTCATAGTCCGTGGATGCCGAGTCATCATCCGCCTAGATTGCAACCATGCGACGCTCATCGATCGACCTTCTCGTCCGCTTCGGCGAGCGCGTACGTGAATTGCGGAAGAAGCAGGGGTTATCGCAAGAGGGGTTTGCCCAGCGATGCGGGCTCGATCGCACCTACGTTGGAGGCATCGAGCGCGGCGAACGAAATCTCGCGCTGCGAAACGTGGAACTGATCGCGAAGGCATTGGGATTGACGGTTTCGGAATTGTTCGAGGGACTCTAGGGATTTGCCGTGCCGAAGTCGCCGTACCACGAACTCGCGCCGGAGAAGTGGCAGAAGACGACCGAACGGCTATTGCGAGTCTATCCCTTGTCGCGAGACGAAATCGTCGCGCCGATACTCGACGCGTGGGAGAGCATGTTCGAGTCGAAGATCGGCCGCCATGGGATACGGATAGGCCGTGACTTGTTTCCGACGCCGCAGATCATGGGATCCTATCTTCACGAACTGATCCCGCTCGAGTTTGCGGCCCGTTATCCGGGCCAGTGGCGTGGCGACGAGACGGCGGGCGAGAAAGACCTCGTTTACATCCCGGATGACCGCTTTTCCACCGAGATCAAGACATCGTCCCACAAGGCGAAAATCTATGCCAACCGGAGCTATGCACAGGAATCCGCCACCTTCAAGAAGGACAAAAGCGGATACTACATTGCCGTGAACTTCGAGAAGTTCGACCGCACTCGCCGAACTCCGCAAGAGCCGCGGATCAGGCGAATCCGATTCGGCTGGCTCGACCACACGGACTGGAAGGCGCAGGAGAAACCTACGGGACAGCAGGCGAGTCTGCGGCCGGAATCGGAACGGCTGAAATTACTCGTCATCTACGAAGCCGCTTAGAATAGGGGTGATTGCGCGACGAGCCGTTGGCGCCGTCTCAAGAAAGCATCGATCCGGTCGCCCGCCAGCTGTACGTAATGCGGACTGATCTCGAATCCGATCGCCTGCCGACCATTGCGCAGCGCCGCCTCGATCGTCGAGCCGGATCCGACGAACGGGTCGAAGACGATCTCTCCGGGTAAGCTGCACGCCTTGATGATGCGCTCCACGACCGCGATCGGAAACTGCGCGGGGTGCGGGGTTCGTTCGCGCGAACTACGATTCCGCCCCGAAGTCACCTTCGGAAACTGCCAGACGTCCGTTGGGTTCTTGCCGAGCGGATTGCACTTCAGCTTCCCGTTCTTCTTCTGATGCGGGTACTTGACGTCGGGGTCGCGAACCGCGTCCAAGTCGAACGTGTAGCGGTGTTGGTCCTTCACATACCAGAGGAACTTTTCGTTCCGAGGGGAGAAGCAATTTCGAGCGGCGACTCCGGCACCGTAGTTCCAGACGATCTCCTGGACCAGAAAGAAAGAAACTCGCTCCCAAAGCAGATACGGGATCGGAATGGCGCGCGCCCTGCCCGGAAGGTCGAAATATCCCAAGTTCAGCCAGAATGCGCCGTCAGGCGTCGTCAGGCGATGGACTTCAGCGATCCATTCGGCACACCAATCCAGATACGCGGAGGTGTCACGAACCCGCTCGTATTCCTTTCCGATGTTGTACGGCGGCGAAGTCACCGTGAGCGGAATCTGCGCACCGCCCAACCGGCGCATCAGATCCACGCAGTCCCCTTCATAAATCAGGAAGCCGTCGCCGCGGCGAGTTGGAGGACCGAGCTGTGATTCGATTCTGTGGAGCATCGGCAGCAATCCTCAACAGCGGTCGCATGTGCGACGACTATAAGTATCGTTGGCGTTCGCGTCAACAACTCGAGGGTCATTCCCCGGTCACTCGGCGATCCGCCTCGCAGATGATGCGGTAGCTGGTTTCGTTGTCCGGGGCCGCCCGAAGCTGTTCGAGGAAGTCCGGCAGGCGGATCATGCGACCGAGCCGCGCCAGAACCCGCAGGTGCGTTCGCGAGTCGCGGCACAGCACGAGGAAGAACACGTCGGTCAATCCTCCCCGCGGTCCCCCGAACGGTATCGGCGAGAACGTTCGCCCGTACGCCACGATCGACTCGCCGATCGTTTCCGCGAGCGGATCGCGGGGGTGGGGAATGGCGACGCCGTTCTCGAACGCCGTCGAATACGCCTCTTCACGCTGCCGGACCGCTTCGAGAACGGTCGCCGGCTCCCAGATTTGCCAGGTCCGCCCGGCGACTTCCACCAGGCTCTCGAGGACCGACCGCTTGGTGCGGGCTTCGAGCGGCACCTGCACGGTTTCGGGATGCAGCAGGCTGCTGACCGGAACGTCGGCATCCCCTTCGGGCGACTCTTGCGACTCCTCGACCGCGGCGAGTTGGCTGTCGGTGTATTCCCGCATCTCGCGCTCCAGCCAGTGGGTTATTTCCATCTGGTGGAACTGCCATTCGTCCCCCACCTTCCGGCCGGGGATCCGCCCGCGCTGCACGAGCTTTTCGATTTCACGGCGATCGCGGCCGAGCTGGCGGGCCAGCTCGTCGAGGGAGTAGGAATCGTGAGACATGATGCGGTGACCCGAACCGGCGGAGCGAAACGGAGGGAAGCGATCGGCAGGATGCGGCGAGGAAGGAACCAGCGAGGATGCTGGAGGATTCTGGCGGGTGTCGTCGAGGGCGACGAGAATGATCGGCGTACGTGCCGGGATTCCGATGATAACCCCGACCGCCGCGGAAGTCTGCGCACCGGCGGGTCGCGAAACTCGAAGAATCGTGGCCGGTCCTTTCGCTTCGATCACGGGCGATCGTTCCGCAACAACCACTTCCGCGGGGCGGTCGGCTCTTCGTGCGGTTCGGGAGGACGCGAGGGGACCAGGCACAGCGGGGCGAGCACGTCCTGCACGTCGTCGGTGAGGATGATCCGCGTGTAGTCCGCGGGCGAGATGGTCCGCTCGGCAAGCATCGTGCTCTCGAGGAAGTCGAACAGCGGCCGCCAGTAGTCCTTTCCCATGAAGATCACCGGGAAATCGACGATCTTCCCGGTCTGGATCAGCGTGGAGGCTTCGAAGGCTTCGTCCATCGTGCCGAAGCCGCCCGGCAAAATGACGAACGCCTGCGAGTATTTCACGAGCATCACCTTGCGGACGAAGAAGTAGCGGAAGGTGACGACCTTGTCGAGATACGGGTTCGGCGCCTGTTCCTGGGGAAGGATGATGTTGCAGCCGATCGACCGGCCGCCGACGTCCTTCGCGCCGCGGTTGGCGGCTTCCATGATGCCGGGGCCGCCGCCGGTCAGCACGGTGAATCCCTGCCGGGCGAGCGCCGCGCCCACGTCGCGGGCCATGCGGTAGTAGCGATGATCTTCGCCGAAGCGGGCCGAACCGAACACCGTCACGCACGGTCCGACGAAGTGCAGGGCGCGGAACCCGCGGAGGAATTCTCCCATGATCCGCATCAGCCGGAAGAACTCCGCCGTCCGCGACCGCGGCCCTTCGAGCAGATACCGGTCCTCGTGCGAGTTCCCGGCGTGCGGAGAAGGATCAGCCATCGATTCGACCATCTTGTTTCGCTCGCCCCCACGCTTGCGGTTTCGCGACGATCTCGCGGCAATATCACAGCGCGGCACAGCCGCAACCAAAAGACTGACAGAAAGATTGACGACAGAAAAATGCAGGATGGAAAGATGCGGTGAAGAAAACGAGAGCTGAAGAGCTGAAGATGTTTCGTTCCGGCATCGCCCCGCGGGTCTTCGCGCTCTTGGCGTGCTTCTGTTCGA
>JBBDNT010000335.1:0-9543 GCA_040877445.1 Planctomycetaceae bacterium
TCACCGACTGGGCGGGCAGACAAGAATGTCTGCCCCACGGGATTGCCTCGCGGATCGAGTGTGGAAAGCGGAATACGCCGTACCCACGCTGCTGGTGAGCACGGCCCACCCTACCGCACTGGAACCGGCACGCCCTGCTGCAGCAACTCCCGTGTGAGTTCTCGATCGCGCTGGAACTGGAATTCGGCGGCGAGTCTCGCGAGGAACCGCTCGATACGCCGATGCACTCTCCGCGTCTGCCGCACGGCGAGCACGTCGCCGACCGCGCGAATCCTGCCGCCGTCCGCCCCTTCCCACGAACCGGGGGCGACGAACTCGCGAATCGCGGCGACGGTCTCCGCCGGATCGGCCGGCGACGGCGGTCGATGGAACCGCGTGACCATCTCGTCGGGATCGGACTGATCGGCCGCAGTGACCGCCCGCTTCTCTCGCAGCAGTTCGAGCAACTCCGCGATCTCCTCGTGGACGCCTTGCGTCTGGCGCACGATCAGCAGCCGCGGACCGAATGAGACCACGGAACCACCGACTCCGTCGTTACTGATCCACGGCCCGTAAGTCTCGTTTTCGATCAGGTCGAACAGCGGCGTGAAGTCGCCGTCGATCAGCAGATCGCGCACGTCGTACACGATCGTGCTGAGCTTGGCGCACTGGACCACATCGGTCGTCACGATCAGGAATCCGTGCTCGACGATCCACGTCAGTCCGTGCGGCTCGAACGCCGCCTCCAGCGTCTCCCGACGCGAAACGCCCCGCCGTTGGAGCGTGATCGGCGTGTCGAGTGGGATGTCATCCTCCTGCAGCGCCCCGCGATCGATGCGATGGCCGATTCCCGAATCCTTGAAGAATGCCGCGAGCGCCTCGTCGAGCGGCTTCGCCTTCCAATCGACGGCGACCGGGCGCTCCAGCGCCGCGCGCACCTTGTCATTCTCCTCGGCGAGACCGTCCGGCAACCAGAGCCGCAACGGCTTCATGGGCTTCTCGGCGGTCGCCAGCCGCGTCAGTCCGTCGATCACCGTCGCGACTTCTTCCTGAACCCGCGGATTGGCCCGGACGAACAGCAGCGATCCGTATGGCGTAATGCGGCCGCCGATGCCGTCCCAGTCGAGCCAAGGCCCCGACGTTTCGTGCATCACGACATCGACGACGTACCGTGACGGGTCGTCGCCGATGCCACGCGGCCAGGTGGATGAGAACCGATAGACTCCGGTATGGCCGAAACCCCCGACGAGACCAATCTGAATCGGCACCGTCGTCCGCCAATCGATCTCCTCCAGCTCGAACCACGGCTTCATCGCCTCGACCAGCCGGCGCACATCGTACGTGCGGGTCACCAAGAAGTCTTCGGCTTTGGCGGGCGTCGTCACCCGCAGGATCTCGTCGTGAACGAACCACGTCGCGCCCACGTCCGGCAGAATGATCTCCAGCGCGGTTTCGACCATCACGTCCGGCAGATCGATGTCGATCGGATCATCGAGCGCGATCCCCTCCCCTTCGAACGCCGCTTCCTCGATCCAGAGATTCACTCCCGCCCGTTTCGCCAGATCCTCGACCGCCTCCCGCAACGGACGCTGCTCGTAGCGGACGGTGACCCTCCTCCGCAGACGCTCGCGCGCGGAACGCTCCGCCTCGACCGCCTCGGCGTGCACGGCTTCGGGCTTGGCGGCGGCCGGCGGCACGACCGCTGCCGGCTCGGTGTAAGCCATGCCGATCACCGCCGACAACGCGCCCGCGGCGACCACGAACGTCACGAACGGTTTCCAGGATCCGCAGCACCGCATGACGCACCTCCCCGGAATTCGCGAACGGCCCGCCGGTCGAACGACGTTCAGCATACCGCGCCCCAGAGTGAAAGGCACGAAGTCGTTGTTCGGGAATCAAGCGAAGCGTGCATCTCGAACGTCCGGAGCGTGCCGTGCATCCGCTGCGTCCGGATGCGAGAAGCGGTCCGAATTGCCTGCCGCGGCGTTTCGCCATATGATCGATTCCGAAGTACGATGGCTGGAAGAACTTCGTCGCCGACGAGAACCATCCCATGAACGCCGTTCGCATTCTCCGCAAACTCGAATCCGACACGCTGACGCTGCCGGAGCTGAAACCGTTCGTCGGCAAGACGGTGGAGATCGTGGTTCAGGAAGCCGATCCGTCCGCCGACGCAGCGCCGTACGAGGCGTTGTTCGCGCTCGCCGGGAAAGACGTCGTGGATCCGGATGCCTACCAGCGGCTCCGCGAAGCGAGCGAGTTATGATCCTGGTCGATGCCAGCGTCATCATCGACTTCCTTCGGAAGCCCGACCCTCGGATACGGCAAATCTTCGTCGCCCAGGGCGCTGCGATCTGCGGCGTCACCTTGGCAGAGGTGCTGCACGGTGCTCGGAACGCGGCCGACTACGGCAAGATTCTCGGCGCGCTGGCCGCACTACCACACGTGCCGATCGGCGAGGCGCTGTGGGAGCACGTCGGGCGGAACCTATTTCAGTTGAGAACCCGCGGGGTGACCGTTCCGTTCCAAGACGTAGTCATCGCCACGGTCGCGATCGACAACGACATCGAACTGTGGACGCGCGACCAACAGTTCGGCATGATCCGGCAAGTGCTTCCCGCGCTTCGGCTGTTCGCCGAGCCGCCGTGAGCGGTTGCTGCGGATTCCGCCGGAGGCGCGCCGACTGCGATCCGTGTATTATCGTAGCGCGATCTTTCCCGAGATCGCCGGGATGACCGGCTGCATCGGCGTGTTGAACTCTGCATTCTTCCGTCGCCGACCTTTCCGTCGAACTCGTCTCCCTTCGCGTTTCTTCGCGTCTTCGCGCCGAATCCTCTTCCGCAAACTGAGAGCGTCCCGCCGTGTCTTCCCGCATCGTCTCCGTCGAAACCTTTCCCGTCTCCTATCCCGTCACCGGTCGGTTCCGATTCTTCGCCGGGAAGGGAACGCCGCGGCGGGAGACGATCGTCGTGAAGATCGCCGACGACGCCGGCCACGTCGGATGGGGGCAGAGCGTGCCCAGCCCCACCTGGAGCTACGAGACGATCGACACCGTCCGCACGACGATCGACCGGCATCTCGGCCCGGCGCTCGTCGGCATCGATCCCTTCGACGAACCCGCGATTCGCCGCGTGCTCGATCGCACGATCGCCCCTTCCTTTTCGACCGGGCAGCCGATCTGCAAGGCGGGGATCGATCTCGCGTTGTACGACCTCGCCGGCCGCGCGCGAAACTCCACCGCGAATGATCGCTGGAATCGGGCCGGCAACTCGCACGTCACGCTGAGCTGGACGCTCGACCCCGGCTCGCTCGACGACATTCCTGAACTCATCGCCGAAGCGCACGCCCGCGGGTTTCGCCACTTCAACGCCAAGGTCGGCCCCGATCCCGAGTTCGACGTCGCGATGTGCCGCGAGGTGCGCCGCATTGCTCCCGAGGCGTTCCTGTGGGTCGACGCGAACGGCGGATATGAAGTCGAGCAGGCCCTCGCGCTCGCGCCGCGATTGGCCGATCTTGGAGTGGCGGCGTTCGAGCAGCCGTTGCGACCGAACCGGCTTTCCGGGTTCAAGCGGCTGATGGAGCAGGGGGCCTTGCCGATCCTGATGGACGAGCCGATCATCACCCGCACCGATCTCGAGGAGTTCCATCGGCTGGGTCTGCTGGACGGCGTGGCGATGAAGGTCTCGAGGTGCGGCGGACTGAGCGAGGCGGTCCGCATCATGGAGTACGTCGAGGCGGAAGGGCTGCTGTTCTTCGCCAGCGGCCTGACGGATCCGGATCTCTCGTTCGCCGCATCGCTGCTGCTGTTCGGCGCGTACCGGCTGGAGCGCCCGGCGGCCCTCAACGGCCCGCAGTTCCTGTCGGGAAGCATCCTGTCGCGGCCGATCGAAGTGACCGGCGACCAGGCACGCGTGCCGACGGGGATGGGGTTGGGCGTCGTCGTGGACGAGAATAAGCTCACCTCGATGGAATAGTGAACTCGAATGAACGGAGACAGCGAGTGAATGAGCTCATCGTGGTCGGTGTCGTGTGTCTGCTCGTCCCGGCTCAAGTCGAAGCTCAAGTCGCGGAAAATCTGGTCCGCCCTTCGCCGAGGCTGATCGCGCTCGCGCTCGCCGACGTCTCATCGCGCGCCGTCGACACCGACTACGAGTTCCTGTGTCGAGCGCTCGATGAAGTCGTGCGCACACAGGGAGCCGATGTGGGGCGATATTCCCGTGACGATTACCGCCAGTTGTCGTTCCAGCGCATGACCCTGCCCGGGATTGTGCCGCGGGGAGCGACGATCCTGCAGGGAGTCGCGGTGCACTCCGGAGTCGCGGAGGTCGAGCGCGTGGACCTGGCAACGACGATCTTTCGGATTACCGGCAAGCGGCCCGCGCATCTCGACGAAGGGATTCCGTCCAGGGGCGCCTGGAGGACGGATTACCGACTCTACGACATCGGGCGGGAGCACGAGTGTCTGGTGGTAGGGCAGTCTGGCGGAGAACTCGGTCACGTTGAGGTGATGGCCTGGAACATCCGGGAAAACATCATCGATCATTTCTGGTCGGTGGGAGGCGATGAGGCCGGTTCCGACTTCTCGCATGCGATGGGATTCGGGCCGGACGGTTTGGAACTCGTCATCTCCGGCATTCGGGCCGAAAAGCGGGCGGGTTACGAAGCGGAGCGGCGTACACTTGAAGAGAAACTCGGCTTCCGCGTGCGGTTCGAGTATGTGGAGGAGTGACAGTAGCTCCAATTTCAGTAGTTCCAAAGTTCGGTTGCCACGGCCTCGGTGGCGCAAGACTCTTACGCCGAAGGCGTTGAACAACTCAGCCCAGGGTCGCTCGCGGAGCGAGCGCACCCTGGGTTGCCGCGCCCCGGGCGCGCGTACCCTGTAAGGGTTCGACAACCACCACCAGTCAGGGATCCTCTTGGTATTCGGGCGTTCCGCGATTGTGCAACCCTTTCAGGGTAGAGGCGCGTCGTGGATCGCGTGACCCAGGGTGCGCCCGCTGCGCGGGCGACCCTGGGCTTTGGTATGCAACGCCTTCAGCGTAGGACACTTGCCGACTCTCGCAATTGATTGCGAGCACTTGGAACGACTGTGACGAATTCGACTCCGGTTGATTGGAATTGACGATGCACCGAGCGGGCGACTTTCGACCCGGCCTGTTCCGCCGATTCCCGCCTCTTGCTTTCACGGCCGTCGCATGGCAGGATGAACGCGGGCCGAAAGGAGCGAACCATGCGTCGCAGACTGCGGGACCGCGCATTCGTGTCGTCGGCCGTCGTGTTGGCCGTTCTCGTCCTCGGCCGCTGGGCCGCTTTCGCGGAATCGCCCCCGGAAACGGAGAAGGCGAAGGCCGAGCCGCAGCTCGAGCGGGCGACCGCCGACAGTCTCGGCGGCCCGGAACGCTACCTCACCCACCTCGCGACCGACAAGCCGCTGTACCGTCCCGGCGAAACGGTTCATGTGCGCGGGGTGATCCTCGGGGCGCATCATCGCAAGCCGATGCCGGCCGACGAGCACAAGAACGCCACGATCGAGATCGTCGGCCCGCGCGGCGCATCCATCGTGAAGGGGAGCGTGAAGTGCGAAGGCAGCGTCGTCGGGTTCTCCTGGACGGTTCCCGAGGAGCAGGCCGGCGGCGAGTACGCCGTGAAGGTCACGCATCCCGCGACGGGCGATCCTCCCGCCGAGCGGAAGTTCGACGTCCGCGCGTATCGCGCCCCGCGGTTTCGGATGCGGATCGAATTCCTCCGCGACGGCTACGGTCCCGGCGACACGCTTTCGGCCGCGTTGCACGTCGAGCGCTCGGAGGGGGGCGTTCCGCAAGAGGCGACGGCCCGCGTGCTGGCCCGCGTCGACGGCGCACCGGTTCATGACGGCGAAGCCGCGATCGACGCGGCGGGAAACGCCAGCGTCCGCTTCGCGCTGCCGCGCGAGATCGCTCGCGGCGAAGGAACGTTGTCGTTCACCGTGGATGATGGGGGCGTCGTCGAGACCGCCGCGAAGACGATTCCGATTTTGCTGAAGACCGTCGACCTGGAAATCTATCCGGAAGGGGGCGATCTCGTCGCGCGGTTGCCGAACCGCGTGTACCTCGAAGCCCGCACGCCGTCGAAGAAGCCGGCGGACATCGCCGGGCTGGTTCTGGACGATCGCGACAACGTGGTCGCCGAATTCCGCACCGAGCATGAAGGGCGGGGGCGGTTTCGGTTCACGCCCGCGGCGGGCCGCGCGTATCGGTTGAAGATCACCGAGCCGAGCGGGATCGCCGCGACGTACGCGCTGCCGGAGGTGAAGTCGTCGGGCGTCGTCCTGTCGAGCCGGACCGACGTCACGCCGCCCGACCACTGGGTGCCGCTCAGCGTGGCATCGTCCGAAGACCGCGTGCTGAAGGTGACGCTCTCGCGGCGCGAGGCCGAGTTGGACTCGCGGTTCGTCGTCGCGCGATCCGGGCGGCCGGTGATGCTGGCCTTGAATCCGAAGCGCGCTGCCGCCGGGGTGCTCGTCGCGACCGTCTGGGAAGCGGAAGACCGCCCGGTGGCCGAGCGGCTCGTGTTCCATCAGCCGTCGCACGCGGTGAAGGTCGAAGTCGCGCCCGATCGCGCGCGATACGTTCCCGGCGATCAGGTCGTCTTGAAGGTCCGCACGACCGACGAGCGGAACCGCCCGGTGTCCGCGGTCGTGGGAGTCACGGCGACCGACGCGAGCGCGCTGGAATTGATCGAACGGCGCGAGCGCCCGCCGCGACTGCCGGCGATGGTGTTCCTGGAGAACGACGTCCGCGACCTGGCGGACGCCGACGTGTATTTCGACGCGGAGAACCCGGTCGCGCCGCTGGCGATCGACCTGCTGCTGGGGACGCAAGGCTGGCGGCGGTTCGCGTTCATGGACACGAAGACGTTCGTCGCCGACCACGGCGACGCCGCGCGGCGCGTGCTCGCGCAGCGTCCGCCGATCGTGAGAGCGCCGCCGATGCACATCGCCGGGGGCGGGTTCGGCCTCGGTGGCATTGGCGGCGGCGGAATGATGGGCGGGTTCGGCGGAGCGATGGGGGGCCTCGGCGGCATGGGAATGGGCGGAATGGGCCTCCTCGGAATGGGAGGCATGGGCGGCGGGGGACCCGCCCCCGATCCTCAAGCGTCGGCGACTGCCCCGACGGCCGGCGAACCGGCATCGCCACCGGCGGGCGACACCCCCGCGGAAGAACAGGCCAACACGCCGACCATCGACCTCGACGCGGCGACGAGCGACGCCGACGATGCGGAGGCCGTGGAGCGACGACGCCCGCTGGCAATCGAACCGGTGGGACAACGCGGACCGCTGCGCGGTTCGCCGCGCATCTCGTATGTCCGCGAGTACGCGCACGCGGTCCGCGCCGATCGCGCCGCCGGCGAGCGTAGCGACGTCACCGAAACGGTCTATTGGAACGCGGGCGTGAAGACCGACGCGCGAGGCGAAGCGACCCTCGAATTCGCGTTGTCGGACTCGGTGACGAGCTTTCGCGTCGCCGCCGATGCGTTCGACTCGCGGGGCGCGCTTGGCGCGGGGACGGCGACGGTCGAGTCGATCGCGCCGTTCTACGTGGAGCCGAAATTGCCGCTGGAAGTCACGGCGGGGGACGTGGTCCGCGTTCCGGTGGGAATCGTCAACGCCACGCCCGGGCCGCTGTCGAAAGTCGCTTTGTCGGTCGAGGCGCGGCGGATGAACGTCGGCCCGTTCGAGGCGCCGGCCGGCGATCTCGCCGCCGGGGCGCGCGCCCGATCGCTCGTGACGCTCGACACGCGGGGGCCTCGCCGGCGGGCGGAAGTCGTGCTCGCCGGCGCCGCGGGCGGGCATTCCGACCGCGTGATTCGCGCGCTCGACATCGTGCCCCGCGGCTTTCCGCTCGAGATCGCGGCCGCCGGACGGCTGGAACCGGGCGCGACCGTCGCTCGCGAAGTCGTCATTCCGCGGAACACCGTCGCGGAAAGCGTCAGCGCCCGCGTGCGATTGTTCCCCACCACGCTCGCCAACATGCTGGCGGCCGTCGAGCGGCTTGTTCGCGAGCCTTACGGCTGCTTCGAGCAGACCAGTTCGACGACGTACCCGCTGGTGATGGCCCGGCAGTATTTCCTGTCGCACGACGGAGTCGATCCCGCGGTGGTCGAACGCAGCGCGGAGATGCTCGACAAAGGATACGCGCGGCTCCGCACCTTCGCGGGGGGGAATGGAGGATTCTCCTGGTTCGGCGGCGGACGCGGCGACGCGGTGCTCACCGCGTACGCGCTCCTCCAGTTTCACGAAATGTCCAAAGTCCGCGAGGTCGATCCCGAACTGCTCGCGCGGACCCGCGCCTGGCTGCTCGAGCGCCGCGATGGCAGCGGGGGCTTCGATGTCGGGGGTCGCTCCGAGCCTGATGTCGCGAACGCCTACATCGTGTGGGGACTGCTTTCGGCGGGCGAACCGGCGGAATCCCTCGCGCGAGAAATCACGCGGATCGAACAAGCCGCCGCCGCCACGGAAAACAGCTACCTCGTCGCGCTGTCCGCCAACGTGATGATCCTCGCGAAACGGGCGCGGGGGGCGCGGCCACTGCTCGATCGTCTCGCCGCGTTGCAGACCGACGCGGGCGCAGTACCTGGCGCGACGCGATCGGTGATGTGGGGTGGCGGAAAGTCGCTCGAAATCGAAACCACCGCGTTCGCCACGCTCGCCTTCCTGAACGATCCGCGGCATGTCGAGTTCGCCCGCCGCGGAGCGCGGCATCTGTTCGATTCCTGCGAGGACGGGCGATTCGGTTCGACGCAAGCCACCGTGCTGGCCTTGAAGGCGATCATCGAAGCCGATCGCTGGTTCGCCCGTCCCAAGGTCGCCGGCGGCTTGCGGCTTCTCGTCGACGGCAACGCGGTCGGCGAGCCGGTCCGGTTCGACGAGGAAACGCAGGGCGAGATCCTCCTGCCGGACATCTCCACGCTGCTCACTCCCGGACGGCACACGGTCGCCATCGAAATGACGGACGGCTCCCCCATGCCGTTCGCGCTCGCGGTGGAACTTTACAGCGAGATGCCCGACACAAGCGACGATTGCCCGCTGATGCTTTCGGTCGCGCTCGCCGATGCGACGCTCGCGGAGGGAGCGACGACCGAGGCGCGGATCGCCGTCGCGAACCATTCGGCCGAAGCCGCCCCCATGCCGATCGCGGTGATCGGCATTCCCGGCGGACTCGAGGTCCGTCACGATCAGCTCAAGGAACTGGTGGAGGCGGGCCGGATCGCCGCGTATGAAGTGCTCGGCCGGGAAGTCGTTCTGTACTGGGAAGAACTTCCGCCCGGGGCGAAGATGGAAGTTCCCGTGGATCTCGTCGCCGCGGTCCCCGGCACGTACACTGGCCCCGCCAGCCGGGCGTACCTCTATTACACGGACGAGCACAAGCGCTGGTTCGCCCCGCTCCGCGTCGAGATCGCGCCGCGGGAATAGACCCAACCTCGCACCGCAATCGTTCGACTTCCCTTCGCCGTGCGCGAATTTCGTGAGACACGGATGTCCCAGCGCGGCGAAGCCGCAACCAAATGAAAACCAGGATTCTCACC
>JBBDNT010000336.1:0-9487 GCA_040877445.1 Planctomycetaceae bacterium
TTGCGGAGCGCCCCCGCCACCCATCGCCACGGAGATTGGCGTCGCCAAGAACTCTGCCGCACCCGCCGTCGCTTCGGGCGGTCGTACCGTGGTCTTCCCGAATCTCCGGTGATAATCTGCTGGGGACATCGTCCTTCGGAATCGACGCGGATCGCCGACCTCGACACCACCTCCTGGAGATTCGGACCATGTTCGCAATGCTCGCGGCGCGTTGCGTTCCGCTGTTCGTTCCGGCGTGGATCGGGTTGCTGGTGATTTCATCGCCCGCCGCGGCCGGAGAAACGCCCGCGGTGTTTCCCGGTGCCGCGTGGGAGCGCGCCACGCCCGCCGAAGTCGGCCTCGACGCGGCGAAACTCGAACAGGCGCGGAAGTACGCCCTCACCGGCGGCGGCTCCGGCTACGTCGTGCGGCACGGGCGACTCGTGATGGCGTGGGGCGATGCGAAGAAGAAGTACGATCTCAAGTCGACTTCGAAATCGATCGGCGTCATGGCGCTCGGCCTGGCGATCGCCGACGGCAAGATCGCCCTCGACGACCTCGCGCGAAAGCATCATCCCACGCTCGGCACGCCGCCCGGGTCGAACGCCCAGACCGGCTGGCCGGAGAAGGTCACCATTCTGCATCTCGCCACGCAGACCGCCGGGTTCGAGAAGCCGGGCGGGTTCTCCAAGCTGCTGTTCGAGCCGGGCACGCAGTGGGACTACAGCGACTCCGGCCCCAACTGGCTCGCCGAGTGCGTCACGCTCGCTTATCGCCGCGACGTCGAGGAGTTGTTGTTCGAGCGAATCTTCACGCCGATCGGCATCACGAAGGACGACCTGCATTGGCGGCGGAACGCGTATCGCCCGGCGAAGATCGAGGGAATCGAGCGGCGGGAGTTCGGCTCGGGCGTGCACGCCAACGTCGATGCGATGGCCCGCATCGGCCTGCTCCATTTGCGCGAGGGGAAGTGGCGCGACCAGCAGCTTCTGCCCGCCGAATTCGTCCGCCGCGCGCGGAGCACGGCGAAGTCGGTCGTCGGCCTGCCGGTGCGCGACGAGAAGACCTACGGCAAGGCGTCGGACCATTACGGTCTGTTGTGGTGGAACAACGCCGACGGCGCGCTCGACACGGCGCCGCGCGACGCATACTGGTCGTGGGGGCTGCACGAGAGCCTGATCGTGGTGATTCCGAGCCTCGATCTCGTCGCCAGCCGCGCGGGGAATTCGTGGAGCCGCGACTGGACCGGCCACTACGACGTGCTCCGCGGCTTTCTCGAACCGCTGTGCGCCGCGGTGATCGATCAACCGGCGGCGGCAGCGGCCGACGCCAACGCAGCGACCCGGACGCTGCGAGCGTCCGGGTCGCTTGCGCGCGAGGTCGCTCTCGCGTCGAATGTGCAAGAACGAGCCGCCGCGGCGCTCCCTCCCAGCCCGGTCATCGCCGGCATCGAATGGGCCGACAAGGGCACGATCGTCCGCCAAGCCGCGGGCAGCGACAACTGGCCTCTCGCCTGGGCCGACGACGGGCATCTCTACACCGCCTACGGCGACGGCTGGGGATTCGACCCGCGCGTTCCGCAGAAGCTTTCGCTGGGTCTGGCGCGGGTCGAAGGGGGCCCGGGCGATTACCGCGGCGTCAACATCCGCTCCGCCACCGCCGAAGACCGCGGCGACGATGTCCGCGGCACGAAGGCGAGCGGCATGCTGATGGTCGACGGCGTGCTCTACATGCTGGTCCGCAACGCGGGGAACGCCCGGCTCGGCATGTCGAAGGACCGCGCCCTCACCTGGACTTGGGCCGACTGGCGATTCGACACGAGCTTCGGCTGCCCGACCTTCATCGACTTCGGCAAGAACTACGCCGGGGCGCGCGACGAATTCGTGTACGTCGTCTCGCAGGACGAAGACAGCGCCTACAAGCCGACCGACGCGATGGTTCTCGCGCGCGTGCCGAAGGACAAGCTGATGGAGCGCGCCGCGTGGGAGTTCTTCGTGCGGCGAGACGACGAAGGAAACCCGGTCTGGACGAACAACGTCGCGGATCGCGGGCCGGTGCTCGAGAATGCCGGCCGCTGTTATCGCTCGGGGGTTTCGTTCGATAAAGGGATCGGCCGCTACCTGTGGTGCAACACGATCGGCGCCGACGGTCGTTTCGCGGGCGGCCTGGAAGTCTACGACGCCCCCGAGCCGTGGGGACCGTGGACGCTCACCTATTCCGCGGAGAAGTGGGACGTCGGCCCCGGCGAGACGGCGTCCTTCCCGCCGAAGTGGATGAGCGACGACGGCCGCGAACTGCACCTCGTCTTTTCGGGCGACGACGCGTTCTCGGTCCGGAAGGCGCGGCTGCTGCTCCGTGACGATTCGCGGTGACGGGATCCCGCCGGAGATTCGGCGATTCTGCTTGACCCCCGTCGCGCGGCGCTCGTATGATGGACGGGCCTTTCTCGTCATCCGCAAGGCGGGCGGTCCGTGCGCTCGCCGTCTCGATTCGGAAGTTCGTCCGCCATGCACATCTCGGGGATCATCTTCGCCTGGCTGGTGTTTCCGGCCGCGATCGCCGCCGCGTACTTTTCCGCCCGCCTGATCGACACCCGCAACGCGTGGGCGCAGCGCGTCGAAGCATACGCCGAGCACAACGAGCAATACGCCCGAATCGTCGCCGCGAAGGAAAGCCGGCTCAGGGAATTGCAGGGCGAACTGGAGCGGGTCCACATCGGTTGGGGCCAGGCGTGGTCCGACGTGAACGTGACCGTCGATCCGGCGACCGGCACGCTGAACGCGAACAACATCGGCACGAACACCCGGCTGGGCGGTCGCGATCCCAATGTCGCCGACACGCCGACGGTCCACGTCTTCTCTCCGCGGGCGGAAGGGGCCTGGCGATACATCGGCTGGTTCCGGGCGGAGCCGCGCGAGAACGCCACGCCGCTCTGGTCCCTGATTCCCGGCGAAACCGACGACTGGAGTTCCGGGGCGTGGCGCATCCGCGAACTGATCCCGCAAGCCGGGACCGAGCAGATCCCCGCGCACTACAACGAATACGCCAGGAAGCAGGTCACGCTCGCCGAGAGTCAGCAGAAGCTGGCTGATCAGCGGGGACTGCTGGCGGAAGCGGAAAGCGGATTCAAGATCCGTCAAGGCGAACTGCTGGGAGACCCGACGGCGAACCCGCCGATCGAGGGGCTGATCAACGCCATCCGCAAGGAACAGAAACTCCGCGACGAGGCCGAGGCCGAGGTCGATCGCCTGCGCCGCGAGGTTCAATCCGCTTGGCGGCGGTTGGTGGGACTCGCCGAGGAGAACGTCGAACTGGCCACCGGCAAGCCGGGCGTCAAGCCGGTCGCCGCCGCCGAAACGGGGACGGATTCCAACTGACGAGCGTCGCATGCCGCTCGACGACGGCCGTCGGGGCGGGGTTCGGCGCTCCGCTTCGGCTCGAATCGTCGCCTTGTTCGATCGCCCCGCGTTGATGGACCCGCGCCATGGGCCTTGAGGACCGCGATTACCTCCGCGAGGAGCGCCGCAGCGTGGCGTTCGGTCCTCCCGGCGGCGGCTGGGCGATCAAGTACCTGCTGATCGCGAACGTCCTCGTGTTCCTCGCGCAGCAGACCAGCCCGCTGGTGACGATGTGGCTCGACCTGCGGCTTCCCGACGGAATCCTCAGCGACGGAGTTCCGTTCTACACCGTCGGCGATTCACTCGACGACGTGAAAGTGAACTTCGCGGTCGGTCGCCTCGAACTCGACGGACCGGATCGCCGTCGGCTCGGCGATCTCGGGCAGCCGGACCGCGTGCTCGACGGCGGCGCCCGCGTGTTCGTCGTCGGAAAGGAAGGGCCGGTTGCTTTGGTGTATCAGGGGGGCGAATACGGGGTCGTCCCCGCCGCGGAGGTGGGCCTCGCTCCGGGACGATTCTGGGAACTGCTGTGGCGGCTGGTCACCTACGGCTTCTGCCATTCCACCCAGGGGCTGATGCACATCGTTTTCAACATGCTCGTGCTGTGGATGTTCGGCCGCAGCATCGAACCGTTGCTCGGCTCGCGCGAGTTCCTGGCGTTCTACCTGGCGGCGATCGTCATCAGCGGGTTGTGCCATCTGGTGGTGCAGGCCTTCGAGCCGGTGCCGGTCCTGGGCGCTTCGGGCGGCGTGATGGCGGTCGTGTTCCTCACCGCGATGTATTACCCGCGGATGACGGTGCTGCTGTTCTTCGTCGTTCCGGTCGAGCTTCGCTGGGTGGCCGTGCTGTACGCCGTGATCGACGTCGCCGGCTTGTTCAGCGACAACCCGACCGTGGCGCACGCGGCGCATCTCGGCGGGGCGGCGTTCGGCGTCGCCTACAAGCACTACGGTTGGCGGTTGATGCCCTGGATCAGCGGCTTCCGAGTGTTATTGAAGTCGCGGAGGCCGTCTCGTCCGCCGCGCGTGCGAATTCACCGTCCCTCGCCCGACGAGGTGCGGGCCCGGGTGGACGACCTGCTCGACAAGATCCACCGCCAGGGTGAAGCGAGCCTGACGGACGAGGAACGCCAATTCCTCCGCGACGCCAGCCGCGAATACCGCCACCGCTGAGATTTTCGACGATCCCGGCGGCGTCCACCCGAAGCCCGCGGTCCTCACGCTTGCGGTTTCGCGCAGCTCGCGAAACCGCGCGAAACCGCGAGCGTCGATTGAATCTCCTCGCGCGCCGCCGATATACTGGCGGGTTCCCCGGTTCTCGCGCGCCGCCGCGGGGGCCGTTTCCCGATCGTCATTCGCCCGAGGAGTTCGGCAGGTGTTTCGCAGCGTTGCCATCGTTGGCGCCACCGGCGCCGTGGGTCGCATCATGCTCGAGTTGCTCGAAGCGCGGAACTTCCCCGCCGAGAGCTACAGGTTCCTCGCGTCGAAACGGAGCGCCGGTCGGCGGCTGAGTTTCGCCGGCCGGGAATACACGATCGAGGAGCTTCGCCCGGAGGCGTTCGCCGGCGTCGAACTGGTCATCGCCAGCACGCCGGACGACGTGGCCGCCGAGTATCTTCCCGCGGCGGTCCAAGCCGGGGCGATCGTGATCGACGAGTCGGGCTATTGGCGGATGAAGCCGGAGGTCGCGCTCGTCGTGCCCGAGATCAACCCGCGGGCGGCCCTCGAGGCGACCGGGATCATCGCCAGCCCGAACTGCTCGACCACGCAACTGGTGATGGCGCTCAAGCCCCTGCACGACGCGGCCCGCGTGCGCCGCGTGATCGTCAGCACCTACCAGGCGGTCAGCGGCGCGGGCTTGCAGGGAACGGCCGACCTGCTCAACGGCACGCGGGCCGAACTCGACGGCAGCCCCTACCACTACGTCTGCTTTCCGCACGCGATCGCCTTCAACGCCATCCCGCAGATCGGCGGCCTGAAGGACGAGGGCTACACCAGCGAAGAACTGAAGATGGTGTACGAGACGCGGAAGATCCTCGGCGACGAATCGATCCTGGTGAACCCCACCTGCGTCCGCATCCCCGTCGCCAACTGCCACAGCGAATCGATCACCGTCGAAACGGAGCGGCCGGTGTCGCCCGACGAAGCCCGCGAACTGTTCGCCGCTTTCCCCGGACTGGCGGTCATCGACGACACGGCCAACCACCGGTATCCGCTGCCTTCCGGCTGCACCGGCCGCGACGAGGTCTTCATCGGCCGCATCCGCCGCGACCTGTCGCACCCCAACGGCCTGTCGTTCTGGTGCGTGAGCGACAACTTGCGCAAAGGGGCGGCGACCAACGCCGTGCAGATCGCCGAACTGCTCGCGGCGCACCGCGTGCAGACGGCGGCGACGCGGTGAACGTCACGCCAGTTCGCGGATCACGCCGTGGTGGCTGTTGTCGATGAGGTACTGCGGTCGCCCTTGAAGATCGGGAAGGGTCGCCCGCTCGACGTCGATCCCCAGCGCGTGATACATCGTGGCGAAGACATCCTGGAAGTGGACCGGCCTGTCGATCGCGACTTCTCCCAGCCGGTTCGTCGCGCCGATCACCCGCCCATGCCGCAGTCCGCCGCCGGCCAGCAGCGCGCCGCACACCTGCGGCCAGTGATCGCGTCCCGCGCTGCCGTTGATCTTGGGGGTGCGGCCCATTTCGCCCCAGACGATGACGGTCACGTCGTCGAGCATGCCGCGGGTTTCGAGGTCTTCGACCAGCGCACTGGTTCCCTGGTCGAGCATCGGGAACACTTCGCGGGCCTGCTTGAAGTTTCCGCCGTGCCAGTCCCAGCGGCTGAAGGCGAGCGACACGCACCGCGCTCCGGCTTCGATCAACCGCCGCGCCAGCAGGAACTGATCGAGCAGTTCGGGACCGCCGTCGTCGCGATGCTTGGGCGTGCCGCGGCCGTAACGGGCGCGGAGGGCGGGATCCTCCTTGTCGAGATCGAGCGCCTCGGCCAGCCTGCTCGACGTGAGGATCCCGAACGCCTGCTGCGTGTACGCGTCGAGGCCGTCCATCGAACCATTGAGGTCGGCTCCCCGGCGGAAGCGATCGAGCGCGGCGAGCACGCTGCGGCGGTCGTCGAGGCGCTGCAGCGAAACGCCATTGAGCACCAGCGCTTCCTTCCCCTCGCCGTTCGGGGTGAACGGCGCGTGGGCGAGGCCGAGGAAGCCCGGCTGCCCGTTGTCGGACCAGAGCATGTGCCCCATCTTCGGCGCCAGACCGATGTAGGCGGGAATGCCGGGATCGGCCGGGCCGCGCAGGTACGACACCGCCGAACCGAGGGCCGGCCAGCCGCCTTGAGGCTGATCGTCCCAATGCCAGCCGGTCTGACACTGGAACGCGTAGTGCCGATCCTTCGCGCCGACCAGCGACCGAATGAACGTGAGACGGTCGGCGATCGCCGCGAGTCGCGGGAACAGTTCGCAGATTTCGACGCCCGGCACGTTCGTGGCGATGGGAGAGAACTCGCCGCGGATTTCCCGCGGCGCGTCGGGCTTGAGATCCCACATGTCCTGGTGGGGCGGCCCGCCGGGCAGGAAGATGTTGATGATTCCCTTGTGCGGGTTCCGCGTGCCGCTCTGCGCTTCGGCCCGCAGAATGCCGGGGAGCGACAGCCCGCCCAAGGTCAACCCGCCGATCCGCAGGAAATCGCGCCGGGACAGCCCGTCGCAAAAATCCCCGCGCGTCGCCCGACCACCAAGGATCGAAAGCATGCCGGACTCCTTCGAGAAGAAGTGCAGGGCCGCGAAGTCGACGAATCGAAGCCGCAAGATCCGATTGCGATCGAATATATCAGCCCCCGCCGATGAGTCAATGGCGAGATGGCGGGGTCAACGGAGATCCGGAGACTTCCGCCCGCTGATGCGATACACGTAGGCCATGATCTCGACGAAGACTTCGTACATCTCCATCGGGACCGGACGGCCGACCTTCACGTCGCGATACAGCGCGCGGGCCAGTTCCTTCCGCTCGATGATCGGAATGCGGTGCTCGACCGCGATCGCCCGAATGCGGGCCGCGATCTCTCCCATCCCCTTGGCGACGACCGTGGGGGCGTCCATCTCTTCCGGCCGGTACTTGAGCGCCACCGCGATGTGCGTGGGGTTGGTGATGACGACGTCGACCTGGGCGACATTGCTCAACTCGCGGGCCTGCGCGAGCTTGCGGTGCGCCTCGCGGCGGCGATGGCGGATCATCGGGTCGCCTTCCATCTGCTTCATCTCGTCGCGGACCTCCTGCTTCGTCATTCGCAGGTCGCGCTCGAACTTCCACTTCTGATACGCGAAATCGAGCAGCGCCAACACGACGAGGGCCCCGGCCAATTGGAACCCGAGCGTCGACATCGAACTCTTGATCGCCAGCAGGATCGCCGGAGGCTCGTTGCCGGAGAGCGCGATCAGCGCCGGCAGTTGCGCGGCGGTGAACAGCCCGGCAATCACCGTCAGCACGATCAACTTGGCGAGACTGCCCGCCAACTTCACGATCGCCTGAATGGAGAAAATCCGCTGCGCGCCTTGCAGCGGGTTGATCCGCGAGAGTTTCGGCTGCACCGCTTCGGGACTCAGCAGAAACCCCACCTGCGCGAGGTTCACTCCCAACGCCACGACGAACATCAGCGACAACCACGGAAACAGCGCCCCCGCCAGCGTCCGCGCGATCTCGAAGAACTCGCCCGTGACGCCCCCGATATCGATCCGCAACCAACCCGGCTGCGACCAATAGCCGACCGCCATCTCTCCCAAGGCGTTCACGACGGGAATCCCGAGAAACGCGATCGCGGCGGCCGCGGCGAGCAGATGCGCGGCCGCGTTCAAGTCGGTGCTGCGCGCGACGTTCCCCTTCTCGCGCGAATCGCTCCGCCGACGATCGGTCGGCTGTTCGGTTTTCTCGCCGAATTCGTCGGCCATTGGTCAGTTGTCAGTTGTCAGTTGTCAGTTGTCAGTTGTCAGTTGTCAGTTGTCAGCGGTCGGTGGCCACTCGCTTGCGGTTTCGCGCCCCTCAACCCTCAACTCTCCTCACACGAACGCCAGCGCCTCGCGCAGGGCGTCGATCGCGGCGGGGAGCGCATCGACGGCGATGCGGGCCGCCCCGGACAGCGACAGCGCGAGCACGCCGAGGTTCGCCAAGGCGCGAATCGGGAAGCCGATCACGAGGACGTTGATCTGCGGAACCGTGTGACCCAGAAAGCCGGTCGTCAGCGCGATCAGCGACATCGCCGCGAGCGCCGGGGCGGCCACCTGCACTGCGATCACGAGCGACTGGTGTACGAGATCGCGGAGCAGATCGATCGCCCCGAACGAGACGAACGCCTCCCCCGCGGGAAGCGTCTGGAACGTTTCGACGAGGGCGGAAACCATCAGCAGATGCCCGCCGAACGGCTCGATCAGCAGGAATGCCGTCACCCCCAACAGGTACAGGAACTGTCCGGTGATCGAGGTGTTCGTGTCCATCCCGGGATTGAAGACTTCGCCCAGGCCGATGCCGGTCTGCTGGTCGATCATTTCCCCGGCCAGTTGAAATCCGGACAACACGGTGAACACCCCCAGCCCCAGCACCAGGCCCAGCGCGAACTCGCCGATCGCGAGCATCGCGTACTCGACGAGCGTCCGCGGCAGAGCGAGGCGGCGGAAGAATTCGTGCTTCGCCAGACCGTCGTCGACCAGCCGGCCGGTGTGGGCGAAGGCGGCGTCGTAGCGGTCGAGCAGCGGCTCGGGGACTTCGCCGCGAGTCAATCGCCCGTCGCCGTCGATGTCGAGCTTGCGGAACCCGGCGCTCGTCTGCCCGGCGAGCGTCGGTGTGATCAGCAGCGCCATCGCCAGCACCAGCAGCACGCGGGCGTTCGCGGGAACGATCGACTGGCCGAACAACGGGCCGACGGTCATCAACCCGCTCATCCGCACGAGGACCAGCGTGAAGGCGTGGAATTGCGCCATCGCGGCATCGAACAAAGGCCGCAAGGCCGCGTCGGAGAGGGCGTGGAGGAGGGGGGTGTCGAGGAACGGAGGCACGGTTGAGGGTTGAGAGTTGAGAGTTGAGAGTTGAGAGTTGAGAGTTGAGGGTTGAGGGTTGA
>JBBDNT010000337.1:0-9485 GCA_040877445.1 Planctomycetaceae bacterium
GTTGCTCGCGCTCTACCCGCCGGACGACGGGCGGGACGTGCGGTTCGTCGTGGCGGTGCTCAACTCGCGGCTGATGCGGTACGTCTATTCCATGACGGTGCAGGAATCCGGCCAAAAGGCGTTCCCGCAGGTGAAGGTGCGGGCGCTCCGCGGTTTGCCGATTCGCGCCGTCGACTTCACCAACGAGGAAGAACGAACCTCGCACGACTCGCTGGTCGCGCGGGTCGACGAGATGATCGAATTGCACGCGCGCCAAGACCAAGCAATGACGCCCCACGCCCGCGAGGCATTGAATCGGCGGATCGCGTCGCTCGACGAGGGAATCGACCGGATGATCGAAAAGCTCTACGGACTCTCGGAAGAAGAAATCGCACAAGTCGAGACCTGTCTCGCTGGGTCGGGCCGAGGAGGGAAATAATGTCGATCGAGAAGTGCTGGCTGACCAACCAGACCGGCGCCATCATCAGATTCCGGACCTCGCAGCTTGCTCATCTGCCTCCAAAGGACGCGGATCTGCATATCGAGCTTTTCGACGGCCGGATCATTTCCGGGCGATTTCACTTGCATCGCGCCAATCCCTATGTCGCCGGACCGGAAGTCCGCCGGTTCATTCTCGACCGTGTGCCGAACCGGTCGAGCGAGGAGGCGCTGATCGACCTCTCAGGCCGTTATTGGCGATTGTTCGAAAGCGAACCCGTCGTGAACGAAGTCAAGCGGCACCGAGTCAGTGCCGCGCGTGTTCGGTCCGGCCGACTGACGGGGGCGGACTTGGCACGAATCTTGAGACAGGTTGATCGGATCACGCAATTCAAGGGGCGGATCCGCGAATACCAGCGGCTGTTGCGCCCCGCGGGACTGCGACGATTGGTGCTTCAGTTGATGGGGGCGTCCTGTCAAACCGATGGATGCGATGCGGCCGAGTCTGCTCATCGAGACTGGAACGACCCCGCCGCGGGGATCGCGCTTCTGGAGGTTCATCACTTGGAGGAAGTCGCCAGACGCGAGGACCATAATCCAACAAACCTGTGCGTGCTGTGCGCCAATCATCATCGGCTGATTCATGGCTTCGGGCCTTGGACGATTTTACACGACCACGACGACATCGAACTCAGTCGCGGAAGTCGAACCCTCCGCATCGTTCGCGACATGTCGTTTCTCCGGTAGGCCGGGTGAAAAGCGCTGATCCGGAACTCAATTATTCTCGATTCGGACTCTGACAAGAGTCCGTAGGGCCGGCTGTGCCGGCCGAATCGCCGAACGGGTCGCGCGGGAACTCGGCCCCGAGGTCGGTGACGCAGGGCCGCATCGTTCGTTTGCATCCGGCAGCCTCCATGGCCATTTGGCCGGCACAGCCGGCCCGACGCATCACACGGGCACATCGTTGCGATGCGGCGACCGAGAATCGGCGGTGCGACCGCGCTGCGCGTCCAACAAAACCAGCGACTCGGACTCTGCCAGCGGTCGAGGCGCTCGCGGCGCTTGCGCGCCACCATCCATCACCCATTCCGTCTCGTCCGCTTCGACGGCCGCGGCGTTCACCTGCCGCACCGATGAGACGAGCTGCGCCGCAAGTTGCACGATTCCGACGATCACCAGCGGCGCGAGGAACCAGAAGGCGATCGTCGCGGGGGCGAGCGGGACGAACAGTCCTCCCGTCGCGGCCGTCATCGTCAGGCCGAACAGCGCGAGCAGCGTCTTGAACTCGGTCGGCCCGAAGGCGGCGAGCGCGAATTCGCCGGTGATCTTCGCCCGGATGTTCGTGAGCACCGCGGTCGCGTAGATGCCGACGACCGCCGCCGTCCCCCACAGCGGCGCGCCCGCGGCGATCCCGATGCCGATCATCCAGTACGAAAACGACAGCGGGTCGGTGAGGTGGTCGAGCAGTTCGCCGCCGTTGCGGCACTGATTCGTCGTGCGAGCGTGCGTTCCGTCGATCAGGTCCGCGAAGTGATTGGCCGCCACGCCGATCGCGGCGAGCACGCCGCCCCACCACCACTTCGAGGAACACGCGAAGCCGACAGCCGCGGCGATGGCGCAGGCGTGGCCGGCGAGGACGATTCCTTCCGGCGGGAACCAGCGGGGAATCCCCAGCCGCGGATACAGCCGCTTCAGCGGAACCGACAACCACCGATCGAGCAGACTATGCGAAACGCGAGCCATGTGCGTTGCTCCGAAAGAGATAGGCGGCTTCTCCCATCGGGGCGGAATTCACGCGGGGATATCACGCGGGGTTGAGGGTTGAGGGTTGAGGGTTGAGGGGCGGGTGAGCCGGAGGCAGGCAAAGTCCGGTTCCCTCGCGAAAAAGGGGACGCAGCTCTTTTCGGGGTCTCATCGCCTGACGCGGGTCACTGCCTTGGCATCTCGCCGGCGTCCAGCCCGGGCGCGAAAGAGGGGACGCAGCTCTTTTCGGGGTCTCCTCGCCTTACGCGGGTCACTGCCTTGGCATCTCGCCGGCGTCCAGCCCGTGCTTCTTCAGCTTGCTGAAGTACGTGCTGCGGGGCAGGCCCAGCAGGCGGGCCGCTTGCGCCTTGTTCCCGCCGCTTTGCTCCAGCGCGTGCAGCAGTTGCCGGCGTTCCTCGTCGTCCGCCCGATCGCGGGACGAAGGGACGTCGCCGTTCCGATGATCGTTCGCCGGTTCGGTCGCGCGGCGACCGTCGCCGCGCGGCGTCGCATCATCCGCGCTCGGGCCGGTTCCGCCGGTGGATGACGGCGCGATCGGGAAAGAGGACGACGCTGACGACGGAGAAGTCGCCGAAGGGCGCGCCGCGTGCGGCTTCGCGTCCATCGCCCGCCACGCCGGGGCCGCCGCGATCCGCGAGAAATCGGCGGGCAAGTCCGGAAGGGTGATGCGGCCCTCCTCGGCCAGCACGACCGCCCGCTCGATCACGTTCTGAAGCTCGCGCACGTTGCCCGGCCAGGCGTATCGTTCCATCGCGGCGAGGGCGTCGGAGTCGATGTGGCTGATCCGCTTCTCGCTCTTGCTCGAAGCGCGGTTCAGGAAGAACAACGCCAGCTCGAGGATGTCTTCATGCCGTTCCCGCAACGGCGGCAGCGTGACGCTGATGACGTTCAAGCGATAGTACAAATCCTCGCGGAACCGTCCCTGGGTGATGAGTTCTTCGAGGTTGCGGTGCGTCGCGGTGACGAGCCGCACGTCGACGTGTACGGTCCGCGTGCCTCCCACCGGCTCGAAGCATCGCTCTTGCAGAACGCGGAGCAGCTTGACCTGCGTTTCGAGCGAAATTTCGCCGATCTCGTCGAGGAACAGCGTGCCGCCGTCGGCCATTTCGAACCGCCCGATCTTGTCCCGGTGCGCTCCCGTGAACGCGCCTTTGACGTGGCCGAACAACTCGCTTTCGAGCAACCCGGGGCTGAGCGACGCGCAGTGCACACGAATCATCGGGCCGTCGCGGCGGGGGCTGTTGTCGTGAATGACCTGGGCGAGCAGTTCCTTGCCGGTGCCGCTTTCCCCGCGGACGAGCACGGTCGAATCGCTGCCGGCGACTTTGCGGACGGTTTCGAGCACGCCGCGGATGGCGGGGCCGGTTCCCTTGAGCGCTTCGCGCCGGAACGAGGGCGCGGGGACCGCCTCGTCCGCGGCGGCCGACTGCTGAGTGCTGGTGATTTCGGATTGCAGCATGGCGATCTGCCGCTGCTGGGCGGCGATCGTGTCGATCTTGAGGCGCAAGTCCTCGTCGAGTCGCGCCACCTGCTGATGGACTCGCGCGCCGTGCAGGGCGACGTTGGTGATCTGCCCCAGGGCGTGCAGGAACGTGAGATCCTCGGCGGTGAACGACGCGCCGTCGCTCTTGTTTCCCAGCACGACGAGGCCCGCGATCTCGCCCTCCGCCTCCAGCACGTGAATCAGGTCCGCGCGCAGTTCCCGCAGCAGCGCCTGCACGGGAGACATGGCGCTCCGCGTGTCGGGGTTCACCCGTTGCGCGCTGCCTCCCTCGCGGAGCGTCGCGAGGCACTCGTCCGACAGCTTCGTCCGCACGGGCAGGTTCCTGTTCCCCTGCGCGGCGATCAGTTGGAACGCCCCGTTCTCGCCCGCCCGCAGATAGAGCGCCGCCTGCTCGATGCGCAGCACGTCGCGGCAGGACGACAGCATCCGCTGGGCGAGGGCTTCGGGATCGGCCAGCCGCCCGACCGCGCGGTTCACGCGCTCCAGCGCCTGGTCGAGCCGGTACTTCTCGCGAAAGAACCGGCGGTCGGTCGCCTCCTGAAACCCGTCCCGCAGCCACAACAGCATCACGATCGACACCAGCAACACCCCGGCCACGAGGAAGACCTGCGGGTACGACATCGAGACGTTGAGCAGAAAGGCGCCCAAACTCGCCGACGCGATCGTCAGCCCGAACGCCAGGCTCAACCCCCCGCTCGCCACGTAATACAGCATTCCCTTGCTGACGATCTGGTCCATCAGCATCAGCTTGTACCGCGCGATCCCCACCGCGTAGGCCAGCATGAACGACAGGCTGGCGAGAAACATCGGCAGCCGCGCCTTCCCGAGGGCGAAGCCCACCCGGTCGAACTGCGCCAGGTACAGCGAGTAGCCCACCGGGACCGTGGCCGCCAGCGCCGCCCACAAAATCCACTTCACCTGGTTCCGCTCGAGCGGGTTCCGCGTCGTGAAGAAACTGTCCACGAGCGCCCACAACGTCGCCAGAAAGTACACGGCCGCCAACGCCAGGTAGGCGGTGATTCCCAGTCGCAGCCAATGCAGCACTTCCAGAACCTGCGCGGCGTGACGGTCCCCGGGTTCGGCGACGCTCAGCCAGCGGAAGTATCCGTGCAGCGTCAGCACGGCGAGGGCGCTCAGCGCGGGGATGGAATACAACGCGGCGACGGTCGCCCGCGGGCGCCGCGCCGCCGGCGATTTCGGCCTGGGGTAGACCAGAAAGAAATGCAGCGTCACCGCGGGCAACAACAGCGCGCACACCACGAACGGCGCGTTGAGCGCGAAGTTCCCCGCCGCCATCCACCAATGGAACCCGCCGATGAAGGCCCCCGTGCTGACGACGCACATCGCGAAGAACAGCCGCGCCGGCCGATCGAACGGACGATGCCAGAACGCCAGCATCGCCAGCGAGAAGATCGCCAACTGCAGCACGAACCATACGAACGACGTCGCCAACTCGACGGGGGGCAGCGATTGAATCCGCAGATAACAGGTCCGCCGCTCGGTCTCCCCCGCACGATCGAACTCGACCCGCACCCATCGGCTGCCGTGGTCGCCGTACTCGACCAGCGACGGCGCCCGGGACAGCTTCAACGGATCCTGGTGATCGTCCAGCTTTCCGCCGGAGGGAGTCGGCTCGCTGCGAAGCGCGGCGATCGCGTTGGTGAAATCGGGAAAAGTGTCGATCGGCCGATCGCCGATCCTCCGCAGCAGGTCCGGCGGAACCCCGGCGCCGAGATCCCCCGCGCGGGGGGCTTCGCCCTTGCAGTCTCGCTGCGGGTCGAGTCCGGGGGTGCCGTGAATTTCGACGCCGGCGCCGATCGCGATCTCGTCCGTGTCGATCAGCAACACGCGGAGTCGAATGTCGGGACTGGTGGCGACGTTGCCGAGCATCACCACCGAGTAGACGATGATCGCCACTCCCAGCCCGCCGAGGATCCATTTTCCGCGCTCGTTCATCCTTTCATCGATAGCGATTCAGCGCCGAAACTTCAACGCTCAGCGCCGAAAACCGGTGGGTTCGGCGCTGAAACCGGCTTCGGCGCTGCGTAGCCGCGCATCATTTTTTGTTTCCTTAACAATCGTTTGGATCATGTGTTGCGTCGTGTTGTCCCGGTTCGGCGCTGGGGTCGGCGCGGATGTTCGGCACGGATCGTGCATGACAGTTTTGCCGTTCCACAAGACAAGGCATGGTGGCCAGTCCGGAACAACTGGAGAGAAGCGACGGAAATATTGATTCCGGCTGCCTGGCCGGAATGGTACGGAGACCCAGCCTGATCCTCGAGAAGGCACGCGGACGCGACACATTCGGCACAGACAGTCCCTGATCGCAGCCTGACCCACTCTGCTTTCAGTTCCCCAATCGCGAGTGCTTGTGCCGAATCGCGTCCGAGTCGCCTTCTCGAGGATCTCGTTTTGCGCTCCCCGCGCCGCAGCGTGTTTCGCCCGCTGCGCCGCTTGCCCGGATCGTCATGCCCGCGAAGGCGACTTCACTCACGGTCGCGGCTCGATTCGTGGGCGTCGGCTGCCGGTCGTCTCAATCCCTGCCGCAGCCCGAACGATTCGCCGCGCTCGCTTCGCGGGGTGCGGCAATCTTCACTGGCGTGTGGCAAAAAGTCGGGTGGCGAGGGCGCTTCGCGCAGCGAAAGCCCCCGTCGCGCGCCACGGGGGCTTCCGCGTTGCGGAGCGCCCCCGCCACCCATCGCCACAGAGATTGGCGTCGCCAGGAACTCTTGCCGCGCTCGCTTCGCACCGTCGATCGCGCGCGCTTGACCGCCTCGTGCGCGCGGTCGTATACTTCGCGCCGGTGACCCTCCGCGCGGCGGAGGCCGCTTTCCGGGGAATCGATCGACTGCGGCGAACAAGTTCATGAAGCGCGAGCAGCGGCACGAGTTGCACACTCACGAATTGCAGGAGTGGAGCCTCGAGACCAAGTTGTTTCTCGAGCGCTACGCGACGCCGATCATCGTCGCCGTTTGCGCCGTGCTGTTGCTCACCGTGGGGATTTGGGCCTGGAGGCGGAACGTCGAACAGCGCACGACCGCGGCCTGGGCACGTCTGAGCGACGCGAACTCCGCCGAGCAGTACGCCGAAATCGCCGACGAGTTCAGCGGTTCGGAAGTCGCCGCCTGGGCGCGGCTGCGCGAGTCGGAATCGCACCTGCAGGATGGGATGCAGTCCGCCTTTTCGAGTTACGACAATTCACGCTCGTCGTTCCGGGCGGCCGAAGCGGGCTTCCGGAAACTTCTCGATGGCCGCGGCGTTCCCCCGATGGTTCGCCAGCGGGCGCTGTTCGGGCTGGGGACCGCGCTCGAAGCCTCTTCTTCCGAGGGCGCACTCGCCCCCGCCATCGACGCGTATCAGGAAATCATCGACGAGTTCGGCGAGGCGTCGTTGTACGGCAAGCCCGCCAAGGAACGCATCGCCGCGCTGAAGTCCCCCCAGCAAAGCGAATTCTACGCGTGGTTCGACAAGCAACGGCCGAAGCCCCGCGACCGGGATCTCCCGGCGGACCTCGATCCGCGGCGGCACGATCTTTCACGTCCGCCGTTCGGGAGCGATCCCTTCTTCCGTCCGCCCGGCGAGAGCGGCGCCGGCGCCGCTCCGCCGGTCTCGGCGACCGTGCCGATTCTTCCGCCGCCGGGCGACGAAGTCCCGGCGGACAGCCCGCCGCCGCCGCCGCTTCCCGTCGAGGCCCCATGACCGCCGGGGATCCTTCCCGCGAGACGGTCGAACTGACCGTCGAGGCGCGGGCTCACGGCTGGCGGATCGACCATTACCTCACGCGGCTGTTTCCGAACTTCAGCCGGGCCTTGTTTCAGAAGGCGATCGAGCAGGGCCGCGTGCTCGTCAACGGGCTGCCGGTGAAGACCTCGCGGCGTCTGCGGGTCAACGACCGCTTGTCCGTCAGCTTGCCGAAGGCGCCCGACAGCGGCCTCGTTCCGGAAGACATTCCGCTCGACGTGCTCTACGAGGACGAGGCGCTCGTCGTGCTCGACAAATCGGCGGACATGATCGTGCATCCCGGGAAGGGCAATTACCGCGGCACGCTCGCCGGGGCGTTGCAGTTCCACTTCGATCGGCTGAGCGACATGGCCGGCAGCCTGCGGCCCGGCATCGTCCATCGCCTCGACCGCGACACCAGCGGCGTGCTCGTCGTGGCGAAGGACAACCAGGTGCATCACAAGCTGAGCGCCCAGTTCGCCCGGCGGGAAGTGACCAAGGAATACCGCGCGCTCGTCAAGGGAGTCGTCGAGCGGGATTGCGACGTCATCGAAACCCACGTCCGCGTGCATCCCAAGCGCCGCGAGCGGATGCTCGTCTGCCCGGCGGAAGGCAACGCCCGCCACGCCCGCACGGTCTACGAGGTCCTCGAGCGATTCCCGAAGCATTCCTGGATGCGGCTCAAACCCGAGACCGGCCGCACGCATCAACTGCGGCTGCACATGGAACACATTCGACATTCGATCGTCGCCGATCGCCTGTACGGCGGCGGGCGCGACCTGCGATCGGCGGAGGTGAAGCGCGCCCGCGGCGAGGAACCGTCGCCGGCGGACGACGACGTGGTGCTGATCTCCCGGCAGGCGCTGCACGCCTTCCGGCTGGAGTTCGATCATCCGCACACGGGAGAGCGTCTCGCCTTCGAGGCGCCGCTGCCGGCCGACATCGCACGCTCGCTCGCCGCGCTGCGCGGGAACGGTTGATAAATCCCCCCGACCTCGTGAGGATGAAGCTCCACGCTGGCGGTTTCGCGGCGTCCGGAACTTGCAACTCGGAACTTGGAGTGGACCATTCGTGAGGAGCCGGTCGATGCCCCGCGTCTCGTGCGTCTTCGCGCTTGGCTGTTGCTGGATTTTCACCGTCTCCGGCTGCGGGCCGTCTCCCGCGCCTCCCGCCGCGACGGCGTCTCCGTCCGACGACTCGGCGGCTTCCGAGAAACCATCCGAAGACGCGTCGCCGGCGGTGCCCGAGCCGATCCCGATGAAGCCCGCGGCGCCGCGATGGACCGCGCTGTTCGACGGCCAGTCGCTCGAGGGTTGGGAGCCTTCGAACTTCGGCGGCGAGGGGGAAGTGACGGTCGAGGAGGGCGCGATCGAAATGGAGATGGGGGCCGACCTCACCGGCATCCACACCGACCGCGAGCTTCCGAAAACGAACTATGAAGTCGCGCTCGAAGCGCGGCGCGTCGAGGGGGGCGACTTCTTCTGCGGCTTGACGTTTCCGGTCGGCGATGATTCCTGCTCGCTGATCGTCGGCGGATGGGGAGGCGGGGTGTGCGGCCTATCGAGCATCGACGACCGCGACGCTTCGGAAAACGACACGACCACCTATCGCGGTTTCGAAACCGGCCAGTGGTACCGCGTCCGCCTGCGGGTGACCGGACCGCGGATTCAGGCCTGGCTCGACGACGAGCGAATCGTGAATCAGCCGCTCGAGGGAAAGAAGATCTCGATCCGCCAGGAGGTCGATCCCTCGCGGCCGTTCGGCGTCTGCTCGTGGCGCACGACGGCCGCCCTCCGCGACATCCGCATCCGCGAACTTTCGCGCGAGGAGGTCGAGCGGGACGCGGCCGAGGCGAAGGAGGAAAGCTGACGCCGATCGCGCATAAGCCGGAACGATGATCGGCGATGCGCTCGCAATCGATTCGAACCGCGGAGAGCGCAGAGGTCGCAGAGAATCATGGAGCAAGCCTAGAGGCAACGGCGGGAATTCGATCGACCGTGGTGCGAATCGTCGAGGGGTGGCTGAGGTCGAAGCGCTTGTCATTACCCACATCTTTTCCTCATGGCGCAGTGGCCGCGGA
>JBBDNT010000338.1:0-9411 GCA_040877445.1 Planctomycetaceae bacterium
GCGCGTCGCGCAGCGAAAGCCCCCGTCGCGCGCCACGGGGGCTTCCGCGTTGCGAAGCGCCCCCGCCACTCATTGCCACAGAGATGGGCGTCGCCAAGAACTCTTGCCGCACCCCGAACTCGCGCGATATCGCGCGCCGTCGGGGGACAACCGTCGCCCGAACGCTTATAATCACCGGTCGCCCGGTCGAAGTTCGCCCTGCCACGCGGCTTGCCCTGCCCTCCGTTTCGATTCGTCCCGTTCTTTTTGCGGAGTCCCTGGTGAGCGCCGAATCGAGCAGCCTGATCGCAGCGCTGGAGGACAACGTCGCCGGGGTCTTGCAGGGGAAGCGCGAGCCGATCCGGCACGCGCTGGTGGCGTTGCTCGCGGGAGGTCACCTGCTGATCGAGGACGCGCCGGGCGTGGGGAAGACGTCGCTGGCGAAGGCGCTCGCCCGCAGTCTCGACTGCGAGTTCACCCGGCTGCAATGCACGCCCGACATGCTTCCCAGCGACATTCTCGGTTCGAGCATGTTCCTGCCGAACCTGGGGGAGTTCGAGTTCCGCAAGGGACCGATCTTCACGAACGTGCTGCTCACCGATGAAATCAACCGCACGACGCCCCGCACGCAAAGCGCCCTGTTGGAGGCCATGAGCGAAGGACAGGTCTCGGTCGAGGGACGCACCTACCCGCTGGCCAAACCGTTCTTCGTCGTCGCCACCCAGAACCCCTTCGAGTACGAGGGAACCTACCCCCTTCCCGAGAATCAGCTCGACCGGTTCATGCTTTGCACGGAGATCGGCTATCCCGAGCGGGCGGTCGAGAAGGAAGTTCTCGTCACGCATCGACGGGGAGAGCCGGTGGACGCGATTCGTCCCGTGCTGACCGGCGATCAGTTGCGGCACCTGCAAGCGACCGTTCGCGAGGTCCGCGTGGATGATTCGATCAACGAGTATCTGCTCGATGTCGTCACCGCCACGCGCACTCATCCCGATCTCGATCTGGGAGTCAGCACGCGCGGCGCCATCACGCTCTATCGGGCGGTCCAGAGTCTCGCGTTCATCGAACAGCGCGACTTCGCCGTGCCCGACGACGTCAAGCGGCTCGTCCCGCCGGTTCTCGCGCATCGGGTCGTGTGCCGCGGACTGCTCCGCGAGAGCCAACGGCAGCGCGCCCAGTCGATCCTCCGCCGCATCCTGGACGAAGTGCCCGTGCCGGTTTAGTTCCCTCGCCCCCCTCCGCTATGATAGCCGCTTCGTTCGTGTTCGCCCGCCTGGAGCCGACTTCTCGATGATCGCCGTCAGCATCGGCCGCACCCGGCATAAGATGGTCGTCGCCGAACACCGCGCGCTCGCGGAGCGCGGCGCGGAGTTGGTCGAATTGCGGCTGGACTGGCTCTCCCGCCAACCGGACTTGACGCGGCTGCTGAAGGAACGCCCCACGCCGGTGATCGCCACTTGTCGGCGGCAGATCGACCGCGGGCGATGGCGCGGTTCCGAACCGCAACGGCAAACGCTGCTCCGCGAGGCGATCGTCGCGGGGGTCGAGTACGTCGATCTCGAAGGAGACATCGCCGGGCAGATTCCCCGCTACGGCAAGACGAAGCGGATCGTCAGCCACCACGACTTCGACGAAACGCCGCGCAACCTCGAGGCGATCCACGCGCGTCTGGCGGACAAGGACGCCGACATCGTCAAACTGGTGACGATGGCCAATTCCCCCGGCGACGGCGTGCGGATGCTCGAACTGGTGGCCGAAGCCGAAGTTCCGACCATCGGTTTCTGCATGGGAGAGTTGGGGATCCCCAGCCGCATTCTGTGCGGGCGATACGGGGCGCCGTTCACCTACGCGACGTTCACTCGCGAGAGGGTTCTCGCGCCGGGGCAACTCACGTTCGACGAGATGCGGACTCTGTACCGCTACGATTCGATCACGAAGGACACGCAGTTGTTCGGCGTGCTGGGGGATCCGATCGGCCACAGCCTGAGTCCGCTGGTCCACAACGCCGCCTTTTCGCATGAGAAACTCGATGCGGTTTACGTGCCGATTCGCGTCCCGCCCGACGCGCTCGCCGCCACGCTCGACGAGTTCGGCCGGCTCGGGTTTCGGGGCTACAGCGTGACCATTCCCCACAAGGAGGCGGTGCTGGAACGTTTCGGCCGCCCGGACGACCCCGCCTGGGAGATCGGCGCGGCGAACACGCTGTACCTCGACGGCGAGGGGGAATGGCAGGTGATGAACACCGACTACGAAGCCGCCCTCGACAGCATCCGCCTCGGGCTGGACCCGGACGACGAGGGGGAGTTGGAAGGCAAGAAGGCCCTCGTGCTCGGCGCCGGCGGGGCGGCGCGGGCCGTCGTGCTGGGACTCGTCCGCAACGGCGTGCAGGTCACCATCGCCAATCGCCGCGGCGAACGCGCGGCCAAGCTCGCCGAACAGTTCCGCTGCAAGCAGGTCCAATGGGAGAACCGCACGACGGTGCATGCGGACATTCTGGTGAACTGCACGCCGCTGGGGATGCATCCCAACGTCGACGACACGCCCTTCGACAAGAACGCGTTCCTGGAAGACATGCTGGTATTCGATATGGTCTACAATCCGGAGAGCACGCTGCTCTTGAAGGAGGCGCGGGAACGGGGCTGCCGCACCGTCTCGGGCATCGAAATGTTCGTCCGCCAGGGAGCGGTCCAGTTCGAACGCTTCACCGCCCGCGACGCTCCATTGGACGCGATGCGGGCCGCGCTGCGCAAGGGCATCTCGCCGGTGCGCGACGGTTCGTCGTGACCGTTCGTAGTGACCGGCTTCAGCCGGTCGAACCACCACCCATGCATCCACCCCGTCCGGCAAAGACCCGCTGAAGCGGGTTACTACGAACTTTCCCATGCCTGTCACCCTCATCGGCTATCGCGGCAGCGGCAAGACGAGCGTCGCGGCGCCTCTGGCGGCGCGGCTCGGTTGGGAGTGGATCGACGCCGACGCGGAAATCGAAGCGCGGGCCGGAATGTCGATCCGCGAAATCTTCGAGAATGAGGGCGAACCCGGTTTCCGTCGCCGCGAGCGCGCGGTGATGCACGAATTACTGGCGCGCGACGAACTGGTGATCGCGGCGGGCGGGGGGGCGGTGCTCGATCCGGCCACGCGCGCGGAGATGCGCGCCGCCGGGCCGGTCGTCTGGCTGAAGGCCCCCGTCGAACTGTTGGAGCAACGCATCGCCGCCGATCCGTCCACCAGCGCCCGCCGGCCGAATCTCACGTCGAGCGGCGGCCGCGAGGAAATCGAACGCCTCCTCGCCGAGCGCGAACCGCAGTACCGCGAGTGCGCCCGCCACGTCGTCGAGACCCAGAATCGCACTATCGACGAAGTCGTCGCACAGATCATGCAGTCGCTCAGCGAGCCTCCCGCGTAAGCGGGGGGAGTCCGCGTAACTCGTAATTCGCAACTCGTCGAATCCCCCTCCCCCCGCTGACGCGGGAGGCTCGCTTTCGTTCTTGAGTGAACCCACAGTGATTCCCTTCGACCTCCCCGCGTGGATCGTCCTGCCGTGGTTGTTCCTGCTGGGAGCGACGCTGGGGAGTTTTCTCAACGTATGCATCCACCGGTTTCCGCCGCAGCCCACGTTGCGGCGGCAACTGCGGGCGATCTGGTGGCCGCCGTCGCATTGTCCCGGGTGCGGGCAGCGGATTCTGCTCCGCGACAACCTGCCGGTGGTCGGTTGGCTGATGCTGCGGGGGAAGTGCCGGTTCTGTCGCCGGAGAATCGCGTTCCGATATCCCCTGGTCGAGGCGCTCAACGGGCTGCTGTTCGTCGCGGTGTACTGGGTGCAGGTCGTCGCGGTCGCACCTTACGGGCCGTTGCCCGAGGGGATCGCGTGGAACATGCCGCACCTGATCGACGCCGCCGGCTGGTCGCACGAGGCGTTCCTCAACTGGCGGTATCTGTATCACATGCTGCTGCTCGAAGCGCTCGTGGCGGCGACGTTCATCGACCTCGAGCACTGGATCATCCCCGACGGCGCGACGCTGCCGGCGATGGCGGTCGGCGTGCTCGGCGGATTTCTGCTCGGGCCGGTGCACCTTTTCCCGGTCTGGTTTCAGGATCCGCTGCTGCTCGCGCCGTTCGAGGCGGCGCTGCCGGGAGTGCTGGGCGGCCTCATCGGCGCGGCGCGCATTCCGGCGTGGATCATCGAGCATCCGCACTGGCACGGGCTGGCGGCTTCGATCGCGGGAATCGTCGTCGGCGGAGGAATGGTGTGGGGCGTGCGGATCGTCGGGGGGTGGGTGCTGAAAAAAGAGGCGATGGGCTTCGGCGACGTGATCCTGCTGGCGATGATCGGCGGCTTCTTCGGCTGGCAGGGGGCGGTGATCGTGTTCTTCGTCGCTCCGGTGGCGGCGCTTGCCGTGGTGATCGCTTCGTTCGCGTTCCGCCGGGCGAAAGAGCTTCCTTACGGTCCCTACTTGAGTTTGGCGGCGTTCGCGGTGGTCATCGCGTGGCCGAGTTTCTGGCGGCAGACGGAGCGCATCTTCTCGCTCGGTCCGCTGTTGCCGATCCTCGGCGCATTCATGCTGGCCCTGTTGGTGGCGAGCCTGCTCTTGATCCGCGGGGTGAAGCGGCTGTTCGGCTGGACGGACGACGAATGGCAGCCCGACTGGACCTCGGCGGACCAGTTGAGTTACCAAGCGGGCGAGCGCGCCGACGCGGACCAAGGCCGCTGGCGCGAAAAGAACCGCTGGCCGGGCATCGACGCGGCGCAGGGGACGAGCCGGTGGCGGCGTTGGCGGGGGCGGTGAGTGAAGGGTCGCCAGTCCCGCCGCAATGGGAATCTTCCACGATCACGTCGTGACCCGCGTCACGGATGCTCTTCGATGATCGCGGCGGTCGCCACGTCGCCCTCGCTGACGTCGACGACGCTGGCGGTCGCACGGTCGTGGAACAGCAGCGCGAAGGCAGCCATGATGACGGCGGCGGCGACGCAGGGAATCCACCAGAACTGTGCCCAGTCGGCGAGTGTGCCGGTTTCGCCGACGATCCCGTTGAAGATTCGGCCGGTGACCTGGGCGCCGATCAACATCCCGATCCCCTGTGTGACCAGAACCAGGAATCCCTGGGCCTGCCCGCGAATGGCGGGACCGGCCTTCTTGTCGACGTAGATTTGCCCGGTGACGAAGAAGAAGTCGTAGCAGATGCCGTGCAGCAGAATGCCGAACAGAATCATCCAGGTGATGGTTTCCGGCGCGCCCACGGCAAACAGGCCATAACGCAACACCCAGGCCCCCATTCCCACCAGCAGCATGCCCTTCACCCCCAGCCGGCGGAAGAAGAACGGCATCACCAGCATGAAGATGATTTCGGACATCTGACCGGTGGACATCACGAAGGCGGGGTACTTGAAGAACCCCGCTTCACCCGCCGCCGCGGCGGCCTTGGCGGATCCGACCGCGTTCACGAACACCGGCGCGTAGGCATAGTATGCCGCGAGCGGAATGCAGATCAGAAACGAGCTGACCATGAACACGGCGAACGAAGGACTCTTCATCAAGGCGAGCGAATCGAGCCCCAGAATGTCCTTCGCCCGGGCCGCGCGGCCCGCCATCGGAGGCGGCGTATGAGGCAGCGAGAAACTGTAGATTCCCAAAAGAATCCCAGCGCCCCCCGCCACGTAGAACTGCAGCGCCTTCTCGTCCGCGACCAACACGTAACTCACGAACACGTTCGCGACGATCCAGCCGATCGTCCCGAACACGCGGATGATCGGAAACTGCCGTTCCTGATCGACGATGTTGTGAAACGCCAGCGTGTTCGTCAGCCCCAGCGTCGGCATGTAGAAGAGCATGTACAACAGCAGAATGCCGATGAACAGCCCCTGTTGCGCCTCGGCTCCCTGGATCGCGAACGGGGCGCAACAGAGAACGATGCCCCCGGCGACGTGCATCACCCCCAAGATCCGCTCGGTCGAAAAGAAGCGGTCGGCGACCATTCCCAGGAAGAAGGGGGAGAGAATCGCCGCGATCGGTCCGACGGTGTAGGCGTCGGCAATGGCGGCCGCCATCCCGTGCGCCTTCATGAAGTTCCCGACCGTCACATACCACGCCCCCCAGATGAAGAACTGGAGGAACATCATCACGGACAGTCGGGCGCCGATATTCATGCTGTGTCTCCGGGGGCGGATCGGTGCGGGGCGGGGGCGTGTTTCGGAAAGCACGATGATGCCCGTTCGAGCCGCCGCGGGCAAGCATCAGCGGGGTCCAGCGGCGGCGCGGGCGGCGATTTTTAGCGGCCCCGCGGAGAAGTCGGCAGTCGGCAGTCGGACAGGTTGTCGCGGAACCCGTGGCTGGATTCCCACGCCGCTCCGGGGCGATCGGATGCCCGCTCCCCCTCCCTTCGTTCACACGGAGGCATCGCGCCTCGTCTCAATCCTGACGGGTTTCATCGAGGAGCGGCTCGAACGGCGCCGCTTCGACGAGTTTCAGCCGCGGAAGGCCGCCGCCGACCAGGCTGGCCGCGAGGTCGTCGACCTCCTGCTGCGTGAACCGGCCGGTGATCTGGCCCTGTACCCCAATGACGGCCTGCAGGCGCGGCGCCGAGTGCAGCTTCCCGTCGAGGATGATCCCGAGTTGCCGGGTCGATCCGTCGGCCCGCGGTCGATTCCGCGACGTGAGAACCTGGAACAACGCACCGCCCAGGTCGTTGAGCGTGAAGTTGACTGCCGGCTGGCCGTTTTCGTCGGTCGTCGCGACGGCGCGCACGAGATACCGGCCGGTCACCTGTTCCTCCTCAGGCTCCTCGATCACGAGGAACTCGCGAATCTCGTCGCCGTTTGGCCCGGTCTTCGGCTTTCCGTTTTCCTCGACGGGCCGCGTGATCGTTTCATCGCCGCCGTTGATTTTCGGGTTTCCGTCCGCGTCGACGGAGGCCTCGACCCAGCGGGCGACGACTCGCGTTTCATCCCGAACCTCGCGACCATCGCTCGCGCGGGCCTGCTTGATGATCTCGGGGTGATCGATCTCGTTCGCGAGAATCTGGAACGAGATCGTGCCGGTCTGGTCGAGCCGCGACTTGATCGTCTCCAGCGTGGGGTTGCCCTCGATCGCCCGCTCTCCGCCGATCAGCACTTCGATATCCTCGTCACCGGCGAAGCGGGCGAGCACGGGCGGGAGGTTCGGATCGTCGAGCCGCGCCTCGATCGCCCGGCAGATTTCGAGGCGATCCGGCGCGCTTCCCGGTCCTCCCCACTCGCCGACTTCGTACTTCAGCCGCACGCCGCCGGTTCCGAGCGGAGACGGCTTCCGTTCGGCACAGCCGAGCGAAAGGGCCACGAGGGCCGCGAGGATCGCGATTTGTCGGACGTGGCGGCGCATGGTCTCATCCCCATTTCGGCATGTCGGAAACGCGGCTCACAACGAGTTCCGTCGCGACAGTTCAAAGTTCCGCGCGCTGTTGCCAGGCGCCAGGATCCCGCCGTGCGTGATACACGGCCACGACCGTGACTTGTTGGTCGTCGATACGGTAGAAGACTCCGTATGGAAACCGCCTTACATGCGCGCGACGCAATTCCTGAAAAACCTTGCCGTACATCTGCGGCATCGTTCTCAAGCCGTCCAGCGCTTCCTCAACGCACTCCAGGAATTCATCCCCCAGACCGTCCCGCTGCGCGTCATACCAATCCCACGCATCGCTCAAGTCCTGTTCCGCGAGCGGATTGATGACGACCGGCCAGCTCATTCGCCGCTCCGAATGCGTGCCTTGACCTCTTCCCAACTCGAGCCGGCCTGGGGGTCATTGCGGTACGCGTCGAGACGGCGCTCCAGGTCCGCGCGTTGCGCGTCGGTCATTGACGGCGGCTGCGGCAGGACGGCGATGCTCTCCCACAACTCTTCCGCCAACGCGATTCGCTCGTCCGGCGTCAGCCGGTCAAGCCCCAGGGATTTCATCGAAACGGACATTCGGATGCCTCCCGCACGATGTCGGATCGTCCATTCACTATACCACGCCCCCTTCTCAAAGCAATCGCCGCTTCTCCTCGATGAACCGCACGTGGTGCGGGATGTGGCCCGTGATCGTTTCCAGCAGCTTCCGCAGCGACATGGGGCCGTGCTCGGAGTGATTGCCGGTGCGATCGAAGGCCTCGGCCGGCTGCGTGCGGAGGATCCGCGCCACGTGCCGGCGGACCGCTTCGATCATCGCCAGTTCCTCGTCGATGTCCCGCCGGTCGTAGGCCAGCCGGGCGGCGAACAGATCCGGATCGCCGCCGAACATCGTCGGACCCTCCTCGGCGATCACCCGCTTCATGCGGTCGGCGTAGACCGGCTCGAAATCGGCGATGTGGCAGATCACCTGCCGGGTGGACCACTTGCCGGGAACGGGGGCGGCGTCGATCTGCTCGGGAGTCATCCCCGCGATCGCGTCGCGGAGTTGCCGGGGGCCGTCGAGATAGGCGTCGATCAGTGCGGTGGGAGGCATGAGGGTTGAGGGTTGAGGGTTGAGGGTTGAGGGTTGAGGGTTGATTGGCTTCGTAGGACGGAATCGTATTCCGTCCGCGAGGGGACGATTTCGGACGATGCTGCGATCAGCAACCTCACCGCAATCTCGCCCGCGGATCGCGCCGGTCGCCGGCGGGCGCGTACGACGGAATACAATTCCGTCCTACCCGCCCTTTCGATCCGGATGAAGCACGGCGATGAGTCAGGCGAGGACGTCGGGACCGAAACCGGGCCAGTCGGCGTAGGCCGTTCGCAGCGCCTGCGTGACGGTCCGCACGAGTTCCAGGCGGGCGATCGGCTTTCCCAACACGGAAAACACCCTCGCCTCCGCTGCGTCGCGACGGAGTTCGTCCGTGGGATCGGCGGTGATCAGGATCGACGGGGGGAGCAGATCGCGCGCGGCGAGAATGCGGAGAGCTTCCAATCCCGTCAGCCGCGGCATGTGCATGTCGAACAGGGCGACGTCGATCCGCTGCCTCTCGACGAGTTCGACCGCTTCTTCGCCCGATTCGGCCTCGACGGTGATGAAATGCCGCTCGAACACGCCGCGCAGGGTCTCGCGGAACCCGGCGTCGTCGTCGGCGATGAGCAGGCGATACGGTTCGTTGAGAGCGACCACGGCGGAGCCTCTCGCAGGGCGGCCATCGGAATTGCGAACCGGGAAGGTTCACCTAAAATATCATAGCAAATCATATACCACGACTCGCACGACGCGGTCAATGCGTTGTAAGTCGCGTGCTTTCAGGTGGTTCGCGCCGGAACCCGAGAACCGGTGGACATCGCCCAGACTGCCACATCGGCAGAGCGGCCGCAGTCGCGCGGCGACGAGGGGCTTAGACAGCGGCGGGAAATTGATCTACCGTGGTGCGTATCGTCGAGGGGTGGCTGGGGTCGAAGCGCAGCGCAGCCCCCAGCGATGCGCCAACACGCTCACCATCCACTGGGGGCGATCTGC
>JBBDNT010000339.1:0-9409 GCA_040877445.1 Planctomycetaceae bacterium
AAAGGATCGCAACGAAGAAACAGCGAGCCTCCCGCATCAGCGGGGGGAGTCACGGCTCGACGTTCGGAAAATCGGCGTCGATCTGCGAAATCCGTGGATGCTGGACGCCGTCGCTTCGTCCGCCATCGCAGAAGGACAATCCACGGATTACGCGGAGTTTCGCAGATTTCATTGCGAATCCGTGGGCCGGAAGTTTGCGCACGCTGCAAAACTTCGATACGTTAGTAGCACGGATCGCGGCCGCGGATTCGGCGGAGTTCGTCTGCCGTCTCTCTCGTCTTCTCCGCGTCCTCGGCGCACTCGGCGGTTCGATTCTTCCGCGGCGCAGGGAATCGAACCGCGGAGAACGCCGAGGGCGCGGAGAGTTCGAGTCGGCGGCGGAGGTCGAGTTCGAGGCGGCGGCCTTCGTAGGGCGAACTTCAGTTCGCCGTGCGAAGCTCGCGACCCCGTGCGCTCCGCAAAGCTCCGCGGATTCTCGCCGATGTCGATCGATGGTGTTTTTGCCGTCGAATAAGGTCGGCGTGCGATGGCGGGCACGACGAACTCAAGTTCGTCCTACCCGCCCGATCGTCGACCGACAAGCCGAATCGGCCACCACGCCGTTCGGGTGAAGTGCTACCGAACACTCATCATCACTGATCTTCAGTGATGATGCTTCCGACCGTTCGTCTCGCGCCGGAATCAACTTCTTTTCGTCCATTGCCGTCTTGGCGTCGACGAGACTTCAATTGCGGCGGTGCCGCGCCAAGCCTTGCGGCCGGAATGCGCCGGTCGTATCGTGGGGGGCGGTTTCGAAGATCGCGTCGTTCGGATCGTGTCTGACGGATCGCGTCTTCCGGGAGATCGCCGTCGTGAGTCGGCCCCGCACCGCGTCCACGCCCTTCACACGGCGGCTCGCCGCGATGGGACGCCGCGCGCTGGTGCTGTGGTGCGCGGCGGCGGCGTGCCTGGTGCCGGTCCGCGTGCGGATCGCCGAGGCGGCCGAGTCGGCGTGCGGCTGCTCGGCGGCGACGCGGGAAGCGGGCGCGTGCTGCTGCGTACCCCGGGAAACGTCCGGATCGGGTTGTTGCGCTGCGAAGACGCCAACGCCTCCCCCGGCACGGTCGTGTTGTGCCGCGAAGTCCCCCGCGAGCGAGTTCGAGTCCGAGATCGAGCAACCTCGAGAATCCGCGAAACCGCAAGCGGAGACGATGCCGCACCGCGCGGAAATCCGCTCCTGCCCGTGCGGCGGGGGGAGTTCCGTGACGTTGGGATGCGATCAGCCTCGGCTCGCGGCGCGGGCGCCGGGGCTGCTTGCGCCGCGGCGGACGTTCGCCGCCGCTCGGTCGCGAACGCTCGACGAGCCGCAGTGGGTGGAGTCTCCGGGAACGCCTCCGCCGGAGGTCGGCCGCGCGTGACGAACGCGTGATCGATCCTTCCGCGAGGCATTCCCCAGGAGACTTCGACATGTCGAGTTCATGCTGCGCGCGCGCCCGCGCGCGCGCCGGTTTCACGTTGATCGAGTTGTTGGTGGTGATCGCCATCATCGGCATTCTGGTGGCGTTGCTGTTGCCCGCGGTGCAGGCCGCCCGCGAGGCGGCGCGGCGGTCCAGTTGCGCGAGCAATCTGCGGCAGATCGGGCTGGCGCTGCACAATCATCACGATTCGACGAAGCGCTTCCCCTCGGCGCGGAACGCCTTTCCGCTGGTGTTCTCGGCCCACGCGCAACTGCTGCCTTTCGTCGAGCAACAGAACCTGCACCGGCTGGTCGATTTCCAGTCGCCGCCGCTCGATTTCGGCATCCCCGGCTGGGAGTCGAACGACGAGGCGGCCCGAACGCGAATCCCGTTCTTCCTGTGCCCCAGCGACCGGGGTCAAGTCGCCGGGAACTCGTTCGGACCGACGAACTACGTGGCCTGCGCCGGCAGCGGCCAGTCGAACAACGGCCACATCAACAACGCCGACGGCGTGATCTTCGGCGTGTCCAGAATCCGCATCGGGGACATCACCGACGGCACGACCAACACCGTCGCCTTCAGCGAACAGTTGCTGGGCGACGGCATGAACGACGGCGACGACGCGCAACGGCAAGTGTTCGAACTCTCCGCGGGCGCGGCGACCACGCCCGCCGATTGCGGCGGCCTCTCCGGCGGAACGTGGTCCGGCCAGCGGGGAGCGAAATGGATCAACGGGCACTACGGCGACACGCTCTACAATCACCATTACCCGCCCAACTCGACGACGCCCGACTGCGGCAACGGCCACCACAACTCCGCACTCTCCTCGGCCCGCGGCCGGCACGTGGGAGGGGTGAACGTGCTGTTTTGCGACGGCAGCGTGCGGAACGCGGAAAACGGGGTGGACATCGACGTCTGGCGCAACGTCGCGACCCGCGCCGGACGAGAGCGGAGGACCGAGTTCTGAATGCGATCGCAGCCCGCCGTGGCGGCTGGTGAAGGCGTAGGACGGAATTGTATTCCGTCCGCCCGAACACGGCGGATTTCAAGTCGGAAGAGCTATCGAAGCCGGCGCGTCGATCGCATAGGTCGCCGCAGGGCGGGCACGACGGATTACGAATCCGTCCTACTACGCCTTCAAGCTTGATCTTGTGGGTTTTCCGTAGGATGGATTGGCAATCCGGCGGTGAGGCCTCAACGTCGCCGGAAGTCGATCGATCTGTCGGCTCGCTTGCCGTTGGAAGGATTGCCAATCCGTCCGACATGCCGCCAACTTCCTGGGAACGGAACGGAACGGATCGGCGATTCATCTGCCCGTGCTGGTGTGCCGTCGGATCGCGCCATCCGTTGATTCTTTCGGGAGGCTCGCGAATACTGCGAATAGAGGCGACGGCACGCGTCGAGACCCATCGTCGTTCGTCAGTCTGTAGTTCCAAGTTCCGAGTTCCAAGCCTGAACGGGCGAGGATTTCAGCGTTGCTGTCGCGGCGAAGTGGAACTCGGAACCGGGAACTTGGAACTACTGTCACTCGCAACCCGTCACCGCATCATGTCCGTCCCCCCCTCCGAGCCGCGAGCGGCCTACGTTCACGTGCCGTTCTGCGCCCATCGTTGCGGGTACTGCGACTTCACGCTCGTCGCGGGGCGGGACGACCTCATCGACGACTACCTGCGGGCGATGGAACTGGAACTGGGCCGGCTCGATGCGGATGCCCTGCCGGAACCAGCCCGGTCGAACGGCCAAGGCACGCGCGAGCGGATGGTAGCGAGTCGGCGGCGGCCGCTCGATACGCTCTTCATCGGCGGAGGAACGCCCACGCATCTCGCGCCGCCGCAACTCGGGCGGCTCCTCGACTTGTTGCATCGCCGCTTCGAACTGGCGCCGGGCTGCGAGTTCAGCGTCGAAGCCAACCCCGCGGGACTGAACGACGAACACGTCCGCGTGCTGGCCGACGGCGGGGTGAATCGCATCAGCCTCGGAGCGCAGTCGTTCGATTCGGCGGTGCTCGCCACTCTGGAACGCGATCATCGCGGCGAAGACGTTCGCCGCGCGGTCGAACGCGTCCGCGCGCGGATCGACAACATCTCGCTCGACCTGATCTTCGGCGTCCCCGGTCAGGATCTCGCGAGTTGGGACGCCACGCTGGACCAAGCGCTCGCGCTGGAGCCCCGGCACGTTTCGACCTACGGCCTGACGTTCGAAAAAGGGACGCGGTTCTGGAGCCGCCGGTCGCGCGGCGAATTGCACACCTTGCCGGACGAGACCGAACGCTCGATGTACGCCCACGCGATGGATCGGCTCGCCGCCGCCGGCTTCGAGCAGTACGAAATCTCGAACTTCGCGCTGCCCGGCCATCGCTGCCGACACAACGAAGTTTATTGGAAGGGAGAGGAATATTACGGCTTCGGTCCCGGCGCGGCGCGCTACTTGAACGGTCGCCGCGAGACGAACCACCGCAGCGTGACGACATGGCTGAAGCGCGTCTTCGCGGGGGAGGATCCGATCGCCGACGCCGAGGAGCTGTCGCCGGAGGACAAGGCCCGCGAGTCGATCGTGCTTGGATTGCGGCGGGCGGCGGGCATCGAGCGGGACGAGTTCCGCCATCGCACCGGCTTCGATCTCGACGACCTCGCGGCGGAACCGATCGCCCGCCACTGCCTGTCCGGCCTGTTGGACGTGGACGACCACCACGTGCGGCTGACCCGCGAAGGACGGTTTCTGGCGGACGCGGTGATCGTGGATTTCTTGTAGGCGAGAGTCGAGGGTTGAGGGTTGAGGGTTGAAGGGCAGCGAGCCTCCCGCGTCAGCGGGGGGAGTTTCCCGCCGCGCGACGATTGAACGGGGCTCTCGGATCCGGCACAATCGAAGTGCGTACGGTTCCGCACGACTTCACCTTGCTCACGGAAATCCGGCTCATGCGTTCCACCACCCCGTGGGGAAAGCTTTCGCCTTCCCGAGTCCCATTGGTCGCCGTTCTCGCCGCGCTGATGCTCCCCTCCGTCGCGGCGGCGGCCGCCGAGATCGAGCCGGCCGTTCCCGCCGATCCGCGGGTGACGGCGATCCTCGACAAGCTGGGGGCCAATCAGTCGGCGATTTTGCCGGAGATGAAGGTGGTCGGCGACCCCGGCCCGCTCGCCAGGGAGTACCGCATGGCGGAGCGCGGTCCCGGCGGACGCGACTTCACCATCAAGATGGCTTGGATGCCCGACCGACGGCGGGCGTTCTTCTGCGGCGCGAACCACGGCTCGCCGCATCGCTTGAACGACGCCTGGGAATTCGATCTCCCTTCCAACAGTTGGATCGTGCTGTACGCCGCCGACTACAACGACCGCGGCGGCGTCGGCGATTACGATAAAGAGGTGCTGACGCTCGACGACGGCTGGCTGCGCACGAAGCGGGGCGGTCCCGCGCATCCCGCCCATACGTGGTGGGGACTCACCTATGATCCGCAACGCAAGCAGGTGATGTGGTGGTGCCAGTGGCCTGGTTACCGGCTTGATCCGAAGTTGGAAGTGGTCGGCGGCGGCCGGGACGACCTCTACAAAGGCCCGCCGCTGTGGACCTTCGATCCCTTCGAGAAGAAGTGGGAGCCGCTGCCCACGAAGCAGCCCTGGGCGCCGATGGGACTGGCGGGGTCGCTTGAGTACGTCCCCGAGTTGAACGGCGTTCTGTGGACGCACCGCAACGCCGGCGCGTGGCTGCTCGAGTCCGATTCCGAATCCTGGAAGGAACTCACCAAGGGAAACGTCCGCACGCCGATCGAAACGGTCGTCTGCTACGACTCGGCCCGCAAGCGGATGCTCGCCCACCGCGGCGCCCACCAGAACGTCCAAGACGCGCAAACCTGGCACATGCCGGTCGAAGGCGCGGGGGTGGGAGAATGGACGAAGGTCGTCGAGGGGCCGGATCTCCCCAATGGCCACGACGCCCGATCGTTCTTCCACTTCGATCCGGTCGGCAAGGTCGGGCTGCTGTACGAGGTGCGCGACCGGCGGATCTGGTCTTACGATCCCGACCAGACGAAGTGGACGCGGCTCGAACCGGACGGCCCGCCTCCGCCGGAAAGCGGCAACGCCCGCACCGTCGGCTATCACGACCCGGCCCGCAACGTGTCCGTCGTGAACATGGGCACGAGCACGTGGGTGTACCGCCACCGCGCGGCGGAGGGTGAGTAGTCGTCGGGATCGTTCACCACGCGCTGGCGGGTAGTACTTCGTCAAATTCGAGCTTGTGGGTCGAAGATCGAGGCGGGTAGGACGAACTTCAGTTCGTCGTGCCCGCCGGTCGAGAGGACCAGCCGCGACGTCGAAAACATCTTCGGTGACGATCGGCGAGAATCGGTGCGACTTGTCGAGTTCCCCGCGCGGGCTTCGCACGGCGAACTGAAGTTCGCCCTACGAAGCCGACGAAGGCGGACCAGGCCGCGCGATCCGCATGATCCGCGGATCCCCGCGGTTTTTCCTGATCCTCGATCGTACACCCCGGGCGGACGATATCGAAGGAACGTCGCGCGGGCCGCGCGGGCCGTGGTTTGCTTTCGCCACATCACGCGCTCGCGGCCGCGCACTTTCCCACGTCGTGCCGCCGCCCCGTCGCCCGGAACGTCATGCAAGCCGCACTGCGGGCGGCCGTCTCGGACGGCGCCGACTGGATCACCGGAATCTGCCGCCGGTTTTCCGACGCGACCGGTTGGCTGCTCGAATTCGTGCCCTGCGCGACCGGTGAGGCCCCGTCCGATCCCGATCGCGAGGGGGAGGCGGAGGACTACGGCGCCTTGTGGTCGGCGGAGATCGACGACGGGGAGCGCGTGCTGGGCCGAATGCGGATCGTGGCGCCCGACGAATTCGATCCCGAGTGGTCGTTCACGTCGATCGGCGCGCTCGCGGAAGTGCTGGCCCGAATGGTGCGACGCTGCGCCACGATGCAGCACGCTTTGGAAACGCGCGCCCGCGAGGTCTCCACGCTGGTCGATATCGGCCGATCGCTTTCGCGGGACGACGATCCCCGGCAGGCGCTCGGCCAATTGCTGCGCGCCGCCTGCCAGTTGACGCGGTTTCGCGCCGCCGCGTTCTTCCTGCTCGATCCCCTGGTGCAACGGCTGCAGCTTCGCGGCGTTCACCCGGGACCGTTCGACTCGCCGGCCTCGACCGACCGGCCGCTCCGCCAGCATCCTCCCGACCTGCGCGCATTGACCGGCGGGCGGATGACCCTCGATCGCCGGGAAGACGACCGTTCCGCGGACTGGCTTCCTCCGGGAATGGCGCTGGGAGTGTGTCTGCCGGTGCAGTCGGACGGCGGGCCGATCGGCACGCTGTGGGTCTACGATCGCCGGCGGCGCGAGCCGGAAGACCGCGAGCTGCACGTGCTCGATTCGATCGCCGCGCAGATCGCGGCGGTGCTCGAGCGGTCGGTGCTGTTGCGGGAAAGCGCGGTGCAGCACCGATTGAAGCAGGACTTGCTGGTCGCTTCGGAGTTTCAGTCGCGGGACGTCGTCCCCGAGTTGCCCGCGGAATGGAACGTCGAACTGGCCGGCCTATGCACCAGCCGGTGGGAGATCGGCGGCGACCTGTGCGAGATCATTCCGCTCGCGGGGGACCGGCTGCTGATCGCCGTGGGAGACGCGTCCGGCGACAGCATCCCGGCGGCGCTCGTGATGTCGGCGGTGCGGGGCGCGCTGCGGTCCCTCGCCGACGACGAGGACGGGCGCGTCGAATCGCCCGCGGCGATCGCCGCGCGCCTCAACCGGGCGCTGTGCCGCATCACGCCGGCCCACCAGTTCATGAGCCTCGTGTGCGGCGTGCTCGATGTCCGCGAGCGCTCCTTCGCCTATACGAACGCCGGGCATCCCACGCCGCTGCATGCGCGCGGCGGGGCGATCGTCCCGCTGGAATCGCACGGGATGTTGCTGGGAATCCTGCCGGACGCGGCCTACGCGGCCTCGCGCAGCGCGCTGTCTCCGGGGGATCTGCTGGTGTTCTACAGCGACGGCGTCACCGAGGCGATGAGCCGCCGCCAGCAGATGTTCCGCTCCGAGGGCATCGCCGGCGTGCTGCGGTCCCGCCGCGGCGACTCGGCCCGGGCCGTGCACGACGCGATCTGCGCGGAGCTTTCGGAGCACATGCTCGGCAGCGACGACGCCGACGACCGCACGCTGCTGGTGGTGCGGATGACGTAGGACTCGGGGCTTCGTCGCTCCGGCGAGGCTCACCGCGGGACATGGTCGCTTTCGACCGCGGCCGGCGATGGTTCCGGATCGAGCACTTCCCTGATCCCGCGGAGCATCGCCGGCACGTTGAGCGCGAAGATCGCGACGGCGAGAATCGGTCCCGCGGGAAAGAATCCCTCGATCGGCCGGCCGCCCCGTTGATCGACCGCGATCAGCGACGCGAGCGGACTGACGACGTCCAGCAGATTGTACTGGAACATGCCGACGTCGCGGACGAAGTGGACCACCACCGGGACGATCGACCCGACCGCGACCACCAGCGCCATCAACATCCGCGCATGTTGCGGCCGCGCCGCCGGCGCGAGCTTCGGAAGGACTCGCCCGAGCCACGCGGCGAAGCCGACGTACATCACGAGTTGGCAGGCGATCGCGATCGAATACGGGGCGACGGATTCCAACCGCGGCCCCCACGAGTACGAGACGGGAATCGTCCACGACATCGCCGCCGCAACGCCGGCAAGCGCCACCGCGTGCAGGCCGACGTAGAGGAATCCGCGTCCGCCTCCCGGCAACAGCGGAACGAGCAGCAGCCGAAAGAGCGTCGATTTCGGCAGCCGTTGGAACGTTCGACGCGACAGCGTCGGGGGCTCCGTGGCGACGAACGTCCCCACGACCAGCCAGTGCAGGCCGGAGATCGAGGCGAGGGCGAAGACCAGTTCCGAATCGACCCGCGCGCCGGTCATCGACACGACGCCGAACGCCACTCCCCACAACAGCCAGAACTGCAGCGCGCAGGTGATGCGGATGCCCGTGCCGCGGTTGTCGGAGGCGAACGTCAACCCCGCGGCGGCCAGTTGCATGAACAGGACGAAGTACGTCAGCCACGCGACTCCCAGTCCGCCGAGAACCCACCAGAAGTCGCGGTCGCGAAACGCCCGGCCGAATTCGTCCATTCGCATCATGTCCAGCACGCCGCCGTAATACCCGACCAGCAGAAAGACCAGACCGGCCAGCACGGCGAGCGACGAGAGGGTCGGCCAGCGGAGCGTCGATTCCTGCGCGGCGAGGAAGATCGCCGCCATCGTGCAGCCGATCGAAATGAAGACCGACGCGACCAGCAGGAACGTCGCTTCGGCCAGATCGAACCCGTTCAGCAGCGAGGCGAACGCGATGAACGGCGTGATCGCGGAGTAGTACAGGAACATCTGCACGACGGCGGACAGCAGCTTGCCGCGCACGATCTGCCCGGGGGTGACGACGGTGATCGCGAGCACGTCGTAAGTGTTCTGCTCCCGCTCCGCCAGCAAACTGCGAAAGGCGTTGAACGGCACCATTACGAACACGGCGGCGAGCAGCACGAAGTAGAAGCCGGTGAAGAAATCGCGACCGGCCGGCGCGTAGTCGAGCGTTTCGGCATGCTGCAGCATCGCGAACAGGCTCACCAGCCACGCCCCCGCGAGTTGCAGCAGGAACGCGAGCAGGAATTGCCGGCTCTTGAGCGCCTGCCGTGTTTCCTTGACGAGAATCGCGTTCGCACGATCGCCGGCGCGATCGAACCAGTCGGGAGTGCGAATCAACAGGTGCATCGGGAAGGAGTCGGGTGGTGAATCGAAGGAATGGTAAGACTTGACCGGAGTAAAACGGCGCACGGGCGGTAGCGGAATTCGCAAGCTTCGCGAGGGCAGGCACTGCGCGGGAATGACGGAAGGCGCCTACCCTCGGTCACCGGTATACGATTTTCCCGCCGCTGCCTAGGCAGCGGCGGGAATTTGATCTACCGCGGCGCGAATAGTAGAGGGGTGGCTGG
>JBBDNT010000340.1:0-9252 GCA_040877445.1 Planctomycetaceae bacterium
ACCTGGCATCCCTCCCCGAACCGGAATTCACCCACAGATTCTGGTGAGGAGGCAAAAGCTGTTGGGGCGCGTAGAGTCAGAGCAATCATTGTGCGCTGCGCGCGACATGTTGAGCAAGGCTGGTTTTGAGCTGCCGTGATTGCTGACGGTTCTCGACAACGGCCGACGACCCGTTCTTCTGGCTCATCCGACTAATGCGTACCTGGCGTCGTGCAGTGCGTAGAGCTTGAGTTGGAAGAACTCCGGGTCGCGGTAGCCATACGCTTGGCGGTGGAGGAGGCGGATTTTGTTGTTGACCGCCTCCAGTGGTCCGGTCGAGATCGGGTAGTCGTACCAGTTCAACAAACTCTCGCGGCGGAAGGCCAGCGTCTTGGCGAACTTCATCAGCAGGCGGATGCCGCAGGGTGGCCCCGACGCCGTTTAGGCGTCGGGGTCGCGCAGCGACGAGAGGGTTCACACTCCGCTATCCTTTGTCGTCGACGTCCCCGGAAACTCACAGGTGCATGGCGCCGGCAGTGCCGGCCGAAGGGCCAAGACGACATCCCGGCGAGAGTGCACGCGGAACCCGATAGCGGCCATCCTCCCGATTTCCGCAACACCCGAAGAGTCGATGAGGCAATGAACCATGCCAGCCACCTCCGCAAGGAAGGCCCGTCCGCACTTCGGCCGGTCCTACGGGACTTCGCGAACTTTGCGACCTTCTGTTCATGACAATTTCGGACAGAAGGACGCCAAGTGCGCGAAGAGCACGAGTGGCGTAGAGCCGCTGTGGCGGCCCAATTTACCGAGCGGCGTCCGCCAGAAAGTTCGTGCGAAGCGGGGTGATGGCTTCCTGCCACACGTTCGGTAGAATGGCGGTCGTTGTCGGGACCGCCGTGCCGCAACCGGGGAATCGCCCGTCGCAGTTCCCACGCACCCCAGCTTTGGCCGGCACAGCCGGCCCTACACGGACTCATGCCGCGCTTTGGTTCGCGTGAATCCGCGGATAGCTCGCAACGGAACAACGGCGGAACCTCGACCGATCGGGTATGCTGGCTGAAGGAGGTAACGCCATGAGCACCGCCACGCCGCTGGAAACGCTGGTCATCGGGCCGGAGCACAACGGGATGCGGATGACGCCGGAGGAGTTCGACGCCGCGACCGAGTGGGACGAGAACCACAAGTACGAACTCGTGCACGGAGTGCTCATCGTGACGCCGCCCCCGCTTGAACAGGAACGCGATCCGAACGAAGAGTTGGGACACTGGCTGCGCGATTACCGCGACCGCCATCCGCGGGGGGGATCGCTCGATGCCACGCTTTCGGAGCACCACGTGCGCTCGACCGACAGCCGCCGCCGCGCCGATCGCGTGATCTGGGCCGGTCTCGGCCGGCGCCCCGATCCCCGCCGCGACGTGCCGACCATCGTCGTCGAGTTCCTGTCGGAAGGCCGTCGCAGTTGGCGGCGGGATTACGTCGAGAAGCGCGATGAATACCTCGGCCTCGGCGTGAAGGAGTATTGGCTGATCGACCGCTTCCGCCGGATCATGACGGTCTTCCGCCCGGCGAGTCAGCCGCACGTCGTCCAGGAAGGCGACGTCTACCGGACCGGCCTGCTTCCCGGGTTCGAGTTGCCGTTGGCGAAGCTGCTGTCGCTGGCGGACCGGTGGGAATCGACTGAGTAACGACGATCTTCGTACGATGCGGGGATATCCCGCGAGTCGCTGCCCGCGGGCTTGGACTGCCGACTGCCTCATGCTCGCCGCGCTCCGCACCAACTGGTTCATCCTGCGGACCTCGCTCGAAGAGCGGTTGGTCTATCGCGGGGACTTCGCGTTCGCCACGCTGCTGCGGTTTTTGCCGATCGTCACGCAGATTTTTCTGTGGGGGGCGATCTTCGCTTCCACGACGCAGGAGACGCTCAACTCCTACACCTACGCCGACATGGTCGCCTACTACCTGCTGGCGATGGTCGGGCGGGCGTTCTCGAGCATGCCGGGGCTGGCTTCGGGAATCGCCCGCGACGTCCGCGACGGCACCGTGAAGAAGTACCTCACGCAGCCGATCGACATGCTCGGCTACCTCTTCTGGCATCGCGTGGCTCACAAGCTGGTGTACTATGCCGTGGCGGCCGGGCCGTTCGCGCTGGTGTTCTGGCTGTGCCGGGGTTACTTCGACGGCTGGCCGGCCGCCCACGTGATCATCGCGTGGGTCGCGTCGCTGCTGCTGGCGTTTCTGATCGGCTTTCTGATGGAGGCGCTGATCGGGCTGATCGCGTTCTGGTTCCTGGAAGTCAGCTCGCTGTTGTTCATCTATATGATGTTCAACTACTTCCTGTCGGGGCACATGATCCCGCTCGACTGGCTTCCCGCACCGATCAGCGATTGGGTGCAGTTCTTGCCGTTCAAGTACCTGGCGTACTTTCCGGCGGCGGTGATGCTCGGCCGATACACGCCGATCGAACTGGCGTGGGAACTGGCGATCGCGGTCGGCTGGGTGGCGGCGCTGCTGCTGGCGAACCGCGTCGCCTTCGCCCGCGGCGTGCGGCGGTACGGGGCGTTCGGGGGATGAAAGGAGTCGGCAGGAGGCAGTCGGCAGTAGGCAGGAGATAGGAGGCGGTGTTTTTGGGAAAAATCCCTCCTTCACTTGTGGGAGGAGTCGTCTTACAATGAGGTCGTTCGCAGCGCCAAGTCCTCCGCCGCCGCTTGCTGCCGACTGCCGACCACCCCCCCGCTCACGCGGGAGGCTCGCCACTGCCGACTGTTCCGCCCGCCCACCCCCACGCCCGCTCGATGAGCACGCCCGCCGTCCGTTCCGTTCCCGCCCGCAATCAGGTTTATTCCCGCGTCTTCTGGCTGTCGTACCTGGCGAACGTGTCGCTGGTGATGGCCAACGGGCTGACGTTCCGCTTCGCCGATTTCGTGAGCCACCTCGGCGGAACGATCGAGCATACCGGCGACATCGTGAGCATGGGGGTCGTCGCGGCGCTGGTCGCCCGGCTGGTACTGGGGCAGGCGATCGACCGTTACGGCACGCGCCGGCTGTGGATGGCGAGTTCGGTATTGTTCATTCTGGGCGGAATTCTGTTTCTGTGCGCCCAGTCGGTCGCCTGGCCGATCTTCGCCGCCCGCGTGTTCTTCACCGTCGGGCTGGCGGGCATGTTCACCTGCTCGATGGTGCATATTCAGAACCAGGTGCCGGCGCATCGCCGCACCGAGGTGATCGCCAGCCTGGGAAGCAGCGGGTTCGTGGGGATGATCGTCGGCACGCGGGCCGGGGACTGGATTTTCCGTCACACCGCCGATGTCGATGCGCGGTACTGGATCCTGTTCGGCGCGGTGACGGCGCTGGGCGGCCTCTACTTGTTCATCGTCTGGGTGGTGACGCGGGCCGACGTGCACAAGCGGCCGGAAAGGACGCCCGCCGCCCACGAGCTGATCTTCCGACACTGGCCCGGTTCGATCGTGTTTCCCGCGATGATGATGGGGGTCGCCTTCACCGTCTACAGCGTGTTCCTCACGCGGTTCGTGGCGGACTTGTCGGGGAAGGGATATGCCGTCGCGGGAATCGGCACGTTCTTCACCGCCTACGCGATTTCGGCGTTCACCTTCCGCCTGCTCACGCGGAACTGGAGCCGGTTTCTCGGCCGGCATCGGATGGTGCTGATCGGACTCGTCGGCCATGCCGCCGCCTGCTTCGTGATTCCGCACGTGACGGCCGACTGGCAGTTCATCGGCCCGGCGGTGCTGGGCGGCGTCGGGCACGCGCTGTTGTTTCCCGGCGTCGTTTCGCTGGGGGCGGGAACGTTTCCGCAGGAATACCGCGGCTCGGGCACGACCCTGGTGCTGGGCTTCACCGAAGTCGGGGCGGCCCTCGGCGGTTGGGGCCTCAGCCGCGTCGTCGAGCAGTTCGACTTCGTGACGATGTTCCACGTCGCCGCCTGGACGTCGCTGGCGATCGGCGCGGTCTACGCGTTCACCGGGGCGCGGCTGCCGGACGAGGATTTGCTCGGCGAAGACGTTCCGACCGCTCCGCAACCGGAGGTGGTCCCGGCTCCTCGCGTCGCGGCGTGCGAAGGCGTGTCGGCCGGCGAGGCCCCCGCGACGGCGACGGAGTTGTGCGGCACGAAACAGTAGGGGAAGAATCGGATCCGCCGTCGTGGGGCAGGCTTTCCAGCCTGCCGCCAGCTCACGGGCCGGCTCGGACCGCCGGGCAGACAAGGATGTCTGCCCCATGGGGACAGGTTCCCTTTGGAAGGTCACCGAATGCGGCCCGCTTGCAGATCCTCGACGACGGCGGCGAGCAGGGCGGGGTCGCCGCTATCGATCACGTGACGGACGCGACTCTCGGGAACCTTCAGCCGCGACATCAACTCTTCCGCGCTCTTCCAGAGCTTGTCGCGCTTCTTCCCCTCGGCGAGATACAGGTTCGTCACCAGCTCCGCGAGCCGGCCTTCGTCGATCTGCTCGCGATTGTCGTAGTACCGCTTGATGATTTTCCGCTGATGATCGCTATACTCGGGCATGGCAAGGACTTCCGGGGGAGGGGGATGATGTTGACGATTTCAGCGAGTTCCGCTGCCGTAGGGCCGATCCCGCTCAATTTCGAAATCGGTTCGGTCGATGGAAACAGAGATACGACGCGCGCCCCGGCACGGGGGACGCTCGACCACCAAGGATCGGCTGGCCTTCGCGTCCCGGACAGCCTGATTCGATCCTTCCCGAAAATGCAGGTTCCACGCGCCTGCACGAACGGGTAAAACGGTGCTGCCGAAAGAAAGTGCCAGCGGGGCGACGGACCGGTACGCGATGATAACCGATCAGTGACGATCAAGGGTCCGCGGGGAGCGAACGCGTGTCCGTGACTGTGTTCACCGAAGAAGAGCTCGAGGATCTCGAGCACAAGTGGACGTTGCCGCGCTTCGTCTTCTTCCCGGCGGGCCTGGTCACGATGTGGAGCATCGCCCATCCCTGGCCGATCGACCATTGGAGCGTCGTTCTCGGCTGGCAGTTGTGCACCGCGTACATCATGTTCTGCTGGACGAGCTGCTTCCACGAGACCGCCCATCAAACGCTGACCGGTTCGCAACGCGTGAGCATCTGGCTGGGCCGGCTGCTGGGCTGCCTGATCGGCGCCCCGTACACCGTCTATCGGGAAAGCCACATCCGCCATCACGCGTATCTCAACAAGCCCTCCGACTGGGAACTCTGGCCCTATTCGGACCCCAATGCCTCGCCGGCGTTTCGGCGGGTGTTCGTGTGGCTCGACCTGATCCTCGGCGCGATCACTTCGCCGTACATTTACGGCCGCATCTTCTTCCATCGCGATTCGCCGATCAAGTCCCCGCAGGTCCGCCGCCGGATTCGAATCGAATACGCCGCGGTCGTCGTCTTCTGGGGGACCGTGCTCTCCGCAATCGCCTGGTCCGGAGCGTGGCTCGGCTTTTTCAAGGTGTGGGTCATTCCGCATCTGCTGGCCGGAATGTACCAGAACGGTCGCAAGTTGACCGAGCACCTCGGCATGGCGAGTTACGATCCGCTGCTCGGCACGCGCACGGTGATCGGCGACAGCTGGCTCACCCGCATCTGCACCTACATGAACTTCGACATCTTCGTGCATGGTCCGCACCATCGGCATCCGCGAATCGCGCACGATCAACTCAAGGCGAAGATGCAGGAATACCTCGCCGAGAACCCCGACCGGCAGTATCCCATCTTCGGAAGCTACTGGAAGGCGACGCGGCAGATGATCCCCTGGCTGTTTCGCAATCCCGGCGTGGGGATGAACGTGGGCGCCGCCCGACCCGACGGCGAACGCGAACGGCACGTGCGGAACTTCGTCGCCGACGTCACCGAGGAAGTCCTCGCCGATCCCGATTCGACCGAAGGCGCCGCGGGGCTTCGCCAATCCGCCTGAGACGGCGCTCGTCGACATTCGGGGCGACTCGCCGGCCGCGACCGAACGCTTGCGGTTTCGCGCCCCGCGCGGTATGGACGACCGCATGTCCCACCTTCTCTCCCGCCGTGCCTTCCTGAGCGGCGCCGCCGGACTCGCGGGAGGCCTCGTCCTCGCGCGCTTCGCCGACGATGCACGCGCCGCCCGAACTCGCGCTCGATACGATGATCTCATGACCGACGATTACCTCGGCGAACCGCGGATCGAAACGCGAATCGAAGGAGACGCGGTCTTCACCGAAGGCCCCGCCGTCGATCGCGCGGGGAACGTTTACTTCACCAACATCCCCGCGTCGAAGATCCTTCGCTGGGATCCGCGGCAGAAACAACTCACCGTCTTTCGCGAGAACAGCCACAACGCCAACGGGCTGCTGTTCGCCCCCAACGGCGACCTGCTGGCGTGCGAAGGGGCGACGCACCGCATCACCCGCACCGACATGCGCTCCGGCGAGGTCGCCGTCCTCGCCGATTCCTTCGAAGGCGTCCCGCTCGCCCCGCCCAACGATCTCGCCCTCGATTCCCAGGGCCGCATCTACTTCAGCGCTCGTCCCGGCGCCGGCGCGATGGACCAGAAAAGCCCCAACGCGGTCTATCGCCTCGACCCCGACGGCACGCTCGTCCGGCTGCTCGCTGCGCCCGACGGCACCGACATGCCCAACGGCCTCGTCACTTCGCCGGACGACAAGCGGCTGTATCTCATCGAGGCGCACCCCGACGCGGACCACCTGCGGAACATCCGCGCGTTCGACCTGCGGGAGGACGGCAGCCTCGCCAACCCGCGCGTGCTGATCGACTTCTACCCCGGCCGCTCCGGCGACGGCATGTGCATCGACGCGGAAGCCAACCTGTACGTCGCCGCCGGCCTGCACAAGACCCGCGACACCAGCGAAACGCTCGACACGAAACCGGGCATCCACGTCATCTCGCCGGAAGGCAAGCTGCTGGCCTACGTCGCCACGCCGGAAGACACGGTGACCAACTGCGCCTTCGGCGGCGAAGATTTGCGGACCCTCTACATCACCAGCGGCCGCGCGCTGTGCAGCGTGCGAACGAAAATCCCCGGCAAACCGGCGTATCGCCCGGAGCGGTGAAGGTCGCGAGTTCGAAGTGAGCCCGCTTCAGCGGGTCGAAGCCCGCGGAAAGGCATCGATTCTTCCTGATCACTGGGCGGCCGCGACGGCGTCGGGCAACTTGCCTGTCGCCTTTCCCGGTGTTCGAAGTCTCCGCGCACCGCCCGCCGGTCGGTTTGGTCGATTGTTTCCATAGAGTACCGCGATGGATTTCGTCTACATCGAAACTTCAATCGTCAGCCATGCAACCGCGTGGCCAAGTGCCGTCCCAGCCGTAGCGGCTCTCCAGGACCAGGCGAGACGCTGGATGACCGAACAACGACCGCAGTTCGAAGTAGTCACGTCCCAAGTCGTCATCGATGAGGCGGCGATGGGTGATTCCGATGCGGCATCCCGACGACTCGAAATGCTACGCGATATTCCGGTGATTCCCGTGAACGCCGACGCGGATGTGGTGGCTGACGATCGTCCGGCGATCGATGATGCCGGTCTCCGCGCGAATCGACGCGCTGCACGTTGCCACCGCTGCCCTGGCGGGCGTACAATTCTTGCTGACGCTGAACTGCAGGCATATCGCAAACGCCCGCGAGCTACCGCGCATTTACCGATTGCTAGACGAACTCGGGCTTTCCGGAATGGTGATCTGCACTCCGATCGAATTTCTCGGGGGTGACGACGATGACCCGCAACCCGCTCCTTGACGAACTTCACGCGGCTCGTCGAAAGATTCTCGCGGATTACGACGGCGACACGGCCGCCTACCTCGGCGATGCACGGAAACGACTGGAAGCATCCGGCCGACCGATCGCCGCCTGCAAGCAGCGAACGATTCGACGCACCGCCGCCGCGAAGCAGGGCGATGCGGGAACGGCGAATCAACCGTTGCCGACCGGTGATCGGTAGCCTTCAGCCACGACACATGGATCGAAACACGATAGCGATCACCGAATTCGTACAGGCCACCCTGCCTCAACGAGTTGGGGCGACCTTGGCACATTCACCGGTGAACTTGGGATTGATTTCCCGTTCCGCCGCCGATGTAATGAGTGCACGCCGAGCCAAGTGCCGAAGTCAATTTCCGCGGCGGCCCGGCGTGCCGATATCCGGAAGCGGGTGACGGCTCACACGTTCCGGCATTCGTTCGCGACGCATCTGATCGACGCGGGCTACGACATCCGCACGGTGCAGGAACTCCTTGGCCACAGCGACGTTCGGACGACGATGATCTACACGCACGTTCTGAACCAGGGAGGCCGCGGCGTCCGCAGCCCGGTCGATTTCGACGGTTTCGAATCCGAATAACGTGCGCACGTTATTCGGAAGGATTCCGGATAATCACTAGTTAGGCGGTGGGAATGTCACAACCACTGGATGATATATCCGTGCGATTGACTAAGGAAGACGTTGTACTCCTTTCCAACGCGCTCAATGAGGTACTTCACGGCGAGGGAATCGAAGAGCCAGAATTCGGCACTCGGCTTGGTGCTTCGCGACGAACCGCGGAGGCATTGCTCGCACGGCTTAACGACGTAGTCGAACTTATCGCCTAACAAGTCGTTGCACCCGACCGCCGCAACGTCCTGTCAAATGGTGGAGTCAATCGGGCGGCGGGTGAACTCAATCCGTTCAACCTCACACCCTATTCCGAAACTCGCACCCGGAGGGCCGAACGATGACGAAGTACCTTATCTCCTTCCCCGGATCTGCGATGGACGTCTCCGACGAAGACATGGCTGCCGTCGGTGAAGCGGCACGCGCGGTCATACGCGAGGCGAAGGATGCCGGCGTCTATGTGTTCGGCGGTGGTATTAGCGAGGACGTCGCGCCCCTGATGGTCGCCGCCGACGGCACCGTCACGAACGAAACCTACCCGCAGACCAAGGAGTTCGACGGCGGCTTCTGTGTCCTGGAACTCCCGTCGCGCGAAGCCGCCGTCCAATGGGCCGCGAAAATCGCCAAAGCCTGCCGCTGCTCGCAGGAACTCCGCGAGTTCGGGTACGACCCCGAGAGCTGACCGGCGAGGTCGCGTCGGAGCCACCCGCGCTGCAGCAGACGGCGGGGCATGATTCGTTGCTGCGACCCATAGCTCACCAGCACAGCGCCCAGCCGGCCCTGCCTTTCTGCGTTTGCACCGTCCCCGCCGGCAGACTTTTCCCTCCGGCGTCCGGCTCCACGCGGGACCACCCAGCACGAGCTTCGTTTCGGCGATCCACAGCCGACCCGTGCGCCCTCGGAGCGAGATTTCTCCC
>JBBDNT010000341.1:0-9224 GCA_040877445.1 Planctomycetaceae bacterium
GGAGGGCCGGGTGCTCGGCCGTGAAGGGGCTGTCGAGGATCTCTTCGAGCGTGGTCAGGGCGCCGATCAGGAGACCGGCGGCAGACATGGATGTCTGCCCCACGGCAGGCTGGAAAGCCTGCCCCACTCCCACGGCGGCAGGCTGGAAAGCCTGCCCCACGGGGTGGATGCCCTTCAGCGATTCGATGCCGTTGATGTCGACCACGCGTGCTGGCGCGAGGAGGTCGGCCTTCAGCGTGTTGAGGAGATCGGTTCCGCCGGCGAGGACGGCGGTGTGGCCGCCGTGGTCGTTGAGGAACGCGAGCGCCTCGGCTTCGGTTTGGGGCTTTGCGTATTCGAAGGGTCTCATGTGGCGGCTCCTTCGAGGGCGTCGAGGACGCGCTTGGGGGTGAGAGGAAGCACGGGAACGCGAACGCCCAGGGCGTTGCAGACGGCGTTGGAGATGGCGGCCCCGCCGGAGATGACGGGAGGCTCGCCGAGGCCGATGACGCCGCGGGCGTACTCGCTGTCGGGCTGGTACATTTCGACGACGAGTTCGCCGATGTCGCCGATCCGCGGGAGCTTGTAGTTCTCGAGGTCGGCGTTGATGAACCGGCCGGTGGCATCGTCCATGATCCGCTCTTCGGTGAGGGCGTAGGCGATCGTCATGATCATCGCGCCGTAGACCTGGCTCTTGGCGGTCTTCTCGTCGATGACGAGGCCGGTATCCTGGACGGCGACGTACTTCTCGACCTTGACCTTGCCGGTCTTGGTGTCGACCGAGACTTCGACCATTTGCACGCCGCCGACGCCGTCGCTGGTGAGGCCGTCGTCCTTGGGGCCTTCGCCCTGCACTTCGAGAGGCATGGGACCGATAAGGCCGCAGGCCTGCTTCCACGTGCAGACGACGCGGTCGCCCGCGCGGATCTGCCCATCCTTCGCGGAGAGGGACGCGGCATCGACTTCGTACTTCTTCGCGACGAGGTCGAAGATCTTCCACAGCGCGTCCAGCCCCGCGCGGCGGTTCGGCCCGCTGACGCCGCCGACCGTGGTGCTGCCGCCGGACGGTCCCGAGCGGGGATACTTGTTCGACCCGAGATGCACCTTCACCGAAGCGACGGGAATGCCGAAGGTTTCGGCCAGGACGACGGCGATGACGGTCTTGGTGCCGGTGCCGATGTCCTGCGATCCGGAGAACGACTCGACGGTGCCGTCGGGATGGACCTTGAGGGTGCAGAGCCCCGCGTGAGCGCGGCCGCCCCAGGTGTGGAGCGCCATGCCGAGTCCGCGCTTGACGGCGCCGCCCGGTCCCTCGCCCTGCCCCTTGCCGTGTGCGTGCCACTTTTCCTTCCAGCCGATGAGCCGCGCGCCGACTTCCATTTCGGCCTTGTAGGTTGCGGCGCGGGGAGTGGCGTCGAGATTGGCGAGGAAGACGTCGTAGCTGTCCTTGCCGAGTTTGCGGGCGATGTCGTCGATCGCCGTGTCGGTGAGGGCGCAGGCTTGCGGATGATTGGGCGCCCGCCAGGCGCGGACGGGACCGGTGTTGGTGATGAGGCCGGTCGCCTTCCCGCTGCGGTTGGCGAAGTCGAACACGTAAGGCACGGTGCCGATGGAGACCGTTCCCCCCGCCATGCCGTTGGTGCCCCAGTGATGGCTTTCCCAGGCGACGATCTTGCCGTTCTCGTCGGCGGAGATGGTCACGTCGGCGAAGGCCGAGGGGCGGGTGCCGGCGATCTTGAGTTCGGTCGCGCGGTCGAGCATCAGGCGGACGGGGCGGCCGGTCTCTTTGGCGATCTTGGCGCAGGCGATGCCCCATTCGTCGGCGGCGAACTTCGAGCCGAAGCCTCCGCCGATGTACTCGCAGGTCAGTTCGACGTTCGCCGCGTCGATCTGCAGCGCATTGGCGAACTGCCCGCCAGTGCCGGAGACGTTCTGCGTGGAGAGGTGCACGTCGAGCTTGTCGCCGTCCCATCGGCAGTGCGAGCCGTGCGGCTCCATGCACATGTGGGTGATGGTGTGAATGCCGTACCGCCCGATGTGGGTGACCTTGGCGTTCTGCTTCGCGGCGGCGACGTCGCCCTTGTTGTTGTCGCCGGCGGCCTTGGTGAGTTCGAGCGCCTCGGCCGCTTCGCGGTCGGCTTCGTTCACGAAATGCGGGAGCACTTCATATTCGACGACGATCGCCCGCACGCCATCTTCGGCGTATTCCGCGCGTTCGGCGGCGACGGCGGCGATCAATTCGCCGTCCCAGCGGAGTTCGCTGCCGGTCTCCTTGAAGACGTGGACGGCGGCGACCCCCTTGACGTTCTTCGCCGGCTCGACGTCGAGCTTCTTGATGCGGGCGTGGCCGTGCTTGCAGGTGAGCAGCCGGCAGTACAGTGTGCCCTGCGGATTGACGTCGGCGGTGTACTTCGCCGAGCCGGAGGCTTTTTCGACGCCGTCGAGGCGATCGACCTCCTTGCCGATGAGAACGTTTTCGTTGCGTGGTTTCCAGGCGATAGTGCGTTCGGCCATGTCACACCCCTCCCTTCTGCGCGAGTTCGAGGGCGCACGCGGTGATTCCGTGGTAGGTGCCGCAGCGGCAGATGTTGCCTCCCAGTCCGTTGCGGACTTCTTCGAGCGTGGCGTTGGGCTTCTTGTCGAGGAAGGCGCGGGTCGCCATCACGAAGCCGGGCGTGCAGAAGCCGCACTGCATGCCGTCGTGCTTGACGAAGCCGGCGACGACGGGATCGACCTGGTCGCCGTTGCGGAGCGATTCGACGGTGCGAATCTTCTGCCCCTGGCATTGGATCGCGAGGCGGCTGCCGGCGAGCACCGCCTTGCCGTCGATGAGGACGGTGTCGCAGCCGGTGGCGTCGCGGTCGTCGGTGTCTTTCGCGCCGGTGAGGTTCAGGTCGTCGCGAAGGACGTCGAGCAGCGTGACCCGCGGCTCGACCTTCACCGTGTGGTCTTTGCCGTTGATGTTGAGGGTGACGCTTTGCGGCGCGGCGGAGGCGACGCCGGGCTGGGCGTTCTCCTGGGCGAAGCCTTCACGATCGGAGACGGCGAGGGCCGTGGCGGCGACGGCGGCGCCGGAGCCTTTGAGGAACTCGCGGCGATTGAACCCGGGGGCGCGCCCCCGTGGTTGGTCGGGTTGACGCATGGATTCGCTCTCCCTGGCCAGAGTTGCGGATCGCGCAGAAGCCGGATGATCGCCGCATTCTACCGTGCGGCGCACGGATCGCAAGATGCTGATGGAAAAAAGTTCGATGGTCCGTTGCCCGTTGTCCGTGGTCCGTTGTCGCCGATGTGCGGGACGAAGAGCCGCGCACGAAGTAAGCGGCGGAACCGCTCACTCCGTGCGCGGATCGGGTGGTGGCGACGAAGTGGTCGGTGGTCGCCGCGCGTTCGTAGCAACCGGCTTCAGCCGGTCTTTGCCGAGCGAGCCGCATGCGCCGATGCGGCAGCCACCGGGACCGTAGGACGGATTGCCAGTCCATCCGCCGCGATCACTGGGTGGAGGCCGCGTTGCTGCGGATGGTCGTGCGGGGATGGGAAGTCGCGTCCGCGCGGCGGACCGGCTGAAGCCGGTCACTACGAATGCGTCACGGCTTTCGGCCGTGATACCCCGTGGGCGAAGTCCGTAACACGCCCGGGGAGAAAAGGGGACAAATCCATTCTCGATGGATCAGACGCCAGACGCAGAACCGGAGGGGGCACTTGGCGAGGGTTCTGCGATGACTTGCCCGAAGGCGGCGTGGTCGGCCGCGGTGTCGAAAAGCCGGCAGCGTGGGAATGACGGAAGGCGCCGGCGCGCGTCATTCCCGCGAAGTGCCTGCTGCGGGTCGTACACCGAGTGTCCGTCGGCCCCCCCGAACCGGTCCAAACCCTCGATGTCGAGCTTCACGCACTCGTCTTTTTCGCGGTCGTAAACGCAGGTGGGGAGCGTGCCGCGGCCGGACATCGTGCCGCCGATCAGCAGCATCCGGCGGTTGAGGTTGTCGAAGACCATGCCTCCGCATGACTTGATGTCGCGCGGCGCGTCGGGTAGGCGATGCGCTTCCACCGAGAGTGCGACATGATTCCGCTCCGAAGGTTGCCTCCTCTTCCAAAGCGGTGCATTGTACCGACGCAGCACGCCGCATGCACTCGATCATCGCCACGCCGAGGCGGTCCGCACGAGACGACGGCGGACCGGATTGAGGTGGATGTAGTCGATCGACGCCAGCACCGCTCGCTCGGTCTGGAGGTTGCGATCATGGCCGGGGCCTCCCTGAGCCGTCCGGACGCTCGTGGCGAGTTGCTCCGCGACCCAGGCATTGCCTGCGGTTATGAAGCTCAGGGCTTCACCCGAGCGAGGTAGATATTCGACTGGCCCTGGTGGGAGCTATAGTAGCTGACCCAGAGTTGGTCGCCATGCCAGGCCAGGCCCGGGTAGCCGGTGTCGCCGCCGCTCGGCAGACGCAGCGCCGGCTCCAGTTGACCCTTCTCGACGTCCAGCCGGCACAGGACCGTCTGCGGCTTGCCCTTCTCGATGAGCCTGCCGGCGGCCCACCAGGAGCCGTCCGGCAGCTTGATGAAGTTCGGTCCGCCGAAGTAGACGCCCAGGTCCTTCCACTCCCACTCCGTGTACGGCGCCCGGCTCTTGCCAAGCATGGCGCTGTTCGGACTCCCGTCCCGCCGCTGTAGGCAGTAGAGGACGTCGCCGTCGAAAACCAGTGTCGCTTCCGAGGCGTTGGGCAACCCGAATTCCGTGACCTTCGACCACTTCAGCCCGTCGTCGCTCTCGAGGAGGGCCGCCCTGTACCTCCTGGTCCGCTGCCGCGGATCCCACTCGTAGGCGACGCCGTAAGCGGTCTTCTTGTGCCAGGTGACGCGCCACAGCCACTGCCAGCTCTCGCCGACGCGCTGCGGCCTCGTCCACTTCCTGCCGTCGTTCGAGAAGCACACGAAGGAGTAGTGGTCGCGGACCGGGTTGCGGCTGGCCGGCTCGGCGGCGCCCCCCACGATCATGAGCCGGCCGTCGGGCGTGACGCTCAGCTTCGGGTCGCGCAGGTCAACGTCCCGGCTCTCGACCTGGGCGGCCGACTCCCACTTCTCGCCGTCGGTGGAGGTGAGGATCCGGATGGTCCCCGCCCCGCTGGCGTGCCCGGCCCCCTCGCGGAAAGTGTAGAACCAGCGCCCCTCGAACCGGATCAGGTCGGTGAAGGCGTTGTGCGGAGCCTTGTCCCAGACCTTCGTCACATCGACGAGCTTCGGCTCGGCCGCCGTTGCCGCGCTGCAACAGAAAATCGCCAGCCCCATCTGGAACGGTCGCATGGTTGCTCCCCCCTCGGATTGAAAGTTGGAAACCGCATTGAATTCTACGACGAAGCCGGGATCATCACATGACCGGCGCCGGGTGCCACTGGTTTGCCAGTGCTTCTTCGGGCAAGCATGCGGCCTCCTTCAATGTTCGGCCCTTGGGACATCTTGCACGTTCCATCGCGATTCGTCGCGGGCATGGGAACTCGCAAACGCCTCCAGCGTCTCCACCGCCATCGTTTGCGGGTCGAAGCGGGAGTGCACCGCTGCGTGGCCCGCGCTTCCCAAACTGATCCGCCGGTCGCGGTCGAGGTACAATTCCTCCAACTTCGCCGCCAGGTCGCCGGCGTTGCCGGGTTCGCACAGCAGGCCGCCTCCCGTCGCCGAGAGCAACTCCGGAAACGCCCCGTGGGCCGGTTGCACCACCGGGACGCCGTTGGCGAGCGCTTCGAGAACGTACAGCCCCTTCGGCTCGTGGTAGACCGTCGGCACGCTGAGGACGTCGAGCGAGCGGTAGAAGGCGACCTTTTCCGCGTGCGTGGCGGGGCTGCCGATGTATTCGAAGGCGTCGCCGAGATCGGCCGCGCGCTGGCGGACCTTCTCGAAGTACGGCCGCTCCTGTTTGCTGAGGTAGCCTCCCGCGCGGAGTTTCGTTCGCGGATGCTTCGCGTGCAGGATGCGGAACGCCTCGACCAGTTCGGCCAGCCCCTTCTCCGGGCAGACGCGGGCGAAGTAGCCCACCGTGAAGGGATTCTGGTTCCGCTCTCCCGGTTGGCCGACGTGGCCGGAAAGGTCGATGCCCAGCGGAATGCGGCGGAATTTTTCCGGCGGCAGCGAAAGGTAGCGCGCCATGAAGTCGCGGTAGTAGTCGCTGTGGACGAGGAAGCCGTCGAACTCGGCGGCCCGCTCGGCGATCGCCGCGATCGCTTTGCCGCGGTACGGTTCGGGGAGCGCTTCGAGAAACACGTCGTCCCCCTGCAGCGTGCAGAACACGCGGCCGGGAAAGCGTTCCTTCAATCGCCGCAGCACGCCGACGAGCAGCGCGTTGCTGAAGCAGACGACGTCGGGTTTGAGGTCGTTCGCGAGGAAGTGGACCAGTTCGTCGATTTCGCGGCGCTGCGGTCCGGCTTCGCCGTCGAGCATGGCGAGCGTGAGCGCGCCGAGGCGGTGGGCGTCGTTGCTGACGCCGAATTTCGTCGCGAGATCGATGATCCAACCGGCGTCGAGCCAGCGGACCAGCGGACGCGGGATCCGTTTCCACCCGGGGAGGACGTGATCGAGATAGACGTTGATGCCGCCGAGGAACACGGGGGCGCGGCTCTGGTCTTCCTCGTCGAGGCGGATGGGGGTGTAGGTGGGAATGAGGGTGACGTCGGCCCCGGCGGCGCGAAGCGCCTTCGCGCACGTGTTGTCGTGCATGCACGAGCCGCAGAACATGCCGGCCCCGCCGGCGGTGACGATGGCGATGTGCATCGTTGGTTGACTGTCAGTTGTCAGTTGTCAGTTGTCAGTTGCAAGTCCGCGGACGGCGCCCCGTGGGATAGAGGGTCAGAGGTCAGAGGTGAGGTCAGAGATCAGAGGTCGGATTCTCAACCCTCGACCCTCAACTCTCGACTCTTGACTCTCAACTCTCAACTCTCGACTCTCGACTCTCGACTCTCGACTCTCGACTCTCAACCCGACTCACCCAAACACGTGCTCCACGAAACGCGGCAGCAGCGCTTCCGTTTCCGGGCATTCTTGAATCATCTCGCCGAAGCGGTCGAGGGGCAAGCCGGCGATGTTCTCGATGTATTCGGGATACGTCCGCACGCGCTCCCAGAGATCCTCGCACCGCAGCTCGGGATGAAACTGCGTGCAATAGATCGGCAAGTCCTCGAACCTGTAGGCCTGGTTCTCGACGCGATCGGAATAGGCGAGCCGGATCGCTCCCGGCGGAAGTTCGACGACGCTGTCCTCGTGCCCCATCTGGCCGAAGAACGGTTCCCCCAGCGGGCCGAACAGGGGGTCGTCGCGGCCGGCATCGGTGAGGTGCAGCGGCCGCGTGCCGATTTCCGAGCGGGCGGGGTCGTGAATCACGCGGCCTCCCATCGCGCGGGCCATCGCCTGGAACCCCCAGCAGGAGGCGAAAGTCGGCCGGCCGAGCGCATGCACGTCGCGCAATGAATCGAGGGCGCGTTCGAGCCAGTCCCCTTCGCCCGCCGCGGAATACTCGCCGCTGCCGCCGAGAAGGAACATGTCCGTCCGTTCGAAATCCCGCCGCGCGAGCCGCGCCGCGAGCAGATCGAACACGCGGATGCGGTCTTCGGTGGTCCGCAGGGCGCGGGCGAAGCTGCGCACCTCGTGGTCGCGCATCGGATCGCCGGAATTGCGCACTTGGAGAAGCAGGTAACGGATGCGGTCGAACATCGCGGAGTACGGTAAGGTCGAATGCCGAAGCTCGAATGACGCAACTCGTATGCCGAAAGATCGTCGATTGCCGATGCGCGACCGCGATCCTCTGAGCGTGCCGCATCGTATGCGCGGACGAACCTGTTCAACCTATCGCCCCGCATCGCGGCGACGCAACCGACTCGGACCGCTCGACTGCTTGCCGCCGGCCCGGCGGCCGCCGACGAACCGGTTCCGCCCCGATCCGCCGAACTACTTCCGCCCCGATCCGCCGAACTACGAAAATCGCGCGTGCATCCGGCCGATTTCCACTGTACAAGGACAGTATGGGCACGCGTGTAGAGCGGGTGCGGTTCGCATGGGAGCGCGGGAAGGTGGCGAGCTTGCGCAAGCTGTAGGGTCGTCTGCCGCGGAATCGGCAATTCCGGGTTCTTTGGAATCCGACATTGGTCTTGATGGATCAGGAGCGGCCGATACGCTGGACGATTACGTCCCGATCATCCGCAGGGAATTCCGCCGATGGCCGAAACCAATTACCTCTGGAGCTCGAAGTTCGACAACATCGTCGCCGAGACGGACGGCGGCGGTGCGATCCAGGCGGTCTACACGCAGGAACCTCGCGTCCACGGCGAGTTGATCTCGCAGCGCCGCGGCAGCGACACGAGCTACTTCCACTACGATGGCCAGGGCAATACGCGGGCGCTGACGAATGCGAGCCAAGAGGTCACGGACGATTACCGCTACGCCGCCTGGGGCGAGGAGCGGTAGCCCCAAAGGAACCCACCTCCAGAACATTCGGGAGCCGAAGATGGCGACGATCCGCTACATGTGGGATCCGGAGGACGACAACATCATCATGGAGAAGGACGGGAGCGGCAACGTCCTTGCCGTCTACACCCATGAACCCGGGCTGCACGGCGAACTCATCTCCATGCGCCGGGACAACCAGACGAACTACTTCCACTACGATGGCCAAGGCAATACCCGCGCGCTGACGGACCAGAACCAGGAAATCACGGACGTGTACCGCTACGATGCTTTCGGCGACGAAAGGACGAAAGGTAGAGCCCCGATGAACACAACCGTCAATCCCTTCCGCTTCGGCGGCGCGCACGGCTACTACACCGACGTGGAGACGGGGCGGGTCAACGTCCGCGCGCGGACGTATGAGCCGGCGAATGCGCGGTGGACGAGTAAGTATCCCATTGGGGCAGCGACGAGCGCGAACCTCTATCTCTATGGGATGAATAATCCCCTCTCCTTCGTTGATCCGTCCGGCCTCGTGGCACAGACAACACTGATTGGAGCACTCTTGCCGTGCCCAGCTACTCAAGTCCAAGACCCGTGCGACGGAAAATGGCTTGAGTTGAACGTCGTTTTCAACGTGGTTTTCGGCACGGACTCGACTAAGGAGTTGAGAGAAGATTGGCTGAAGCGCGCCAATGAGATCCTGAATCAGTCGCCATGCTGCATCCGCGTAAAGGCGATGACTAGGGGGCAGGAAGTCTGGACGGAGCAGGGTCAGCGCGCACTCTGCGAAGCGTGGGCAATCTAGGAAGACTTGCGCCCAG
>JBBDNT010000342.1:0-9221 GCA_040877445.1 Planctomycetaceae bacterium
GTCGACATGAGCGGGGGGCAGACATTCTTGTCTGCCCGAGTCGACAGGGATTCCGTCTGCCTCCCTCGGCAGACAGGAATGTCTGCCCCACGGAACGTTTCATGCCGCGATTGGTCTGGCTGACCGACATCCATCTCGACGCCGCCGATGCGCGGCGGATCGAACTTCTCGCGCATGATGTGCGCGCCGCGGCGGCCGACGCCGTACTGATCGGCGGCGACATCGCCCTGGCCCCGACCTTCGCCGCCGCGCTCCGCGATCTGGCGACGCGGTTCCAAACGCCCGTGTATTTCGTGCTGGGAAACCACGATTACTACCGCGGCGCGATCGCCGAAGTGCGCGCCGCCGCCCGCGAGCTTTCGCGATCCGAAGAGAACGTCGTCTGGCTGCCGGAGGCGATGGTCGTGCCGCTGGGACACGAAACGGCGCTCGTCGGCCACGGCGGCTGGGGCGACGCGCGGCTCGGCGACTTCGCTGGCTCGACGGTGGTGCTGAACGATTACCTGCTGATCGAGGAATTGCGACGCGTCGCGAGGAGGCCGGTCGGCGGCAGGCAGTCGGCAGGAGGCAGTCGGCAGGCAGCGAATCACGGGAACGATCCGCAACGCGATGCGATCGAATCCGAACGATTCCACGAGCCGTTCGGGATACCGACGGTTCCATTGCCCGACGCGCTCCGCGTGAAGTTGAACGAACTCGGGGACGACGCGGCGGCGCACTTCCGCGACGCGCTCGCCCGCGTGCCGGCGGAGCGGTCGCACTTGCTGGTGCTCACGCACGTCCCGCCGTGGCGCGAAGCGTGCTGGTACGAGGGACGAACCTCCGATGACGAGTGGGCCCCGCATTTCACCTGCGGCGCGGTCGGCGAGGTGTTGCGCGACCACATGCGGCGGCATCCCGAGAAGCGGATGACGGTCCTCTGCGGCCACACGCACAACGCCGGCGAAGCGGACATCCTGCCGAACCTGCACGTCGTCACCGGAGCGGCGGAATACGGCGCCCCGCGCGTGCAGCGCGTGATCGAAGTAGAATAGCTCTCGATGTGGGGCAGGCTTTCCAGCCTGCCCGTGGCGCGGGTCGGAACATTCATCGAACGACTCGGGCAGACAAGGATGTCCGCCCCACGAGCGCACCAGTCCCCAACCTCAATCCCCATGCCCGATTCGCAGCGCGAGTTCGCCGTCGAGGTCGTCCGCCGACTGCGGGAAGCGGGGCACGTCGCGCTGTGGGCCGGCGGGTGCGTGCGCGACTTTCTTCTCGGGCGCACGCCGAAGGACTACGACGTCGCCACCGACGCCCGCCCCGAACAAGTCCGCGAACTGTTCGGCAAGCGCCGCACGCGGGCCGTCGGGGCGAGCTTCGGCGTGATTCTGGTGCACGGGTCGCGCGACGCGGGAGACATCGAGGTCGCCACGTTCCGCACCGAAGGCCCCTATTCCGACAGCCGCCGGCCCGACTCCGTCGCCTTCGCCACCGCCGAAGAAGACGCCCGCCGCCGCGACTTCACCATCAACGGCATCTTCTACGACCCGCTCGAACAACGGGTGCTCGACTATGTGGGAGGCGAAGAGGATCTGGGCCGCGCGATCGTGCGGGCGATCGGCGATCCCCGCGCGCGGATGACCGAAGACAAGCTGCGGCTGCTGCGGGCCGTGCGGTTCGCTGCCACGCTCGACTTCGAACTGGAATCCGCGACGGCCGAAGCGGTCCGCGAGATGGCCCCGCAACTGCACCTCGTGAGCGCCGAGCGGATCGCGCAGGAACTGAAGCGAATGCTCGTCGATCCGCACCGGATGCGGGCGGTGCGCCTGGCGCGCGACCTCGGCCTGCTCGCCGAGATCGTCCCGGAGTTGTTCGCCGGGAAAATCGACCTGGAGCCGACGTTCCACCTGCTGCAGCATCTCGACGAACCCCGATTCGAACTCGCGCTCGCCGGGCTGCTGCACACGGTTCCCGAATACGCGGGAGAAATCTGCCGGCGGCTGCGATTGTCGAACCACGAGACCGACGCCGTCGTCTGGATGTCGGAGCATCGCGACGCGCTCGACGACGCGGCGACGCTTTCGAAATCGCGACTGAAGCGGCTGATGGCGCATCCCCTGTTCGACGACCTCTTGCGGCTCGAACGGGTGAAGCTCCTCGCGCACGGCGCCGACCTCGCGCCGGTGCTGTTCTGCGAAGAGTATCTGCGGACGACGCCGCGCGAAGAGATCGACCCGCCGCCGCTCGTCGGCGGCGCGGACCTCATCACCCTCGGCCTCGCCCCCGGCCCGCGGTTCAAGGAAATCCTGGAAACGCTCCGCGACGCGCAACTGGAAGGCACGCTCACGACGCGCGCGGAGGGGCTGGACATGGCCGGAAGACTGAAGGATCATTGATTCAGCAGCGTAGTATTGGACCGAGGCTCGTCCGGGGCGTTCGCCCGAACGATGATGCGTTCAGCGGTCGAACATGTACGATGGCGGATGTCGTCGCAGGAGATCCGCCAAACCCCCGGCCGAATCATCCGCATCGCCCCTCGTCCTGTCCGATTTCGCGATCTCGAAGATGCGGCGGCGGAGCGAATCGCCATGTTCGCGGTCTCGGCAATCCGCCCGGCACCACCGGTCCTGCTTTTTTGTCTGAATGGAGGGTGAGCGTATGAAGCACGTGACACGCGTCACTGCGCTCGTCTTGGTGGCCGCGTTGGCGGCACTGAGCCTGCGCTGCGCTGGCGACGATTCGACGACGATGCCGCCGCGCCCGCCGAGGCGCGATGCGGCGCGCCTTGAACCGCTGTCGGCAGTCGAGGTCGACGGCCGGTGGGGCTACGCCGACGCCGAGGGTAAAATCGTGATTGCGCCGGCGTTCGATGTTGTGCAGGACACGTTCGCGGACGACAGGGCGTACGTGCGCGTCGGCGGACTGCGTGGCCTGATCGATCGGAGCGGCCAGTGGCGCGCAGGGCCGAAGGATTGGAACATCGGTACCTATCACGAGGGCCGTGCGGCGATTGGGCGGTACGTCGGCGATCACTACCAGTGGGGGTTCATCGACGGCGACGGAAACGAAGTGGTCTCGCCGCAGTGGGACGCGGTGGGCGAGTTCGAAGGTGGCGTGGCGCAGGTCGGGAACGAGACGCTCATCAGTCGGATCAAAACGAGCTTCGCCGACGTGGGAATCGACGTCGACTGGTACTACATCGACCGCAACGGCGACAAGGTGGACGCCGCACAGGTCCCGTCCCATCCCCCGCGGGATCGAGGCAGGCCCCGGTAGGGCGCTGCAGCCGTTCGGGGACGATGCCTCCGCCGGCTTCGCGGAGGATCTCGATCGGCATCCGTTCGATCCAGCGAATCGACGTTGACGGCCTTGTCGTGTAACATGAAGTCGAGTTCTCGCCTCGGCAGGCACTTCAACGCGAAGGGGCATTCCAGTGAACCGGATCGTCGTCAAGTCGAAAGTCGGACGGGACGGAGTCCTGAAATTGACCCTCCCGATCGGTCCCGCCGACGCGGACCGCGAGGTGCGCATCACCATCGAACCCGCGACCGAACCCTCGACACCATCGGCCGAGGAGTGGCGGAAAGGAATCCTCGAAACCGCTGGAAAGTGGCAGGGGGATTTCGAGCGGCAGAAATTCCACGTCGGCAGCCCCCGGCTCGCGCAGCAAGAGCGCGCGGGCGAGTTCGCGAAGGAAGTCGTCGAGGAGCCGCTTGATGCCGGCCTATGATGACCGCCGCTTCTCACCGCCCGCGCCTCTGGCGACCGTCGAATTGCGCCGCCCCGACGAGCGCGCCGGCGACCCGAGTGTGCCGATGCTGATCGATTCAGGAGCGGACGTTACGCTGCTGCCGAAGTCCGTGATCGAATCGCTCGGAATCGTCGGCACTCCCGAGACGTATCAGTTGATCGCATTCGACGGCACGACCAGTGAGTCTCGGGCTGCTCGTGCCGACCTCGTGTTTCTCGGCAGAAGGTTTCGCGGACTGTTCCTCGTGACTGATGCGGAGGTTGGCGTTCTGGGTCGCGACGTGTTGAACCACATTCGGCTGCTCCTGGACGGGCCGGCGGCGAGTTGGGAGGAATTGCGCCGATCTTGAGTTTCAGAGGACGAATGCTCGGGCACTGCATTGGATAGGGAGCGGGAACAAGATGGCGCCTCCAGGCAACGCGAAAATATCATTCGTCGAACTGGCCAGGCTCGTGCTCCAGGACGCGCCGCATCCGCTGAGTGCGCCGGAGATCTGGGGGGCTGCCCAGCAGAGGGGACTGGCGGCACGTCTGCAAAGCACCGGCAAGACGCCGGTAGCGACCCTCGGCGCGCGGCTCTACACAGACGTGCAAAAGCCCAACTCCGCCTTCATCAAAGTCGGGGCTCGTCCGGCCCGATTCGCAATGAGGTCGCTGGCGGGATCGATCTCCACCGTTCCGCAGCGGGAGTTCACCGGACCGACGGTCGCGGTCAAGCAGAAGACATACAAGGAACTCGAGCTGCACCCGCTGCTCGTATGGTTCGCGGACAGGAATTTCGGCGCTCATTGCCGGACGGTCTATCACGAAAAATCTCTGAAGAAGGGCGAGAAGCACAACCAGTGGATTCATCCGGACGTGGTCGGATTCGCGCTAACCACGAAGGATTGGACGCACGAGGTCGTCCAACTCGCGCAGAGCACCGGCGCGCTCGCCGCGCGCCTGTACTCGTTCGAAGTGAAGGTGGCCCTCGATTTCCCGACGCTTCGCGAGTATTTCTTCCAGGCGGTCTCGAACTCGTCGTGGGCGCACGAGGGATATCTGGTCGCGGTCGAGATCGATGAGGATCCGGACTTCCGAGCGGAGTTGACCAGGCTTTCGCAGAGCTTTGGAATCGGAGTGATTCAATTCGATCTCAACGACCCGCTCGATAGCGCGGTTCTCTTGGCTGCACGCGAACGGACGGAAATCGACTGGAAGACCGTCGATCGAATCGCGGCGGTGAACCCGGATTTCGAATCGTTCATCGAGTCGGTCGCGAAGTCCGTCAAGATCAACCAGCCGGCAGTCAATGGGTTCGACCGTTTGTTGACTGACCTGGAGTTGGAAGCGCATGTGAAGAAGATGCTTCTGAAGTAGCGTCTTCCGCAACGCGTTCCCTCAACTCTAAACTCTAAACTCTAAACTCTAAACTCTCAACTCTCAACTCTCAACTCTCAACCCTCAACCCTCAACCATGCCCCTCCTCGACCGCTTCCTCCGCTACGTTCGCATCGACACTCAGGCCGATGAGCACAGCGATTCGGTGCCTTCCACCGCGAAGCAGCTTGAGTTGTCGCGGTTGCTGGCGCGGGAGTGCGAGGAAATGCGGTTGGCCGATGTGTCGCTCGATGAGCATGGGATCGTCATGGCGACCGTGCCGGCGACCGGGACGCATGCCGCGCCGGCGATCGCCTTCGTCGCGCATGTCGATACGTCGCCCGAGTTTTCCGGCACGAACGTCAATCCGGTCGTGCATGAGAATTACCAGGGAGGCGACATCGTGCTGCCGGGGGATGCGAGCCGCCTGATTCGCGTGGCGGAGAATCCGTCGCTCGAGAAGCTGATCGGCGCGACGGTCGTCACGACGGACGGGACGACGCTGTTGGGGGCCGACGACAAGGCGGGGATCGCCGTCATCATGAGCGCGGCCGAGCATCTGCTCGCGCATCCCGAGATCCCGCACGGGCCGGTGCGGCTGTGCTTCACCTGCGACGAGGAGATCGGCCGCGGCGTCGATCATCTCGACATCCTGGCGGTCGTCACCGTGCGGGGAGTCAACACGCACCCCTCGGTGGGGAAGGACGCGATGGTGAACGCGATCCGCATTCTCGCCGCGTTCCTCGATCGATTGCCGCAACACGCGCTCTCTCCCGAGACGACCTGCGGCCGCGAAGGGTTTCTGCATCCCTACGAGATCGAAGGGAGCGTGGCCGAGGCGCGGGCGCGAATCATCCTCCGCGACTTCGAGACGCCGGCGCTCGCGGAATACGCGGCGCTGCTCGAATCGATCGCGGCGGCGTTGCGGGTGGAGTACCCGAAAGCGCAAATCGACATCGCGATCCGCAAGCAGTACCGCAACATGCGCGACGGGCTGGCGAAGGAGCCGCGAGCGCTGCCGCTCGCGATCGCCGCGACGCGCGCGGCGGGGCTGGAGCCGCGGGAGGACATCATCCGCGGCGGAACGGACGGCAGCCGGCTGACGGAACTCGGCCTCCCCTGTCCGAACCTCAGCACGGGCCAGCACAACCCGCACTCGCCGCTGGAATGGACCAGCGTGGAGGAGATGCGGCAGGCCGTGAATGTGCTGGTGGAACTGGCCCGGCTGTGGGGGGCGGAGCGGGAATGATCGACTCGGATGGCGAGCGGGGGGCGTCAGCCCCCCCGGTGGGCGCCGCGAGAGCCGACAAAACGAGCACTCCACTCGACAGTGCGACGCCTGCGTTTCAGCGACCCGATTCGAGCGTCGTTTCTCATTCTTCAGGTGGAGAATCACGTCCCTTCATCAGTGACGGCGGATCGAGTCGCAGTGCCGGCGTCGCGCTGTGCAGGAACCATTTCTCGAGCACGACCTTCTTCGAGAACCACCGCGTGGCGAGCAGTTTCGCGGCGAGGTAATGCAGCCACGCGGCGGGAAGCCAGTCCGCCGCGCCGCTCGTGCGCGGCGGGCCGAAGCGTTCGGCGATGCGCGTCGCGTAGGGTGCGAGGCGGTCGCGGGAGTAGTCGCCGGCGGCGGCGACGATCGCGTCGGCCGCCAGTAGTCCCGATTCGACCGCCGGGCGGATCCCCTCGCCGCTTTGCGGATAGGCGAGACCGGCCGCGTCGCCGACCAACAGCACGCCGTCGTCCACGAGCCGCGGCGCGACGCGCTCGTAGAGCTGATAGGCGTGCCCGTGGAATTTCGGCGGGATCGCGCAGGCGACCTTGCCGCGCTCGCGCAGAAAATCGCAGAATGCGGCGACGTGCCGCGAGACCTTCTCGCGATCGACCCGCCCCAGCCCGATGTTCAGCCAGTTCCCCTTGCGAAAGCACCAACCGTATCCCTGGAGATCTTCGCAGAAGAAAAGCTCCGGGACGTTCCCCGCGACGTGCACGCGCGACAGTTCGTCGACGGGAACTTCGAACTCGATTTCTTGCGCCGCGACGACCGATGGTTGGAAGTCGTCGCTTGCCTCGGGATTCGAGGGTTCCGCTCCGTTCGCGGCGTGAGTTCCGGCGCGGTTGCCGAGGCGGCGGGCGATGGGGCAGAAGTGTCCGCCGGCGCCGACGAGCATTTTCGCCTCGATCTCGCCGTTCACGCGCCATACGCCGTCCGCGTACTCGGCGGATCGAAACGCTTCGCCGAGCCGGAGCCGCGCCCCGCAACGTTCCAATAGATAATGATCGAACTCGCAGCGGCGGATGCCGTAGCTGACCGGTTCGTCGTAATGCGTCTCGACCTCGTCGCCGCCGATGATGCCGGTGCGGAAGCCGGTGATGGGTTGGAAGACGCGGGGCGACGCAGCGGGGTTCGCCGACGCGGCGTTCCGACGATAGTCGTCGGGATCGAAGTCGAGGACGGCGAGCACGGGGGGCGTGACCCAGCCGGCGCAGGTCTTGTCGCGGGGGAAGCGCTGCTTGTCGAGGACGAGGACGTCGGCCCCGGACTGAACGAGCCGCCGCGCGCAGGAGGAACCGCCGGGCCCTCCGCCGACGATCAAGACGTCGCAGCGCTCCATGCGTCACCCGCGAGGCGTGAAGGCTATTCCGCCGCCGTCCGCCGCTTTCCGATGCAGTACAGCGCTCCGTCGGAGCGGAGGAACACCTGGCCTTCGCTGAGGGCGGGGGAGGCGCGGAAGATCTCCTCGTCGGTTGCGTTCACCTTGTTGCGGGCGACGACCCGCGGGCTCGCGTCCGGCTTGACGACGACCGTCTCGCCGCTTTCACCGACGAAGAGCGCGTGCCCGGAGTAGGCCACCGGCGAGGCGGCGTAGTTCCCGCCGACGCGCTCCTTCCACAATTCCTTCCCGGTCGCCAAGTCGTACGAGGTGAGAATGCCCCCCTGCATGTTGACGATCAGAACCTCGCCGCCGACGAGCACGGGGGACGGCAAATCGCGACCGGCGCTGCGGGGCGTGACCCACGCGCGACGCGACTCGCTCACGTCGCCGTCGCCGCCCGGCTTGACCGCGTAGAGGGGGGCCGGCTTGCCGTTGAGGGCGATCACCAGTCCGTCGGCGAGAATCAGCGAGGGGTCGCCGCGTCCGTCGAAGCTCTTGCAGAACCACAGTTCCTTGCCGGTCTCCGGGTCGTAGGCCTGCACGCCCTTGTCGCCATTGACGACGAGTTCCTGCCGGCCGGCGGCCTCGAACAGAATCGGCGTGCTCCATCCGCGAAGAGGCGGGCGGACCGTCTTCCACGCCGTCTCGCCGGTCCGCTTGTCGACGGCGAGGAGGTAGGAGCCGTCGTCGGCGTCGCAGTTCTGAATGACGAGATCCCCCACGATGACCGGGCAGGCGGCGGTTCCCCACGGACCGGGGAAGTCGCCGAGTTCGTCGTTTCCCTTGTTCCACACGAGCTTGCCGTCCAGCGTGTAGCAGAACAGCCCGCCGCCGCGGCCGAAGAAAGCGTAAACGTGCTCGCCGTCGGTGGCGCAGGTGGCGGAGGCCCAGCCGTTCATCTTGTGGCTTTCCTCGGGCGTTCCCGTCCAGGCGACGTGCTCCCACAACAACTTGCCGTCGCCGCGATGGAAGCACTGCACGACCCGCTGCTTCCCGCGCTCGAGCGCCGTGGTGAGGAAGATGCGGTCCCCCCACAGCACCGGCGACGAGTGCCCTTCCCCCTTGAGCGGCACGCGCCAGGCGACATCGTCCGCCGACCAGTGAACCGGCAGGATCTCTTCGAGCGACTGCCCGTCTTGATGAGGCCCGCGAAACCGGGGCCAGTTCTCTTCGGCCGACGCGCGGGGGCCGGCGACGCACATCCAGGCGAGAATCAGCGACGACGACACCAGCCGGCGCGAACGAAGAGGCACGAGAGACATCGGCGCTTCCTCGGCGAATTCGAAGGTCAAGCGGACGGGACTGCGGCTTCCGCTGTCGGAGGCCGGATACTGGATGCACCCGGCCGACGGATCAAGATATCAGAATGCCTTTCGCTTTCGCAATCCGCACCGTATGGCGACGGTCGACCTTCGGCCGTTGAATTCCTCCGGCGTCGGGTGGCGGGGGCGCTTCGCGCAGCGAAAGCCC
>JBBDNT010000343.1:0-9200 GCA_040877445.1 Planctomycetaceae bacterium
CCCGGGATTCGCGGGGAATCCGAAGTTCATGCTGGCCGCGATAAGATCGGCCGAAAACCTCGCGCGACTTGACTTCGTTGACCGCGATCGGTTCGGGTTTCGGTGAGTCGGCGTCGGAAGTCGCGGCGGCGTGCTCCCCCCGCTCACGCGGGAGGCTCGCGATGCGGGAGGCGCGCGTGAGCGCTCGCTGTCCCGCCGCTAGCGCACGCGCGCCTGGAAGGTGACCACTCCCCCCTGCCGTCCGGGGATCGGCTCGTCCACTTCGAAGATCAGCACCAGGCTCCCTTCCGCGTTGTCCTCCACCACCAGCCGGCCGGCACGGTCCGAATCGGCGCTGTCCGCCACGTATTCCAGCCGCGGCGTGAGGTTGTCCACGATCCGCACGTGATGCACCGGACGGTCGCCGAGGTTGTCGTAGCGGATCGTGAAGGTGACGATGTCCCCCGGCTCGGCGACGGCGCGGTCGGCCAGCTTGACGATCCGCAGCGGGCCGTCGGCGACGTCGTCCTCGGTTCCCACCAGCGTGCTTTCGCGAAGCGACGCTTTCACTTCCTGCACGCCGTCGACCTTCGCGGAGATCATCACTTGCTGGTCGCGGCTCCAGGTGATCGCCGCTTGAATCCGCGTGGCGAGCCAGGCGGCGTCGGTGTCTTCGAGGCGGCCGGTGCGGAGGAAGGTCACGTTCTGGTAGACGTTGGCGAGCTTCTGGTGCTCCGAGACGCGGTCCGACTGGGCCGTCTCCGACCAGGCCTGCTCGATGTCGTATCGGCTGGCCCGCGACCTCACGCGGATCGAAGTCCCCGCCAGTCGCTGATCGTGCCGCGTCGGCCCTTGGCGATGCCGGGCATCGACGATGCCCGTGCGGTCGCGGGCGGCGGCGGGATGACCGACCCCCACGTGCGCTTGCGGCCCGCCCAACGTGCGGACCGACGCGAAACGGGGAGCGTACACCGCGACGCGGTTCGACGGCCGCATGTGCCGATTGCCGCGATCATCGGTGTATTCGGCGATCGTGTCTTCGGTGTCCAGCCCGTGCCGGTGAATGTGATCGTAATGCACGGGGATCCCGCGGTCGCCGCCGTCGAACAGGTACTCGTCGGGATACAGCGCCGGCCCTCCGTCTTCGATCGCGACGCGCGGCTCGGCGGGCGTGAACTGCACCCGCATATCGGCGGGCATGGCCGGCGGCATCGGGCCGCCGGGTGGAATCTGCGGCGAGCCGGCGAGATGCACCGTCCCCGGTGTCGTGTCGGCGGAATTCGTGGCGGGCGCGTCGCCCGCGCCTTCTGGCGCGATTCGCTCGCCGGAAATCCGGTCGATGCGTCCGGCCGATTCCTGCTCGGCGGTCTGGTGGTTCGATTGCTGCACTCCGCCGAGGTGGGCGATCCGCTGCGCCTCTACCGGCGGACGGACGGCGATCGAGTCGATCAGCGCGGGGCCGAGGTGTACGGTCGGCGGAGTCGGTTCGGGCTTGGACGACAGCGCGGTGCACGAGCTGAGCGAGGCCGCCGCAATCGCCGCCCACGACTTGCGCCGCGCGAAACGCTTCCAGTGTTGGAACGCATTCATGCCGGACTCCCCCTGCGTGGGGCAGACATCCTTGTCTGCCTTGATCTGTCTTTGCCGTCTACCTGGAACTGTCGTTCCTGTCGGCAGACAAGAATGTCCGCCCCACTGGACCGAATCTCATCACGGCGCCAGCACCTGCCGGCCGGTCCCGAAGAACGCTGCCGCGTTACCGCCCGGTCCCATTCCGGGCCCTTCGGGCACGCGGCTTCCCAATCGGATGATCGCCAGCGGCCGGCCGCGCAGATCGGCGGCGGCGAACAGGTTGATCGCGTTCGGAACGTCCGCCACGGGAATGGAAGGCTCTTCTCCCTCGATCCGCGCGAGCTGCGGCTGCTCGAGGTAGACGACCTTCGTCACCAGGTTCCCGGCGAGCGCCGCCTCGATTTCCTCTTCGTGGAATTCGACCGGCAACGGGAAGCGGTTCTCTTGTCCCTGCGGCGGGTGCAGCCGGTCGACCAACTCGATCGACGGATACAACTCCACTCCGGGAAACTCGGGCATCTCGGCGATCCGCAAGCGATAGACGTGCGCCAGGTTCAGCGTGACGATTCCGGGCGCTTCGACGACGACCGGCTCGGCCGGTTCGGCGGTGAAGATCGTCGCCTTGCCTGTCGAGGGGAGCGCCACCCGCACCGTCTGTTGCTCGACGGGATGAATCCGCCCCGCCCCGGCGTACCACAGGGCGGTGCGTCCCGGCGGGGCCGACTGGTTCAACGGCTGATACATGCCGTGCGGATCGCGGTGCCAGTCTTGCGCGACGAGGGCCGAGCCCCCCGAGAGGACGATGGCGGCCGAAGCCGCGGTTCGGGCGGCGAATGCGGCGAGTCGATGAATTCCGGCCACCTAACCCCTCCTTGAACACGCGAAACCGCAAGCGTCGTGCCGGCCCACTGTCGACTTTCGACTCTCGACTCTCGACTCTCGACTCTCCCCCCGCTTATGCGGGAGGCTCGCTTTCCCCCGCTTACGCGGAGGCTCGTCCCTCTCCCCCGCACGCCGGGGGAGAGGGACCATGGCTGTCTCATCCGAACCGCTCACCGGTAGTGCGGTTCGTAGATGTGGTGCGGCGACTGCGGCAGCGGGTACTGCGGCGCGCCTTGCTGAGGCAGCATGTGAGCCGGGTAGGCCGTCTCGCCCGGAGCGAACACCGGGTGCTTTTCGCTGTACTCGACGTGAGACACCGGCTTCGGAATCCGCGGCCGCGGGCTTTGCTTCACGTCCACCAGGAAGTGACGCACCGGCTTCGGCGGCTGGAACGCATCGAGGTTTCGAACCGTGTGCGATTGCAGTGACGCCGGGCGGCCCAATGGGAGATGATGCGGTCCGGGCAGTCCGATCGGCGTGCCGACGTACTGCGACGGCAGACCCCAAGTCGGCGTTCCGTTCACTCCGGAAATCGGGTTGAACGACGGTTGGCCGGGATGTCTGGGAACGCCCGCGATCATCGGCGCCGGCACGCCCTGCATTCCGTACATGATCTCCAGCGGCATCGGCGGCTGATAGCGAACTTCCGTCGGACCTTCCTCGTGACCGACCGGCCGCAGGTTGTCGTCGCGGAGGGTGGCGCCGTTCGGATCGCCGGGAACCGGCGAGGGCATTTCCAAGTCGGTGTTGCCCAGGCGGAGCACGACCATCACCGTGCCTCGGCGATCGGCCTCGGCGACCGGATCGATGCCCGGATCGAGGCGGGTCGAAACCAGCGTCTCGACGCCCGCCACCGCCAGTTCCTGGAACCGCGGATCGGGCAGGTAGATCACCTTCGTCACGAAGTTGTTGCTCGTGACCTGGTCGATGTCCTCATCGGTCAACTCGATCGGCACGCTGCTGTGCGACAGATACGCGTCGGTCGTGGGATGGGCCGGGTAGACCTGCAAGGTCGGGTAGAGCACCAATCCCGGACGACCCGGAACATGCGACAGTTTCAGCCGATAGGTCGCCGGCTGCGCGAAGTTGTAGCGGCCGGGGGTGATCAGCTGGTTTTCGGCGTATCCGTCGGGCACCTGCCAGCCGATATCCATACCAGCGGGTCCGATGAACCGGACCTGGGTGCTCATGGTGGCGAAGGCCCGCGGGGCGACCGGCGCCAAGGGGGCCATCACGCCGGGACCGGGTCCGTCGACCATGGGCCCGGGGTTGGTCAGCATGTGCGCGGGGGGCGCGTGGTACTGCTGGTTGTCGTGGAGTACTTGCTGCCCGTCCCCCACGACGGAACAGCCTACGCAGACGACCACCAAGGTGGCCAGTGCCAGGAAGTAATACTTCATCGTGTCCCCTTCGTGGAAGTGCCCCCCGAGCCGTTCCGCATCCCTGCGAGCGGCGGCGCGCGGTTTCTTATGGACAGGCCGAGCGGAAATCGCGTAACATCGGCTGTGAGTATCTTTCGGACTGGCGTCGGCGGAACCTTTGGCGAATCCGGTGTTTTCGGAATAGGATGCACATCTTGCGCAGTTTGACACTCGTCGTGATCGGCCTCGCGGTCGCTTCGTGCGCCGCGCCATGGAGCGGGACGCTATTCCAGGGCGGGCTGGAATTGCGGGCGCAGGAAGCGGATCCCGCGCGTCCCGCCGAAACTCCGGCCCCCAGGACGTCCGCCGACCCGTCCGAAGAAACCGCCGCCCCGGCCGATGATGCGATTCGGGTCAAGGCGCTTCGCCGCCTCGACGCCGCCGCCGCCAAGATCACCGAGCACGATTCCATTCGCGCCGAACTCCTCGAAACGGTGTCGATCGGCGATCGGCGGTTCAAGGTCACCGGCAAGTACATCGCGGGCAAGAACCACAAGCTCGCCTTGCGCTATCGCGTGCTGCTGGGAGAGTCCGAGGGAATCTACGAGGAAATCTGCGACGGCGACGTGCTGTTCACCGTGAACCAGATCAAGTCCGCCGGTCCCGAAGCGGCCGACAAAGCGGCCGAGAAGCCGAACATCACGCGGCAGGACATCAAGCAGGTGCTCGCCGCCGTCCGCGATTACGGAGAGACGCCTCACAACCTGGCGGTGCTGGAGCTCGGTCTCGGCGGGCTTCCCGCATTGCTGGGGGCCGTGACTCAACGGATCGAGTTCGACGACATCCGCGAGGCGACGATCGACGGGATGGAGTTCACCGTGCTGTCCGGCGGATGGACGCCGGAATTCCTGAAGGTGCTGCACGGCCGGGGGAACGCGAAACTCGACGACGCGGCGTTGGCGGAGTTGGCCAAGCAGCCGTTGCCCGAGCACGTTCCCGACCGGATGCGATTGTTCCTTGACTCGCGGGACTTTCCCCGCAGAATTCAGTATCTGAAGCGTCCCGGGGGGGACGGACCGCTCACTCCGATGGTCACCCTCGACTTCGTCGAAGTGATCTTGAACGACGTGGTGGACGACAGCGAATTCCGATTCGAGCCTCCCGACGGCGTGTACGTCAACGACATCACTCCCCAGCGTCTGGCCGAACTGCGGCGCGCGGCGACGCCCGCGACGCCTGCGCGCCCGGCTCCTGCGCCGCCCGAGTGATTTCCGCGGAACGATCCGCGCCCGCCCGCCGGTTCATCTCTCATGCCGACTTCCGCGACATCCAGCAGCCGGCCGGCCCACCCCGCCGAATTCGTCCGCGGATCGGCCCGGCTGACCGTGCCGAGTTGGCTGGCGTCGCTGGTGCTGCATGTCGGCGGGCTGTTGCTGTTCGTGTCGACCCTCAAGAGTTGCGGGCAGGGCGGGACCGGCTTCGAACGCGGCGAGGCGTTCCGCACGGTGGGCATCGTCGTGAAGAGCGAGGGGAAAAGCCTCGACCAGACGAACCCGGAAACCGATTCGCCCGAAGAGGACGACGCCCCGCTGCGGGCGGCTTTGGAATCCAACGCGAACCCGACCGCCGTCCCGCGCGACGCCCCCGTTCCACTCGACGTGCCCCGGCCGGAGACGCTCGGACCAGGCGCGCCGACGTTCTCTCCCTCGACGGCGGGAGCGACCGACATCCACGAGAATCACCTGCTGGTCCCGGGGAAGGGAACAACCGGTCCCGCCGCCGGCGGCGCTTCGCTGGTGGGGACCGTCAGCTTTCTCGGCATCCCCGACAAAGCGACCCGCGTGGTCTACGTGCTCGACCGGTCCGGCAGCATGGCGGGAGAGCCGCTGCAACTCGCCAAGGCCGAATTGATCGCCAGCCTCGAATCGCTTCAGAGCAATCAGCAGTACCAGGTGATCTTCTACAACACCGAGGCAACCGCGATGCGCCTCGACGGCGAAAACGACGCGCTCTACTCGGCCAGCGACGTGAACCGCACCAAGACGCGGCAGTACGTCAACGGCATCGTCGCCGACGCCGGCACCAACGACCTCCCGGCGATCCTCAAGGCGCTCTCGTTTCAACCGGAAGTGATCTTCCTGCTGACCGACGGCGAAGGACTCACCGCCGCCGACCTGGGCCGCATCAGGCAGTCGAACCGCTCCGACGCGCGGATTCACTGCGTGCGGTTCGGCATCGGCTCGGAACTGGCCGGCGGAGGCTACATCGAGCGTCTCGCCGAACAGAACGGCGGCACCTACATCTATCGCGACATCCGCCGAAGCGACCAACGGTGACCGGCGAGTGGACGGCCGGTAGTGGATCGAGAAGACGGGCCTCCTCACGCTTGCGGTTTCGCGCCTTCGAACATGACCATCGCCTCTCCCGCACTCCTGACCTGCCTGATCGGCGCCGCCCTCGCGCAGGTCGCCGATCCGCCGCGGGATTCCGTCACCCTCCAACTCGAGAACGGCGGACGCTTCACTCACAAGTGCACCATCCTGGACTACGACGGACGGGAGATCCGCATTCGTCCCGAGTCGGGACGCGAACTCACGTTCCCCGCCGCGCAGGTCGTCGAGGTCCAAACTCCCTGGACGAACTCGCACGAACAGGGCCGCGAACTCTTCGAGAAAGGTCGCTTCGACGACGCGGCCGAAGCCTTCCGCACCGCGCTCGCCGTCGAAGGCAGCGAGCCGCACCGCGAATGGGTCCGCCGCGAAATCCTCGCCGAACTCGTTCGCTGCGCCCTGGCGACCGGAGACTACGCGGCCGCCCGGCAACGGTTCGACCTGCTCGTCGCCGGCGACCGGCACACCCGCCACTTCGGATTGATTCCGCTCGAATGGGGTTCGACTCCCCTCCCCGACCGCGACGTGAACGACGCCCGCACGCTCCTCGAAAAAACCCGCGACGCCGCCCGCCTGATGGGCGCCAGCGTCCTGCTGTTCGACCCGAAGTACGGCGACCGGGCGGAGGTCGAATTGCGCAAGTTGCTCACCAGTCCCGATCCGCACGTCGCCGAACTTGCCGCCGCGCAACAATGGCGAACGCGACGGATCGAAAGCAACCAAGGGCCGGACCATCTCGAAGACTGGCAACGGCGGATCGAAGCGCTGCCCGCCGAACTCCGCGGCGGACCGTACTACGTGCTCGGCCGCGCCTGCTTCGATCGCCGCGAGTACGATCGGGCCGCGACGTTCCTGTTGTGGCTGCCTCTGGTCAGCCCGTCCGACGCGCATCTCGCGGCCCGGGCCGGCGTCGAGGCGGCCGAGGCGCTCGCGCTGATCGGTCAGAAAACGGAGGCGATCCGCGTCTGTCACGACGTGCTCCGCCGCTTCGCCCACACCCCGTTCGCGCAGGACGCGCAGGCCTTGCTCGACTCATGGAAAACGGAAGGAAACGCACCATGACGAGCGGCTGCGCCCTGTCCTCCGACCGTGCCACTGCTTCGGTCGAGCCGAACCGGCCGAACTTCGTCGCGGTGCATCCGCTCGACCGAAGCAGTGCCGACGCGCCCGAAACGGGCACTGCCTGCCGAATCGTGGGGCAGACATCCTTGTCTGCCCGGCGGTCCGAGCCAGCCGGTGAGCCGGCGGCAGGCTGGAAAGCCTGCCCCACGACGGCGGACGGATCGGCAATCCATCCTGCGGGGGCTTCGACCCACAAGATCAAGGCTGACGGCGTACCAGGCGGTGTCGCGCAACGCCTTCGGCGTACAGTCGCGTTCGCGGTGCTCGTCCTCGTGTTGCTGATGGGTCTCGCCGCACCGGCCGTGGCGCAGGACCCGCGGATCGATGACCCGGCCCCGCCGCGCGAACCCGCCGCCGCCGCCCCCGCCGAAGGCGGCGGCGAAGCGGTGCTCGACCCCGCCGAATTGTTCCGCGCCGGCGGGACGATCGGCATCGTGATCCTCGTCCTCAGCCTGGCGATGGTGGCCCTCGTCGTCGAGCACCTCATCAGCATCCGCCGCGGCGCGCTCATCCCCGAAGACACCGCCGCCGAAGTCCACGAGTTGATCCAGCAACGCCAGTTCGCCGCCGCCGAAGAACTCTGCCGCGAGCATCCCAGCTTTCTCGCCTACGTGCTCGCGGCCGGCCTGCGCGAGGCCGGCGCGGGGTACGCCTCGGTCGAGAAAGGAATGGAAGACGCCAGCGCCGCCCAGGCCGCCCGGTTGTTCCGCAAGATCGAGTACCTCTCGGTGATCGGCACGCTCGCCCCGATGCTGGGATTGCTCGGCACCGTGTGGGGCATGATCATCGCCTTCCACGAGTTCCAGACGACCGCCAATCCGCAGGTCTCCGAATTGGCCCCCGGCATCTACCGCGCGCTGGTCACCACGCTGCTCGGTCTGGGCGTCGCCGTTCCCGCCTTGGCCGCGTTCGCCTGGTTCCGCAACCGCATCGACGAGCTGGTCGCCGACGGGACCGCCGTCGCCGAGCACGTGTTCTTCGATTACAAGGTCTCGCTGCTGGAGGCCCGGCGGGCGCGGAAAGGAGACGCCGCCCGTCCGTCGGTCGCGCTGCCCCGTCCCGCCTCGCAGGAGAAGACCGGATGAGGCTGCCTTCCCGCGCGCGCGAACACGGGCTGGCGTTCAACATCACGCCGCTGATCGACATCGTCTTCCTGCTGATCATCTTCTTCCTCGCGGCGAGCCACTTCGCCCGCAGCGAATCGGCCGAGGGGGTCGAACTTCCCACCGCCACGAAGGGTCTCGACGACGACGAGCCGAACGCCCGCCGATTGATCGTCACCATCACCGCCGATCACCGCCTGCTCGTGCAGTCGAAGGAAACGACCATGCCCGAGATCGAACATCTGCTGATCGCGGGCCGCGCGAACGAAGGCCCCTTCGAAGTCCGCATCCGCACCGATCGCGAAGTCCCCTACCACGTGATCGAACCGCTGCTGCTGGCCTGCGCGAAAAACGGCATTGCGGACGTGAAGTTCGCCGTGTTGCCGGAGGGGTAGTGGACGGTAGACAGTGGACAGAACGACCCGGCCTACTGCCGACTGCCTACTACTACAGCGCCTTTTGAATTGGACTTCTACGCCAAAGAGGAATTCGCTACAAGCCGACTTCCGTTTGCTTGTCGTGTCGCGGTCGCGCGGGGGCGTGGCCGTGGCGAGTCGCCGATCGGGCGTGGCGCAAGGAGGCGCGACACATGGATGTGCGAGAACTGCGGAAACTGCGGCCGGAGCTGGACCTGTTTTTGGAGCGTTACTTGCCGTTGTTCGGCCGGGTCGAGAATCACCAGCACGTGCAGAGCGTGGTGCACGGGTTGCTTCACGGCGCGGAGCGTCGGAACGTGGAGAACATCGCCGAGTATGTGAAGGGGGGCGTCGTGCGGACCTTGCAGAAGTTCA
>JBBDNT010000344.1:0-9195 GCA_040877445.1 Planctomycetaceae bacterium
CAACGGCTCGTACCGCACCGTGTCGCTCCAGCGCCGCTACAAGGACGGCGACGAATGGAAGTCGTCCACGTCGTACCGCCTGAGCGACCTGCCCGCGGCGGTCGCCGTCCTGCAAATGGCGATGAACCACGTCGCCGAACGCGAAGCGGGATCGGACGACTGATCCACTCGCAGCCCATCGAACGAATCGGTGGGCGTTTTCTTTGCGGCGTCTCTCGCGCCGCCGCGCACGCCATTCGCGCGTGCGAATTCTCCCCGCGATGCTGCGGATCGCGTTGCGCCCCGAGGCCGCGCCGATCCGCATATCGGCAGTGAAGCGCCGATTCTTCCTTCTCACTCCAAGGAGCACCGACATGACATGGTTCGACGTGGACAGACAGGGCCTCTCCGCGATCCTCGAAAGGCGCGGCAAGGCGTTCGCGATTTACGAGCTGATCCAGAACGCCTGGGATTCCGGGAGCGATCGCGTCGACGTGCGGATCGACCCGATTCCCGGCCAGCCCTACGCGACGATCGAAGTGGAGGACTGGGGCGATGGATTCGCCGACCTGAGGCACGCCTACACGATGTTCGCCCGCTCGACGCGGGCGGGGGATGCCACGAAACGCGGCCGGTTCAATTTCGGCGAGAAGCTCGTTCTGGCGATTTGCCGCACCGCGACGATCGTGACCACGACCGGCAGCCTCATCTTTGGAGAGACCCGCCGCCGCGGTAGCGAAGCCCGCGAGGCGGGCACGCTGTTCCGGGCCGAAATCCGGATGACGCGCGACGAGCTGGCTGAAGTGCGGGAGGCGATGCATCGGCTCATTCCGCCGGTGCGGACGAACTTCAACGGAACCGAGATCGACCGTCTCGATCCGCTCGTCATGGTCGAGGCGAAGCTGCCGACGGAGATCGCGGACGCCGAAGGCCAGCTTCGCCGCACTGTCCGCACCGCAATTGTCGAAGTGCATGAGGCCGTGGATTCCGGCGACCTGTTGGAGCTGGGAATCCCCGTGGTCGAGACCGACAACGGCTACCGCGTGAACGTGCAGCAGAAGGTGCCGCTCAACTTCGACCGGGACAACGTGACCCCCGCGTACCTGCGGACGATCAACGCGCTGCTGCTGAACCACGTCCACGACCGACTCACGCCGGAGACCGCCGCAGCGCCTTGGGCGCAGGAAGCTGTCGGCGATTCGCGGGCGAAACCGGAGGCGATCAAGACGGTGCTCGCCAAGCGATTCGGCGATCGGGCCGTCATCGCCACGCCCGGCGATCCGGTCGCGAACGCCACAGCGGAAGCCACGGGCCACACGGTCATCCCCGGCGGCGCCCTCTCTGGCGACGCTTGGGCCAACGTGAAGAAGCACGGACTGCTTCTCCCCGCAAGCAAGGTCTTCCCGTCGCCGTCGCCCGAAGCGGTCGCTTCGGCGAATGCGGAGAAGTGCCCGTTGTGCGGGAAATAGCTCGATCCGCCCATCGAATGATTCGGTGGGCTTTTTCGTGCGCTCGCACTTCGCCCCAACGAAAATGCCACCGGCGAAGCGGTGGCGTGGTTATTCGGCGGCGAACAGATTACGAACGGGTGAACGTCAGGGATCATCGCGTTCGGGCAGCAGCCGGTCGCCGACGAAGGGGACGTAGTACGTCATGCAGCCGTCGCCGAAGGCGTCCGGCTCGACGAGGTACGAATCACGACACTCGGGGTTCGTGCAATCGACGGTCATCGTGGCGTCGTCGGCATCGGTGATTTCCAACTGGCCGCCGCATTCCCGGCAGCGGCCGTGCTTGAGGTGGACGAGCATGGGCGCACTCCTCGGTCGAAGGGGGGAGAAGGAAGGAACCGAGGAGAACCGTAGCGCGGATTTCCGAACCGCGCAACCGAGCCGGCCATTCGCAGTTCTATCACTTGACTTTGCGCTCAATTCCGTACACGCTGGTTGTATTCCGAAAAGCAGGTCGCGGCGAATAGCCCGATCACCGAAAGCGCGTCCACGGAGGGGGATCACCAACCATGCTTCTGCCACGGCTGAAGCATGGTCCTCTGCACCGCGAGAACCGCTGGCAACATGGCCGCAACCGACTCCACGCCGAATTCCCGCGTCTTCCTCGAAGTCATTGAGGACGCAGAGCGGAGAATCGGCGAGCATGCCACCTTTGCGAAGAAGCTTAAGACTCGACTGGCCAAGACCAAGCGGGCGCTAGCGGCGAAACCTGCCATCGCTGCCGAGGTATCCAAGCTGGTGTCCGACCTTCGCAGCCTGGGGGACGGACCGGAAGGCGCATCGCCATCGCAGTTGCGAAATCACTTGGAAGAGCGTCTGAATCGCTTGGAGACGAACCGGCGGTCATCCTTTCCCAACGACCTCAAGCGGGCGTGCGACGCGAAGGATCTGGAATTCGTTCCACTCGCCGACGGATTCGGGGTCGGTCCTTTTCTTTTCACTCCGGCCTGGCAAAAGGAATCAGGGGCCTTTCAGTATGCGAAGCTCGAAGTTGCTGCGGGCGTCTCGTTGGACGTGCACCAGATCGCCGAGCGCGCGATCGCTCTCAGGCAAGAGATCATCGACGCACCGCTCGACCTCAAACGATTCGCAGCCGAGCTTCACGAAGCGCTTCGCGTTGCATTGGCACGACAGAACAAGCCAGTCAGAGCCGAGCTTCGCGTCGAGCTCCCGCCTGTCCATCACGAGCTTGCCCTGATGCGCCAGTCTGCCCCACGTGGCCGATCCCTCCGGCGGGGCGACTATTCGATCCCCCGATTCGTAGTCGACTTGACCAAGTTCATCCAATCGGACCTCAACACCGACTCGGAACATCCTTTCCGGTTGGAAGCAGCCGTGATCGAGAACGCGCGCAATCCGAAGAAGTCGATCTTTTTCCCGCGAGACCGTACCCGTGGGTACGGTGAAGGTACCTACTACCAGGCGATCACGTATGCGTAGGACTGCGGCCGCGACCCGAATCATCCAAAGGAGGCCGAATGCTGGACTCGCTCGACCCGAGAATGGCGCACCGGATCATCCATAGTCTCGCGGAATCCGGTCAGCCCCCGAAGTTCGGCGCCTCGTTCTTGAACGTGGGCACCGACCGCATCATCCAGGGGCTGCGCTCCGACTACTTGGAAGGCTTGCTGACGCCGTTCGATGGTCAGGACGGCCAAGGAACGTGCAAATGGGTGGAGGCGAACTACGGCAACGGCAAGACGCAATTCCTTCGATGCGTTCAGGAGGTAGCTTGGTCTCGCAATTTCGTGACGGCATTCGTCGAACTGTCGCAGGACGAATGCCCTCTCGATCGGATGGACAGGGTCTACGGTGCGATTGCGAGGTCGCTGCAGGCTCCGCCGCTGGTTCTCGCCGACATCGACCGGGGACGCGGCATTGAAGTCGCCTTCCAGCAATTGCTCGACCGCAAATTCGAGGGCGTGCTGTCGGGCACCCCAAACGATGAGCTCAAGGCCCAGGCCATCGAATGGGTCGAGAGTAGCCTGGCGTCGACACCGACCGAAAGCACCGGCTATCGGCATGCTGCGGTCCGCCATCTACTGGCGAAACTGCGCGGGGAAGGGGATGCCGCAATGCTCACGGCTGCTTTCCTTCGCGGCGAACCCTGTCCCGCCAAGGAACTGAAGACCCTCGGCGTCCACGAGAAGCTCGACAAGGCCAGCGGAATGCGTTTTCTGCGATCGCTATGTCAGTTGCTGCAGCGATCCGAACTCGCGACAGGCACCGTCCTTCTGTTCGACGAAGCGCGTCGGTCGCTCAGCCTCATGTCTAACAAGAGCAAGGCGATCGCATGTGAGAACCTGTTGACAATCATCAACAAGTGCAATAGCGGCGATCTTCCCGGAACGCTCTTCCTCTATGCGGTGATGCCGGTTTTCTTCACGGATTTCGCCGACGTCTATCCTGCTCTTCAGCAACGCTGTATGCCAGCCACTCGAATCAACCTGGAGGCGTTGCAGATCAACGAGGAAGAACTCTTGCGCCAGATGGGAAGGCGAATTACCGACGTGTTCCGAATCGCACACCCCGACGCTCCAGGGGACGACAAGGTTCTCGCCCGCAGCTTGCAACGTGTTGCCAATCTAGCCCAGAAGCGGACGATGGTGGGAACCGGCACACGACGACTTCTGGTCGGAACGTGGGTTCGGGCATTGCAGGAATTCCGAAATGACGGAGTCAAGCCGCTCGCCGACGAGGACATCGAGCGCCTGATGGAGAGTACCCGTAAGGAGCTTGATGCCACGGAGGAGGCGCAAGTCGCTGCCGAGGGGGAGTGAACATGGCGTCGAGCAGCTCAGCAATACTGAAGCACCCCCGCTGGGGTTCGTGCGAGTTGGTGCGCATCGAGGGAACGGATTGGATCGTCCGAGTCATTGCGACAGGTCGTTTTCTCCGAGTTCCGTCAGAAAGGCGATCCGAGTTCGACACTGTCGGCGCTCCGTTGCCCCCGCCGATTCCGCAGCCCAACTCTCCCGCCGGCAATTTCCAGCGGACCGAGGAGAGGAATGCGCGTTGCATCATCGAATCGCTCAGAATCGGATTGCCGTCGGCTGACGGCAGCACAAGGCAGCTTGCGGTCGGCTACAACAAGACAGAGCGATTCATCCGTGAGTTCTTGGAAGAAGTCAGCATCGGTGGTGGTGCCGCCCTTCTGCTCAAAGGGCAATATGGGCAAGGAAAGACTTTCGCACTGACCGTTCTTGAGGAAATCGCGCGCGAGGAAGGATTCGTTACGGTTCGAACCGAGGTTGACGCTACTGAGAACCGCCTGAACAAACCCCATCACGTCTACCGAGACTTGGTTCGCAATCTGAAATTGCCCAACGCGACCGAAACTGGCGCGCGCGCGATCGCACGAAAAACTGCCGACCTTCTCGCGACGGTCTCTGCGAAGTCGCCATATGCGCGCATGCAGTGGCTCGAGCAACAGTTGGAATGCTTTCCGCTCTCGTGGCTGTTGTCCGACACACAAATTCACAACAAGCCGGAACTTGTCGGATTGCTAGAATGTGATCCGAACTATCCGGCGCGCATCGCCCGCGCACAGCACCGTCTTCATCCGCCCCGAGGCCCGAGCCAATGGCCGGCATTCAATGCCGGAACTCAGGGCGATTTCGCGAGCTTTGTGCTCTGTGGAATCGGCCGGTTGGCGAAGCTGCTGGAATACAAGGGCCTAATTGTATTGATGGACGAAATGGAGAAGTGGACCGAGCTGAACTGGGCGGAGCAGAGTCGTGCGGGCAATCTGCTCGGCGGCCTTATTTGGGGAGCCACAGCTGAGGTCGGACGTCGCGATTTTGACGACCACCCAGAGGTCCTGTGGCACAGTGGTCGATGCGGCGGGTACCCCTTCACCACCTCTCCCAGGTGTCACATGGGAGTCGCGGTCGCCATGACGCCGCGCGGGGATGATGGACCCGAATGGTTGTGGTCCCAGTACGGGACGCTCCGATTGGAGGATGTTCCCGCACTGACGACTCAGAACTTAAAGAGATATTGTTCGCTGGTTGCGCCCACCTATGCCCAAGCGTACGCAATCGGGGCTCCTGCCGACGCGGTCGTTCAGGCAATCGCCTCGCGTGCGATGGGAATCTGGAAACGAGACGGCGCTTTGACGACTCGCGCCGGTGTGCAGGCAGTGATTCAAGCATTCGACGGTTGGCGGCATGAATCCTGAGAGGAACCGGCGTGGAGGAACTCGACCTTCTCTTGGAGCAGCATCGCCGTTTGCGCGAGGCGATGCCCCGCACTTGGAACGCGTTTTTTGCAGCGTTCCGTGAGCTGCGCCCGGTACAGCTGACGGCGATGGGGCCGATCCTTGCCGGGACGAGCGCGCTCGTGACTGCACCGACCGCCGGCGGGAAGACCGAAGCGGTCATGGCCCCTCTTTGCGAACGCCTGTTACGGAACCGCTGGAATGGTCTGAGCATTCTGCTCATTACTCCCACGCGAGCTTTGGTCAACGACCTGTACATACGACTGTACAGCCCGCTTGAACAGTTACGGGTCCAGCTCGGGCGGAAGACCTCCGACCACGGAGTTGGAGACGATATCGCCGCGCAAGTCCTTGTCACGACCCCCGAGTCGACCGAGTCCCTCCTGATGTTGCGCCGCGAGGAGCTGAATTTCGTCCAGGCCATAGTGCTCGACGAGATTCACTTACTGGACGGCTCGCCACGCGGCGATCATCTTCGCGCGGTGCTCGCCCGACTTTCCGCGTATCGTAAGTTCGTCGGCGGAGCAGGCTTCGCGGGACTGCAACGCGTCGCAATGTCGGCTACGGTTGCTGATCCGCTGCGGCTAGCTGCCTGTTACCTTGGCGACCACGCGACGATCATCTCCGTTTCAGGGCAGCGAGAATTGGAATCGAAGATCATCCGCGCAGCCGGCACCGACAAGGATCGCGCGCATGCCGCCATCGACGCCGCCGATGCGTTTGCGGACATTCGAAAGATGTTGGTGTTCGTGAATAGTCGGAAGCAGGTGGATTCAGCGGCCGGCTTTTTTCGGTTCGGGAGATTCGCGAAGGTTCCCGTTCATGGACACCATGGAAGCCTATCGAAGTCGAAGCGTGAAGAAGCCGAAGAACGGTTCAAAGCAGACGAGGAGGCGATATGCGTCGCGACCATGACGCTTGAAGTCGGAATCGACATCGGCGACATCGATCTCGTCGTCTGCATGGACCCGCCCTTTTCCTTGTCCAGCTTTCTGCAACGGATCGGGCGAGGCTGCCGTCGGTTGAAGGGGCGGACACGCGTTCTATGCATTGCTCGAGACAGAGCCAGCGAGCTGATGTTCGATGCCTTGGTATGGCAAGCCGGACGCGGCATGCCCGCGGGGCCAACGCCGCCTTTTCGGCGTTCAGTGCTCCTGCAACAGGTGCTGGCGTACTTGCGTCAAGCTCCAAAGAACCATCGCACGCGCACCCAGTTCTTGGAGACGTTCTCCTCACCGGTGCCTCCTCCGATTGACGCCGACTTGATCGGCGAAGTCCTCTGCGACATGGTGCAGACAGGCATGCTGGACCAACACGGGTCGATCTACCAGCCTGCTGCCGATGGATGGTCATTCATCCAAAGCAACGCGATCTTCACGAACATCCAGCCTAACCCCGTCGAAATCACTTTGATCGACGCGGACACGGGCCAATCGGTTGCCTCAGTGGCAGGACTACACGGATCAAAGGGGGTCCGCCTTGCGGGCCGATCGTTCGAGTTGCTCCCCGGGGGCGGTCCACATCAACACCGCGTTCGAGCCGGAGGCGAACATCAGGACTCCCCAAAATACCATGCGCGAACGCTTCCATACGCGTTCGATATTGGGGCGGCCTTGGCAGCTTATCTTCGTATCGAGCCAGATACCTTGGTTGTCGTGGACGTCGGTGAGAGCGCCATTATCTTCACATGGCTTGGCCGACTTCTGAATTCGATCCTGGCGAAGAGCTTGAACCGGTGCGGCTACGCCGTCGAAGCGGGATCATTCCACCTCAAGGCGCCGAGGAACTCGTGCGGGAAGCCCATCGAGCTGCTTCGCGATGGCGTTGCCCATTCCCTCGCCGACAGTCCACTTGGGGAATTGCCGGTCGATCGAATTGTGGACCTTGGACCACACTATCGGCACTTGTCCGACTCCATGCAGCGGAAGGCGCATGAAGATTGGCTCGATCGAGATTTCCTCGGCACATGGATCGAACGGATTCGATCCGTCCGGACGATTTCACACGAGTCTGAGTCCGCCGCCGATTTGCTTGAGTTGATTTAGCACGCCAATCCAGCGGGCCGCCGAAAAGGTCTCACCACTCGATTCGGTGGCCATTGCGGCAGCATTGAAAGCATATTTCATACGTTCGCTTCCTGTTCGAGGAAAGGGCCCATCCGCCTGCGGCGTTCTGGGGGAGCGAGCGACCGGTTGCCAGCCGCGGCGGATTTGTGGCAGAATGTATGCAATGAAGCAGGTTATCCGCTATGTGGAAGGCGATTCCGACGAGCCATTGACGCGGGGGGAGTTCAACGAGGCGCTCCAGTCGATGCATGCTGCAATCCGGCAGCTCGGGGACCGCATGGACCGGCGGATCGACGAGCTGTTCGAGTTCGACTGTTCGAGCACATCGACGCCGCCGTCGACAACGGCCTTGTAGACCTCGTCACCTGATTTCTGCTATGGTGCGGGATTATTCTTCTGCGTTGTGCAGAGCCATTTGGATACGACCCCAGCGTGGGGAAAAGTAGCGATCGGCGAATCCCTCCAAGGCTTGCGAAATGATGACCGCTACCAGCAGAGCCTCGCCTGTCGCATCTGACCGCAGCATTTCGATTTTGTCGAAGGTCCGTCGGAATTCGCTCCACCTCGGATCGCGCCTCGTCGTAACGCTGAAGCAGGGTCTTGAAGTCGGGGATCAATTCAGGAAACACGGTTGGAGCATCAGGGCCGTCGCCGTTTCGATCAAGGTACACCGGGAACAGGGAAGGCAGCCGCGATAGATTTCCGTTCGCGGCTTCAAGTTCCCCGAGCAGCCGAAGCGCCAGTTCTGAGTTCTGCACGAATTGTTTCCGCCGTTTCGCCATATGAAGCTGACACTGCCACAATCAACGGAATCTTGCAAGTAGACGTCACCGGCCACAGATGGGCAGGGGAGCGGCCGACGGAGCGGCGCAAAATACATGTTTTCGGACGTTCAGGTTCGTTTGCATCCGGGGGAGGGCTTCCATCGTTCGAGCGCCGCGGTTCCGCATCGTCGGCGGGAATGCCTTTGACGTCGTCCGGAAGCCGCCGTACACTCGAAATGCAGGTGAAAACGTCCTGCACTTTTCATCATTCACGCCCCTTCCATGAGGACACCACACATGAAGACCATCGACGTCGAGGGACTGCCGGAGCCGGTCGCTCAGGCGTTGCACCAGGTCGTGCGGACGCTCCGCGAGCAGATGCACGCCCCGCGAGAGGCCCGGAAGCCCGAAGGACGCCCGGTCCAGTTGCGCGAGTGGCCAGGCAAGGTGATCGAGCCGCTGACTCGCGAGGAGATGTACGACGATGCCGGACGAATCTGAGCTTTCGCTCGTCGATACGAACGTGCTCGTCTACGCCCACTACCCGGACGCCGAGCACCACGCCGCTTCCCGCGGGCTGCTGGAGCGGGCGCAGAATGGCGAGATCGCCCTGTGCGTCGTGCCGCAGGTGCTGGTCGAGTTCTACTCGATCGTCACGA
>JBBDNT010000345.1:0-9184 GCA_040877445.1 Planctomycetaceae bacterium
TCTTGCCGGAACTGTTCGGCGGCGAGCACCTCGTGACGCGGCTCGCGGACCGGCAGGACTTCGAGATCCGCATCTTCGACGCGGCGAAGGGCGAGACGCAACACCAATTGCAAACGAAAGGCGTCGGCCCCTACGAAGTCCACGGCCGCCTCTCGACCACGATCCAAAACGGCCGCCCCGTGATGCTCAGCAAGGACAAGCTGCAACTGTGAACCCGGCGCGCGGAAGTACGTCCCGCCCGCCGGGCGGGACGTCGAGCGCGGGGCGACGTCGCCGTAAGGCAGCGGCGGCAAAATGAACAACCGGTGGGGTGGCTGGGGTCGATCTGCCGGGGGAGGGCGTCCACGCTCGTCGACCCGCATCGGCGGATCGCCCCCAGTGAATGGAGAGCGTGTCGGCGCATCGCTGGGGGCTGCGCTTCGCTTCGACCTCCAGCCACCCCTCGACGATACGCACCACGGTAGATCAATTTCCCGCCGTTGCCGTAAGGGAGCGATCGAACCGTGGGGCGCGGTCGCGATCGGGCCGTGCGATCACGGGAGATGTTCGCCTTTCGGAACCCGCGTTCCCGTACCCCGAGGTCCGCTCCGGCAGAGCGGACCTACGCCACGTCCTACCCGCTGGGCGGGACGTGGGATGTCGCCGGGAGTTGAATGGCATCGCCGAACACGACGGATCGAACGGTCTTGATGCGTCGCCGTCGCACGGTATAATCGGCGGCGTGGTTCTGGACGCGCGAGTCGCGCGCCGGTCGGTGCCGGCGCGGTTCGCACGCCCGGCATCGCTCCGAAAGGCGGCTCCCCATGTTGACCTTCTTCGGTGAAAGCGGGCGGTTCTGCGATTCCATCTCGCGGCGGAGCTTTCTGCAAGTGGGCGGCCTCGCCCTCGGCGGGCTGTCGCTTCCCGGACTGCTTCGGGCGGAAGCCGTCGCCGGAGCGCGGGCGACCGGCAAGTCGGTCATCAACATCTTCCTCAGCGGCGGGCCGCCGCACATCGACATGTTCGACTTGAAGCCCGCCGCGCCGGCGGAGTATCGCGGCGAATTCGCCCCCATCGCGACCAACGTGCCGGGCATGGAGATTTGCGAGTTGATGCCGGAACTGGCCGGGATCGCCGACCGCTACACGGTGGTCCGTTCGCTCACCGGCGTGAAGAACGAGCACAACGCGAACCAGTCGGACTCCGGCTGGTCGGTCCGCTCGCTGATGTCGATGGGAGGCCGCCCGGGGCTGGGCGCCGTGATGTCCAAGGTGCTCGGCCCGGCGCACGAGACGCCGCGGGGGACGGCCCCCACGTTCGTCGACCTTTCCGGCTGGACCAGCCCCGGCTTTCTGGGTCCGGTGCATCGCGCGTTCCGTCCCGACGGCGACACCCGGGCGAGTCTGCGGCTGCGGCAGGGATTCACCGCCGAGCGTCTCGACGATCGCCGGTCGCTGTTGAACGGTCTCGACCGCCTTCGCCGCGACGCCGACGCGACCGGCGCGATGACGGCGATGGACAGCTTCACCCAGCGCGCCGTCGACTTGGTCGCGTCCGGAAAGGTCGCCGAGGCGCTCGACGTAGAAAAGGAAGACGCGAAGACGCTCGAACGTTACGGCGAGAACCGCAACCGCAACTTCCTGATGGCCCGCCGGTTGATCGAAGCGGGCGTCCGTTGCGTGGCATTCAGCTTTTACGACTGGGACACGCACCAGAAGAACTTCTACGGCATGCGGATCCGGCTGCCGAACCTCAGCCGGGCGCTCACCGCGCTGATCGAGGATTTCGAACAGCGCGGTTTGCTCGACGACACGATCATCATGATGTCGGGCGAGTTCGGCCGCACGCCGCGGATCAACAATCTCGCCGGTCGCGATCACTGGAACCAGGCGTCGTTCTTCTTCCTCGCGGGAGGCGGGCTGCGTCACGGGCAGATGATCGGCACGACCGACGCCCGGGCCGAAGCGCCCATCGACCGCCCGATTCACCTGCAGCAGGTGTTCGCGACGGTGTACCGCCAACTCGGCATCGACCCGGAGCACACGCAGTTGTTCGACCCGAACGGACGGCCGCAGTATCTGCTGGACGAACGCGAGCCGATCGGGGAGTTGATTTGAAGCGCGTGGGGCAGGCTTTCCAGCCTGCCCGTGCCTCGTCCGAAGGAGGGAAAGCGATGTCAATTGGCGAACACGATCGCCCATACCTTCTCATGAGTGCATCGGAGGTCGTCGTGATCGCCTTGCTCGCGGGATGCGTCGGATGGTGGTGGCTTGATATCGGAAGCGCACCCTCCGACGGATGGGAGTCACAGTCGTTCTTGAGGAACATTTCCCTCCGTGAGGGAACAGTCGTCGGCGACGTTGCCCCCTTGGCGCGGGCCGCTGGATTCTCGCCGATGCCCGGCGCCCGGTTTGCGGAATTGCTGCCCGCGGAGTATCAGGCTCCTTCACTTCCGGCGGCGGCGATCTTTCGACGACAACAAGAGACTGCGCAAGGAGCAAGCGACGTGGTATTGGCGGTTCCGGCTGACGGCACTACGGCACATCTCTTCTACCGGTCCGAAGGGAGCATCGAGTTCGTCGGCCAGTCTCGCGCCGATACGGAGGAATTCGTCGCCCGACTGCGTACTCCCCAAGCGGGAAATTAGGCAGCGGTCGCCTGTGCGCGTCATTCCCGCGAAGGCGGGAATCCAGACGGTGCGCGGGCGGCGATCACATGGGTCGCCGCCTTGGCGATTGCTGGATTCCCGCCTGCGCGGGAATGACGGAACGGGGCTGCGCGGGAATGACGGTAAGGCGTCTGCGGCGGGAGCGGACGAATCGGGTCGCGTCCGAAATGATCGCTTCCCTACGGGCGCGGCTCGATGCGTGTGTCCGCGGTTGCCACCGGCAGATGATCTCCACGCCGCTGCCTTAGCACCTTGCACAGGACCGAAACCTCGGTCCACTTCGCCCGCACACAGCCGATTGGTGCGACGCATCCACCATGCGATTCTCGGAAGTCGCCATTTTCACCGACGACGTCGATGCGGCCGCGGACTTCTACGAACGGCTGCTCGGCGCGGCGGCGGTGCATCGCGGCGACGGCATCGCGGTGTTCGATGTCGGCGGCGTTCAAGTGCTCGTTCACGAGAAGTGCGAACCGTCGTCCGACGCGCCTCCATGTGAGGATCACATTGCTTTCGCCGTTCCCGACGTGGACCGGACCGTGAGGGAACTCGAGGAACGCGGCTTGACCGTCGAGTTCCCGGCGCGCGAATACGATTGGGGCCGATTCCTGTACGTGCGCGACCCGCAAGGGCATCTTCTGGAGATCCAACAAGCGTGAGGGGTGCCGCCCCAGAGGGGCGCGGGGATGTAGCCACGGGTGGAGCGCAGCCCGCACCGCGGGCGCAGCGGAACCCGTGGAACGGTCTCCGCGCACGCGCCGCCGCCCCGGCAGGGGCGGAGGAGGCGCCTCGCCGATGAAGCGGCGCCGAAGCAATGCGACCGTCACGCGCAGGGCCGATCTCTCCCGCGCCCCTCCGGGGCGCATCTCATCTTGCACGCGAGGGAGACCACGGGTTCCGCAGCGACCTGCTTCGCGGTCGCCGCTCCACCCGTGGCTACACTCCCATCGCCCCCTCCGGGGCGATCGCGACGAAAGTTCACCATCATCCTGGATTCGAATGCCTCTTGAACTCGGCTGCCGGTCGATCAGATCCCCGGCACTGCCTCATTCCGGCTCTTCGAATTCCGGGATCGTGTCCGGCACCGAATAGAACGTGTCGCCGCGGCCGGGCGCCGCGCCGCGGTTCAAATGGGCGATGCGGTGCGGCTGCAAATTGTGCAGCATCTCGCCGAAAGTCGGAAACTTCGGCATCGACTCGCAGCCCGCGAGCAAAGTCGCGGCGAGCGCAACGCACCAGAGACGAACGGGGGCCATGACGCACCTCCGCGGCAATCGAATAACGCGAACGGGATGGAGGGAGAGGGGAGGGCGGGGATGATAACAAACCCGCCACGAACACCAAGCCCAATCGGCGACTTGTCGACATCCGTCACTCGGTCTGGGCGGGGTTGAGGCGGTGGTTCCGCCCCACTATACTGGCCCGCTTCCGCGGCGTGGGCTTCGCCCTTCCAGTCCACGAGGCAGGGAACTCACATGCGCTTCTCACTCGTCGACCGGATCGTCTCTCTCGAACCCGGGACTTCGATCGCCACCGTCAAGAACCTGTCGCTGGCCGAGGAATACCTCGCCGACCATTTCCCGGGATTCCCCGTGATGCCGGGCGTGCTGATGGTCGAATCGCTGGTGCAGGCGAGCGCGTGGCTGATGCGGCATACCGAGGATTTCCGATACAGCACGGTGCTCCTGCGAGAGGCGCGGGCGGCGAAGTTCAACAGCTTCGTCTCTCCCGGACAGGCGCTGGCGGTCACTGCGACCGTCCACAAGCGCGGGGATGACGAGTGGGTGCTCAAGGCGGCGGGGACCGTCGAAGGAAAGTCGACGGTGAGCGCCCGGCTGACCTTGCGGCAGTTCAACCTCGCCGACCACAACCCCCATTTGGCGGAGACGGATCGCCGTCTGACCGCTACAATGCGGGAGCAATTCGCCCAGCTCTGGCGTCCGAAACCGCCTATGAACGGATGAATCGCACAAGGAAGCCGTCACTTCGGATCGACCACACGGACCAGCCATCCCGCACGCTTGCGGTTTCGCCGCCTCATCGGGACGGATTCGAATCCAGGAACCACAGGAAGACGGAATCATGAGGCTGGAGGGAAAGACCGCACTGGTAACGGGAGGCAGCCGCGGCATCGGCAAGGCGATCGTGCAGACGTTGGCTCGCGAAGGGGCCAGGGTGGCGTTCGTCTACAACGCCAGCCGCGACGCCGCCGACGCCCTCGCGGCCGAAATCAAGGCCGCCGGCGGTGAGGCGGTCCCCTACCAGGCCGACGTGCGAAACGTCGCGGAGGCGGACGCGGTGGTCGAGCAGGTGCTCGCCGCGTGGGAGAAGATCGACATCCTCGTGAACAACGCGGGCATCATCAAGGACGGCCTGCTCGCCACGATGGGTCCGGACCAGTGGCGGGACGTGATCGAAACCAACCTCAACAGCGTCTACAACTTCACCCACGCCTGCGTCCGGTCGATGATGTCGGCCCGCTACGGTCGGATCGTGAACATGTCGAGCGTGTCGGCGGAGTTCGGCAACGCGGGACAGGCGAACTACGCCGCGAGTAAGGGGGGCGTCGAGGGATTCACGCGGTGCTTCGCAACGGAAGTCGCCCGCCGGGGCATCACGGTGAACGCGGTCGCGCCGGGGTTCATCGAGACCGACATGACGGTCGCGGTCCGCAACGCCGCGGGAGACAAGATCGCCAAGGCGATTCCCGCCCGCCGGTTTGGACAGCCGCAGGACATCGCCGACGCGGTGCTCTTCCTCGCGAGCGACGAGGCATCTTATATTACGGGCCAGATCCTCAAGGTCGACGGCGGCCTGACGCTCGGGGGAATGGCGTGACGCACAAGCCGGCCCCCGGCGCGGGGCGGGATATCTTGATCCGGAGAACGAAATGCCGACGCACGACGAAATCTACGCGAAAGTTCAAGACACGCTGGTCGACGCCCTGGGGGTCGACGAGGACGAGGTCTCCGAAGAGGCCACGCTCGTCGGCGATCTCGGGGCCGAGTCGATCGACTTCCTCGACATCGTCTTCCGCCTCGAAAAGAACTTCAACGTGAAGATTCCCCGCGGCGAACTGTTCCCCGAAAGTCTCGCCTCGGCCGATTCGAGCTTCGTGCAGGACGGCGCCGTCACGCCGGAGGGGGTCGAGGAGTTGCGGCGGCGGATGCCTCACGCCGACGTCGACAAGTTCGCGGCCGACCCCAAGGTCGAGAACATTCAGGACATGTTCACGGTGGGGATGATCGTCAAGTTCCTCGAGAACAAGCTGAAGGCGTAACCGGTCCGGTGAGGTAGTGCGAACTTCAGTTCGCATCGGCGAGCGTGCGAACTGAAGTTCGCACTACGAGTTTCGTAGGGTGGGCATCGGAATGCGCTGGTTCTGGATCGATCGCTTCATCGAATTCGAGAGTGGCGTGCAGGCCAGGGCGGTGAAGAACGTCACCCTCGCCGAGGAGCACCTGCACGACCACTTCCCGGGCTTCCCGGTGATGCCCGGCTCGCTGATGCTCGAGGGAATGGCCCAGACCGGCGGGATCCTGCTGGGCGAGACGCACGATTTCGAGCACATCGTGATCCTCGCCAAGGTGCCGAAGATCGTGTTCCACGGCTGGGTCGTTCCCGGCGACACGATCATCTACACCGCCAAGCTCACCGAGGCCCGCGCCGAGGGAGGCTCGGTCGAATGCGTCGCCCATGTGGGAGACCGCGTGGTGGCCGAGGCGGAAATCGTGTTCGTCCACCTCGACCAGAGCGACCCGCTGATGGGGGCCGTCGACCAGAAGAACTTCGTGTTCTCGATGAACCTGCTGGGCATTCTCGACGTGGGGAAGGCGGGGGACGGCGCGCCTCTCGCGTCAGCGCGGGAAGGCGAGCCTCCCGCGTAAGCGGGGGGAGGACGCCGCGCTCGGGCAAGAATCGAAGCCGCTCCTGGTCGTCCGCTTTCGCGTTCCGAGGGGCCGAACCGTTGCAGTTCCGCGGCCGCGCGCCGACAATGACCACAAGCTGATATCCCGCCGGGCGTTGCCGGGCGGGCTTTTTGACCTTCAAAACGACATCGCCATGAGACGCCGCGTCGTCATCACCGGAATCGGCTGCGTGACCCCCATCGGGGCGGACGTCGATTCCACTTGGGCCGCACTCCGCGAAGCGCGGAGCGGCATCGGCCCGATCACTCATTTCGACGCCTCGAACTTTCCCACCAGGTTCGCCGCCGAAGTCCAGGACTACGACGTCGGCCGTTACGTCGACAACCCGGAGCGGTTCGAGCACGCCGGGCGGAACATCCGCTTCGCCGTGGGGGCTGCCACGCAGGCGATGCGGCACTCGGGACTGCTCGACCGCGAGATCGACCCGGCCCGCCTCGGCGTGTATCTCGGGGCGGGGGAAGGGCAGCAGGACTTCACGCTGTTCATGAGCATGGTCGCCCAAGCCCAGTCGAACGGCGAACTGGACCTCGAAAAGTTCACCCGCGCCGGTTTGGAGCGGCTCGACCCGCAGGTCGAGTTGGAGCAGGAGCCGAACATGCCCGCCGGGCATCTCGCCAGCCTGTTCAACGCCCAAGGCCCGAACCTCAACTGCCTCACCGCCTGCGCCGCCTCCAGCCAGGCGATCGGCGAGGCGAGCGAAATCATCCGCCGCGGCGAGGCCGACGCCATGCTCTCGGGGGGCGCGCACAGCATGATTCACCCCTTCGGCGTCACCGGGTTCAATCTGCTCACCGCGCTCTCGACGCACAACGAGAATCCCGCCGGCGCCTCGCGGCCGTTCGACAAGAATCGCGACGGATTCGTCCTCGGTGAAGGGGCGGGGATGGTCGTCCTCGAAGAACTGGAGCACGCCAAACGCCGCGGCGCGACGATTCACGGCGAACTGGTCGGGTACGGCTCGACCGCCGACGCTTACCGCATCACCGACATTCACCCCGAGGGACGCGGGGCCGTCGCCTGCATCCGCATGGCCCTCAAGGACGCCGGCCTCAACACCGACCAGATCGGCTACATCAACGCCCACGGGACCAGCACCGACGTCAACGACAAGGTCGAGACGGCGGCCATCAAACTGGCGCTGGGGGCGGACGCCTATCGCACGCCGGTCTCCAGCATCAAGAGCATGATGGGCCACCTGATCGCCGCCGCGGGAAGCGTCGAGGCGATCACCTGCCTGTTGGCGATTCGGGACGGCGTGCTGCCTCCGACGATCAATTACGAGACGCCCGATCCCAACTGCGACCTCGATTACGTGCCCAACCAGGCCCGCGAGGCGCCGGTCCGGTTCGCGCTCTCGAACAGTTTCGGATTCGGCGGGCAGAACGTCTCGCTGATCTTCTCGGCTTACGAAGGCTGATCGGCAGCCAGGCGGTTCGACACCGACGGACAGGCGGAGAACGCGCGGTGGGCTGGGCGATCGTGGGCATCGTGGCGGGACTGGCGCTCGCCGACTTGTTGTTGCGGCTGCCGTTCATCCGCGTCGTCCTGCCGATTTTCGAAAACATCCCCCCGTTCGGCGTCCGGCCTTCGCCCCCCGTCGAAGGCGCCGAGTCCTTCGAGATCCCGTTTCCGGATCGGCCGACGCTCCGCGGCAGCCTGCATCACCCGGCGGGAAAGCCTCGCGGCCTGATCGTCTTCTGTCCGGAGCTGCAAGCGAACCACTGGTCCGCCGCCGCGTATTGCCCGGGGCTGCTGGAAGCCGGCTTCGCCGTGCTCGCCTTCGATTTCCGCAACCAGGGGGAAAGCGGTTCGCAGCCGGGCTACGAACCGCTGCACTGGATGACCCGACACGAAGTCAACGACCTCGAAGCAGTCCTCGATCATGCCGCGAGCATTCCCGAGTTGAAGGATTTGCCGGTGGGATTGTTCGGCGTCAGTCGCGGCGGGGGCGTGGCGCTCGCCGTCGCGTCGAAGCGCACGGAAGTCCGGTGCGTGGTCTGCGACAGCAGTTTCTCGATCGAATCGATGAGCCTGTTCTTCGCCGCCCGCTGGGCGGAGGTGTACGTTCCCCGCCGGCTTCTGCGTCTGTTGCCGCAGTGGCACCTGCGGAGCACGCTCGCCCTGGTCCGGTGGATCAGCCAGTGGCGGCGGGGCATCCCTTACGCGACGATCGAGCGCAAACTCCACCGTCTGTCGAACCGCCCGGTGATGATGATCGCAGGCACGGCGGACACGTACGTTCGCCCGGCGATCGCGCACGAGTTGGCGCGGCGCATCGGCCCGTCGTGCACGGTCTGGGTGGTCAAGGGGGCGAAACACAATCAGGCCCGCGCCAAGATCCCGGAAGAGTACGATCGGCGGATCGTCGAGTTCTTCACCTCTGGGTTGAGATAAGGCAGCGGCGGGGATCGATTCGACCGGCAACCGACGCCGGTGGATCATGCCTCGACCGTGCGGGAAGTCGCCCCCGCCTCCGCGAGGGCAGGCACTGCGCGGGAATGACGGAAGGCGCCTGCCCTCGGTCACCGGTCGATGATTTTCGCGCCGCTGTCTAAGGCAACGGCGGCAAAATGAACTACCGGTGGGGTGGCTGGGGTCGATCTGCCGG
>JBBDNT010000346.1:0-586 GCA_040877445.1 Planctomycetaceae bacterium
GACGCCACTTTCTCGACGCGGCTTTCTGTTCGCCTCGTCCGGCGCGGCGGCCGGCTCGCTGCTGGCGCCGGGGCTCGCCGTCGCGGAAGACGAGCATCGGCTGGACTTCACCGGCAGCGGCCTCGTGACAGGAAAGCCGAAGCCTCTCAGGCACGAGGCGATTCCCGGCTTCCTGAGCGCCGCGCAGATCACCCCGCACCACACGGCGCACTACGGGGGCGCGCTCAACGGCTACCTGGCCGCCGACAAGAGGCTGGAAGAGAGCGCGCAGAGCGGCACGCCGCTCGACGCGGCGGCCTTCGGCGCGCTCAAGCGGATCGTCAACAGCCGGGGGAACAGCGTCGTCCTGCACGAGATGTACTTCGACGGCATGACCGCCGAAGCCCCCGATCCGCACCAGGATCTTCGCCAAGCGATCGAACGGCGGTTCGGATCCCTGGAGAAGTGGATCGCGGACTTCATCGCCTCGGCAAAGGAGGCCGCGGGCTGGGCGATGCTCGTCCTCCATCCCGTCAACGGCAGGCTCTACAATGTGGTCAGCGACGAGCACGCGCAGGGCGTGCTGTGGATGGCCGCGCCGCTGGTC
>JBBDNT010000346.1:596-9153 GCA_040877445.1 Planctomycetaceae bacterium
GCGCAGTGCGTCGTCGTTCATGGCCGTCCTCCGTCGCGGTGAAGTTCGAGTTCCATCGTGCCGGAGATCGCTTCGCTCCGTTCGAGCTTCACACTAGACAATCCCTGCGGCGGTGCTATCGTCGTGCCTGCGGCAGCGGCAGGAAGTACAAGAAGTGCTGCTTGAAATGGAACATGCCCGCAGGTTACGGGACGCCGTTCGCCTGCTTCGGCCGCTCGCAACGGTCGCCGGATGCCCGGGGCGATGCCGCGCCGCCTTGATCTTCAACCCACAACCCTTGCCCAACCTCCGCCTCACGCTCGCCTATGACGGCGCCGCTTATGTCGGTTGGCAGGTCCAGCCGAACGGGGTCAGCGTGCAGTCGGTCGTCGAGCGGGCGATTCATCGGCTGACGGGTGAAGAGTGTCGCGTGCTCGCGGCCGGGCGTACCGATTCCGGCGTGCACGCGCTCGGGCAGGTGGCGAACTTCCACACGAACTCGATGATTCCGGTCGAGAAGTTCGTCGGCGGATTGCAGCGGTTCCTGCCGGACGACGTCATCGTCCGCGACGTGCGCGAAGTGCCGGCCGAGTTTCACGCCACCTACTCGGCGAAGCGGAAGCGGTATCGCTACGTGATCCACAACAGCCGCATCGCCGATCCGTTTCTGCGCCGGTATGCGTGGCGATTCGGCGGAACGCTCGATGCGGCGGCGATGCACGCGGCGGCGCAGGCGCTGCTCGGCACGCACGATTTCCGGGCCTTCGAGTCGCAATGGCCGAACAAGGCGACCAGCGTGCGGACGGTGTTGGAAGCGACGGTGCGGCGCGTCGCGTGCTGGGCGCCATGGTCGACGGCGAGCGGCCGGCGTGAGCCGGCCGGTGGCGCCGCCGAGAAGGACGCGGCCGACTTTTCGAGCTTCTCGAACACCGGCGGCGGGCCAGGCTCGTATGGAACTCACCGGGGGGCTGACGCCCCCCGCTCGCCGGACGAGTTCGTCGTGTTCGACATCGTCGCGGACGGGTTCCTGTACAATATGGTCCGGGCGATTCTCGGCACGCTCGTCGAGGTCGGCCGCGGGAAGTGGACCGCCGACGACGTGCGGCGGATCCTCGCGGCGGGCGATCGCGATCAATCCGGCGACACCGCCCCGGCTTGCGGGCTGTACCTCGTCCGCGTCGATTACGAGTGAGGAGAGACCGTCTTCGAATCGAATCGGAAATCGTAAGACGACAGTCAAGGTCGAAGCCGAAGGCGCACGATGCCCCGTGCGGGAATGTTCAAGACCGCGCCCGATCGTGCCGAATTTTGCAAAGCGCATTCCCAGACACGGATGTTCGTGCCCATGATGACGACCATCGCCAGAACCTTCACGGGCCGAGGGGCTTACGAAGAGACCGCAAACCAATGGACGCACGGGATCGCGACGGTGGCCGCCGTCTACGCCGCCTTCGAGTTGGTCGAGGCAGTTCGCGGCCATGCGGATTCGTGGGCCTTGCTGGGGGTACATGTGTATGCAACGTCGCTCGTCGCGCTGTATGCCGCGTCGACCCTTTCCCATAGTTTCCGGCTTCCGCGGCCGAGGCATTTCTTTCGGACGGTGGACCAGGTGTGCATCTTCCTGTTGATCGTGGGAACGTTCACGCCTGTCGCTCTCGTCTACCTGCGGGATGCGTTCGGCCTGGCGATTCTGGGTGCGATGTGGACGCTGGCGCTCGTAGGAATCGGGCTGAAATTGTTCGTCACGGGCATCAGGAACGTGGCGGTGCCGTTCTACGTCGCGGTGGGCTGGCTGCCGATCGTGACGCTCCCCCGGCTGTTTTCGTCGATGGACGAGATTTCCCTGGCGGCGACTCTGGCGGGGGGACTGTTCTACACCAGCGGGACGTACTTCCTGTCGATCGACCGGCGGGTCTCGTACGCGCATGCGGTGTGGCACCTGTTCGTGGTGGCGGGAAGCGCCTGCCACTATGTGGTGATCTTCCGTAACGTCGTTCCGGTTGGTTGAGGGGCGAATTCTCGAAAATTCGCTCAAGCCGACGGATTGGCGACGAACAGGGACGGCCGCCCGCGGGGTAAGGTAGTAGTAGACACCGCGCCCCGCGCGGTTTAGGATGGGTTGCGCCCGTCATTCCGGAAGCCCGCCACCGCGATCCCGCTTCACGGCGATCCGCCCGGCGATCCGGAAGGCGTTCATTTCCGGTTCCTGCATTCGTCGGGAAAGGAAGTTCACCCGCATGAGTTCTCACACGCTGCGTCTTCCCCTCAGCGTCGCCGTGGGGTTCCATCTTGCATTGGGCATCGGCTTCTACCTCTACAAGATCAACCTCGAGTCGGACGAGATCCCCTTCGTCGTCGATGCGGTCGTGCCGGATGAGCGGCTGCAGGAGGAGTTCGTCAAGGATCTCGACGAGCAGGAGAAGCCGGCCGAAGTGATCAACTTCGTCGCCGGCGGGGTGGTGTCCGACCAGATCAGCGCGTCGGAGTCGCCCATCGCGAACATGCAGCCAGTCGAACTGATCGAGACGAACCGCGAGCCGGACTTCTTCGTGGTGGAGTCGATCCACACGCTGGTCGGTCCCAGCGAGATCGCGACCGACTTCGGGGAAGCGGCGATCAAGGGGGAGCCGGGCGCGCTGGTGCAGGGCTACGGCGACGCGTTGGACCGCATCACCCAGGAACTGATCCGCATGATGCGGCAGGACAAGCTGCTGGTGGTCTGGCTGCTGGACGAGACCGAGGGGATGCAGCCCGACCTCGACGAGATCAAGGCGCGGATCCATCGCGTGTACGACGAATTGCAACTGGTCACCACCGAGCCGGTCGCCGCGGTGCAGCCGCAGCGCGGAGGCAGGTTGGCGGCGCGCAGCGACGGCGAGCCGATTCTGACGGCGATGACCGCCTTCGGCCAGACATGGCGCCCGCTGACGACGAAGCCCACCAGTGACGTCGCGCTGCTTCGGCAGGACATCGACAAGATCAAGATCGACTTGTCGGGCAAGGAGAACACATACCAGGCCATCGCGGCCGCGATGGGGCAGTATTCGGGGCTGGCCAAGCAACAGAAGCGGAAGCTGGTGATGATCGTCGTCAGCGACGAGTCGGGGGACGACGGCGACGGCGCGGGCTACGAGCTGGTGCTCCACCAGGCGAAGAACGTGGTCAAGGCCCCGATCTACTTCATCGGCCGCGAGGCGGCGTTCGGCTCGTACTTCGCCCACGTGCAGTGGCGGCATCCGTATTCGGGAAACATTCACTACCTGCCCATCCGCCGCGGCCCCGAGACCCCCTTCCCCGAACTCTTGCAGCACAACGGGTTCGGCAAGCGGCTCGACTCGCAGATGAGCGGTTTCGGCCCCTACACCATGACCCGCATGGCCCGCGACACCGGCGGCATCTACTTCATGATCCCCGGCGAAACCCGCGACCTGCACGACTTCGAAGCCTACAAGTACGACATGCTCGACCTCCGCGAGTACCTGCCCGATCTCGGGTCGCGGCAGGATTACGAGCGCGAGGTCAACAAGCGCCCCTTCCGCCGCGCCATCTGGGACGCGATCCACTTGCTGAACCCCTACAAGCCCGACAAGGATGGACGGCCCGTCGAGAATTCCGACGTGTCGGTGCCGACGGGGGGCTGGTACGACGTCGCCGACTCGGCCCGGGCGGGCGGCAACGCCGACGTGCGGGCCGATCTTCAGAAGATCATGCAGGTGCTGGAACGGATGAACCGCGCGCAGAAGCGGCTCGAAGACGTCAGGCACCTCCGCGCCGAGGAAGAGTCGCTCCGCTGGCGGGCCAACTACGACCTGATGTACGCCCAGTTCTTCGCCTACCGCGTGCGGCTGTTCGAGTACGGCATCGCCCTCGGCCAGTTCCAGAATCATCTGCCGGAACTCCTCGTCGACGCCAACAAGCGGGAGACCGGCCGCAGCGACCTGACCTACCAGACCGAGGTGACCGGGAACCTCATCAACGCCCGTAAGGTTCGCAACGAAAGCAACAATCCGGTCAACCGCTGGCGGGTGATGCACGGCCAGGAGAAGATGATCATGCCGGACGAAGAGCAGCAGGCGTTCTTCCAACTCACTCCCGATGACCTGAAGGCGGCCCATCAACGGGCGATCGAGCAGTTCGAATACGTCAAGGAGCAGCACCCCAAGACCGCCTTCGCCAAACGGGCCGACTGGGAGATGGGCCGCAACTTCGGCGTCGGCTTCGAAAGCCGCTACGCGCCCCCGCCGCCGAACCGGCCGTCCAACCGGCCGACCACGGTGCGGCCCCCGGTCCGCATCCCCGAACTGTAGCGCGAACCGGCTCACCGAACGCTTGCGGTTTCGCGCCGGCGATTTGATCGCCGTCAGGTCGGAATCCGGCTCAGTTCGAGAACGTCTGGCTCGTCGCCCATCCTACGACGGCCCCTTCCAGCAGGTGCCGTTCGATGAACGCCATGATGCCTTCCATCCGCGTGTATTGCAGGAACAGGTAGTCTCCCGGTTGAATCAGCGTCCGTTCCTCCGGGTACCGCAGCGCGTCGTACAGGTCGACCTTGATCCGCACTTGTCCGCCGCCGGGCGCCTGGCGGAGAATGACGACTTCGCTCGCCCCCACCGTCACGTCCTGGTTGAGGGCCGAGACGCCGCCGATCGCCCGCGAGGGGAGCGTGCGAATCGGGTCCGACTCGGCCAGCAGAACCGCTTCCAGCACGTCCAGGTCGCGATCCTGCGGCAGCGTGAACTTGCCCCCTCCCAGCAAGCCGCCAGTGTAGAAGAACTCGTCCTGCCGCGTCTCGATGAACAGCACGTCGCCGTCCTGCAGGATCACGTCCTGCGGCGCGAATTGCGGCGTCTCGCCGGGCGCGATCGACAAGGGAATGCGCATCACCCCCGGCCCGCGGATGCTCGCGTCGTCGAGGACGTAGGGCAGGGGTTGCATCGCGGCGAACGGACCGGCGAGCGGGTCCATGCCGTGCGGCATTCCGTAATCCGCCGGCGGATAGGCGTGATGCTCACCCCCCGCCGCGGACGGAGCGAACGGCGACGACCACGCCGGCTGTGTGGACCATGTCGGCCGGGCGGACGGCATCGGAGACGACCACCCGGCGACCTGCGTCGCGGCGGGACGACTCGCCGCCGATGCTCCGTAACGCCCCCGCGACTGGTAAGCCGTATGGTGCGTGGAATGCCCCGCCTGGGCGCCGCGGTTCGGCTGAGAGGCAGGGCCGCTCCATGCGGATGGTCCGTCGGGAGACTGTCCGCGGATCGTGTGCCAGTCGATCGCGTTTTGCACGTCCTCGGGTCCGGGCGGTCCCATCGGCCGATACGCCGGGCGGCGCGGGCCGCGCTGGAACGCGGCCGGATCGATGCCCGCGGGAGCCGGCTCGAATGCGGGCGGGGCCGATGGCGGGGGAAAGTTCGGTTCGATCCGCGGCGCACGGGACGGCAACGGGCGCGGCGGAACGTATGCCGGATCGGAAGGCGCCGCCGGCGGCGGAAAGGAATCGAACGCGGGGGGATGATGCTCCGCCCCCTCCGCGGCGAATTCCGGAAAGTTCCCGCGGCCCCGCCGCATGATGTACACGGCGTTCTCCGCGTCGAGTCCCGGCAATCCGCCGGTCTGCGCCAGCGCGTGCATCACGTCGTTCTGATATGCCGGCAACGCGACGATCATTCCCACCCCTCGCTTCTGCGAGCCGACGTTGGCCATCGACGGCACGCGGGTGACGTTGTGCTGCATCGTCCCTTCCTGGCGAATCACGAGGACGTGGTAAATCCGCGGCTTCTGCAGGCTGACGAGAATCCGGTCCTGTCCCGGCCGCAATAGCGGTTGGGTGCGGGTGTACGTCTCGCGGATGGCGCGCTCGACTTCCGCCATCGTGTATCCGCGGACGGAAAGGGGCGGAATCAACGGCAGCGAGATCGTCCCGTCGTCGCGCACGGGGATCGGGTAACCGAGCGCGTTCGCTTGGTCGCGATCGACCGGGAAGGTGACGGGAGGCACGTCCTCGTGACGCCCCAGAATCCCTTCGATGTAGACGCCCAGCACGTCCCCCGAGTCGACGCGGTAGGCGGCGGGCGGAGGCTGCCGGAGGAGCGACAAGTCGATCGTCCGCCGCGGTCCCCGCGAGGGAACCTGCAATTCCGGGGGAAGGCAGGCGACGGGAATGCCGCTCATGGGATGCATCGCCGCGCACCCCGCCATCAGCCCCGACATCGCCGACGACAGGACGACGGCGAGGACGAAGGAGACGGCGCGCCGCCGGACCGCGCCCGTCGCGCATTCGTGATTCGCCGGAACGGATTTTCCGTGTCGCGGCCGGGAGAGGCGCATGAATGAGTCCGCGAACCGAGACGGGCGGGAAGAGCGCGAAGCCGGAGAGTCGGCGCGATCGGTTTATTCGTCATTATCGGCAAACTCGATTCTCGGCATTCGCGAAAATGCGGTTGCTCGCCACATCGGGAAAGGCGGTCGCCGCGCGACCAGCGTGCGTGCGGTCGCGTCCGATCCGCCTCGCTCCGGCCGCCCCGCCGCCGACCGGCTTCGCCCTTGGCGCGTTCGACGAAAACCTTTATGGCCGTTGATGATTCGTCGCCGCCTCCACATCGGGAAACGCCTCCTGGTTTTCCCTCTTCCCTCGAGGCACGCGGTTTGCAACACTCGTGGTCGGCTTGGCCGCGGCGCGTTCCGTCCCATCCCGGCGGCGGCTTCTCACCCCCGGTTGCCCCATCCCAGTGAGGTTTCCCATGCACCCCCGCATTCGCCGATCGACAGCGATTCTCGTGATGATCTTCACCGGCTTCGCGGTCTCGAACGTCGTGCTGACGGCCCGATCGCAGGTCATCGAGGATCCGCCGCCGGCCGTGGTCGATCCGCCACCGAGAGTCGTCGATCCGCCACCGGTCGTGGTCGATCCGCCGCCGGTTTCCCCTCCCGGCGTTCCGCCGATCACGCAGCCCGCTCCGACTCCGCCGCGGGTCGTCCGCCCCGCTCCCCGATCGCCGGTCGAGACCGGCCCCGAGATCGAGCCGGGCGACGTGCCACCCGGAATCGCGATCACCGTGACCGGCCGGGTCGAGGACACGGCCGACGCGAAAGTCTCCGTCACCGAAACCAGCACCCGGAAGACCTGGTCGTTCGGTGCCGCGCCGGACGCGGAAATCCTGCTGAACGGGAAGCGAGCCACGCTGATCGAGTTGGCGAAGGGGGATGCCGTCCGCGTGACGACCCTGGTCGACGACCGCACTTTGGCTTCGCGAATCGTCGCGGCACGCGCCGAAGAACAGGAGCGGACGCCTCCCGCGGCGCAGGTTCGCGCGGAACCGCAAACTCCGGTGCGACGTCCGTTGCCCGAGGGACGCGATTACGCGGGCTTGGGCGTTCACGTCGCCGATTCTCCGCAGGGAGTGTTCGTGGTCGAGATCGACCACGGCAGCCCGGCGGACGGCGTGGTGAGGCACGGCGATTTCATCATGCACTACGACCGCCGCCAGGTGACGACGCCCCACGTCCTGCTGGGTTGGATTCAACAACAGAAGCCGGGAGAAGTCGCCCTGTTGGGGCTGTGGCGACTGGGGCGGGAGTTCAATCAGCCCATCACGCTCGCCCACGCGCACGCGGCCCGCGATCTGGTCGTCGAGGATCCGGCCCTCAACCTGCTTCTCGCCCAGCAGGTCCGGACCGATTCCCACCTGGGACTCGTGCTTCGCGAGACGGCCGGCGGCGTGCAGGTCGTGAGCGTCGCGCCCGACAGTCCCGCCGCGCAGCTGGGCCTGCGGCAGGGGAGCGTGATCAGCAACATCAACGGCCGGCCGATCGACACGCCCTTCCAATTCTACCGCGAGTTCTGGACCGTCGGTCCTCAACCGGGCTTCCTCGATCTGGGGCTGGCCGACGGCGGCACGCGCCGACTCGACCTCAGCCAGTTGGACGGGTTCCTGGAGAACATCCGGAATCGACGGGATGGTTCGTCCGGAACGGGAGCAATTCAACAACCCGGAGTTCAGCAGCCCGGCCGAACGAACGATCCCTCGCGAGGCACGCAGCCTCAGCGCCCCGACGTCCCGAAGATCCCGACCGATCTCGATCCGATCGGCCCCATCCAACCAGGCCAACCCGCGCCGCGGCCAGGCGGGGCGGGACAACCGGGGCAGCCAACGCCCGGTCGACAATCGCCGGGACAAGCCGCGCCGGCTCAACCCGGGGCGGCGCAACAACCGGGCGGAGGCGCGCAGCCGGCGCAAGGAACGAATCCCTTCCGCGCGGGTGACGGGCAACCCTGACGCGGCCGGGCGTATCCGCCGGATCGCAGTCGCGACGCCTCGTCAGTGACCATCTCGAATTGGTAGCGGAATTCGCAAGACGGTGGGGCGTTGTGTACGGGCGGTTAGGACGGATTTGTAATCCGTCGTGCCCGCCAGCCGGAAAGATTCGCGGATTGTGTGATCGTGTGCCTCGACCAATTGCGGTCGACTTGCGAAGGCTTCCGGCGGACTCGGAAGGCAATTCCGTCCTGCTACGCCTTCAGGGCCAAGTGTCAGTCAAAAGAGGTCACTTGAGTGTCAGTCAAAAGAGGTCATCC
>JBBDNT010000347.1:0-9112 GCA_040877445.1 Planctomycetaceae bacterium
GAGAGTTGAGAGTTGAGAGTTGAGGGTTGAGGGTTGAGGGTTGAGGGTTGAGGGGACGCGCGAGCATTCTTTCGCTACGACCGCATCCAGGTCGAAGGCGTGGGTTGTCCGTCGGACGGAATACGATTCCGTCCTACGGCTCATCGCGTCACTCGTCCAGCGTTACGTCCCACAGGCGCACGGTTCCGTCGCGGCTTCCCGTCGCGGCTTGACCGCCTTCCGGCAGGAACAGCAGGCTGGTCACGTCGTCGTCGTGTCCGTCGAACTTCAGCAGTTGTCTTCCCGAGGCGACGTCCCACAGGCGCACGCTGTTGTCGCGGGGCTTCGTGGAAAAGGGGCCGTCGGGGTTGCGGAACCCGCCTCCCGAGAGGAGCCGCCGGCCGTCCGGAGAGAAGGCGACGGCGAGGACGCCGCTCTCGTGCCCGACTAGCTCGCGAACGAGTGCGCCGGAAGAGGCGTCCCACACGCGGATCGTCGGGTCGCCATCGGCGGCGGTGACGGCCAAGTCGCCGTCCGGCGAAAAGGCGACGCTGCTGACGCGGCCCCGGTGCCCCTCCAGGCGGTAGGTCGGTATTCCGCCACGGAGAATGGAGAGTTCCACCGTCCCCGGCTCGGTCCCCGCGCGGAGCGTCTTCCGGGGACTGGAAACGCGCGACCACGCCTGAGGAGAGCCGACTTTCGCATACCCCATTTTCGCGCTCGATTCATTGCCCCACTCCCACGTCCAACGGCGTCCTTCGGCCGTCGTCGCGGCGACCTCTCCCTGGCGAACTTTCATGACCGACAATTCGCGATACGACATGGGGACCGGCGGGGAGCCGCTTTCGTCGGACCGAGGCGAGAAGACGCGGGTCGTGCGGCCCGACGCCGGATCGTGCGCCGACAGCACGCCTCCCATCCGCGCCACGAGCAACTCGTCTTCCGCCGGCGAAAGGGCGAGCGCGGTCACGGTGAGGCCGTCCGCGACGATCCGGCGGATCTCCCGCGGAGCGCGCGTCTCGGGCACGTCCCATTCTCGTTTCGGAGGAACGGGATCTGGGCCGAGCAGTTCGATCCGCACGGAACCCGTTTGGAACTCGCACTCGTCGATTCCATAGCGGAAATCGATGGCGAAGCCTCCCGGGCCGTCGTAGGCCACCGGTCGCTCGTACCTGAAGCCGCTTCCCACCTCGATCCGTTCGCGATCGGGAAGCAGTCGCACGCGGAACTCCTGAGGGCCGGGAACGAGCCGCCCGGACGCCAGGAGCCGCCTCCGCAACTCGAGATCCTGTCTCCGCCACACTTCGAGGCTTCCCGACTGCGGCCGGAACGACAACAGCAGCGGGTTGACGGCCGCCTGCGTGCGGGTCGCGAGCGTGAGGAAGGTCACTCGCTGGTCGAACGAAAGCGTGCCCGAGATTTCCGCAGCGCCGAATCCGAAGGGGCAGATCAGGCAGGGTTTGCCGTTCGCGTCCGTCGGCCGGCAGACGAGCCGGTCCTCCTCGATCACCCCGGCGCAATCGTGAAAGGCGAAGGTGTCGAGCATATCGCGCGGAGAGATTGCGAGGGACCGCTCGGCGCGCAGCCGGCGGGCGAGTTCCAGCGCCCGCCGCAAGCGTTCGAGTTCGCTCCGCTCGTGTTCAGGCTCGTCGTCGGCCGCGCGCATCCAATGCTCCACGCGGTCGAAGTCGCCGTCCGCCAGGGCGACGCGGGCCCGTGCGAGGGACCGCGCCGCGCCCGGCGGACCGGAGGCGATCGCGATGTCCCGGCAATGCCGTTCCGTCGCCGCGTCGAACCGCGCTCCGGCGGTGTCCTCGAGCCGCTGATCGATTCGCGCGGCCGGTCCTCTCGGATGGCCGCTCAGGATCGACCAATACCACCAGTAGGTGCGACTGGCGCCGAAGTTCGCCTGCCCGCCGTCGAAGTAGGCCCGCAGCGCGTCGGCCAGTTCCGGCATCCGCAGGAAGTCGGGACGGAGGACGTCGTTCGCGTCGTAGGCGCGCTCGTCGATGACCTTCGTCACGATCGCGCCGACTCCCTCCTTGAACAGGTTCGACTCCGCGGCGAGCTTGGCGAACACGAGCAGATCCCGGTCGCTTCCGTGCCGCGCGAACCAGTCGTGCATTTCGTGATAGGCCTGGATCGGCCGGTCGTGGCGAAGCGCCTGCTCGAACCGGGCCAGCGCGTACTCCCGCGAGAGACCCAGCTCCCGGGCGACGCGGATCAGCAGCGTGTGCGCCCGCCAGTCGAGCGGGTTCGCCTCGGCGGCCGCTTCCAACTCCCGCTGCGCGGCCCGCATCCGCTCGCGGAACTCGGACAGATGCTGGCCGTCGACGTCGCGGCCGGCGGGGTGGCGGAGCATCGCGGCCCACTCGATTCCGAGTTCGCCGCGGCCGAGCAGTCCGCGATAGCCGGGGTCGGCGTCGCGCCACAGGTCGAAAAAGCGCTCGACCACGCGGCGGTCCTCGTACTCCATCGCGTAGCGGACGAGGGTCTCGTGAAAGATCGGATCGCCGCGGTGCGAGGGGACGAGTTCCAGAAGCGATTCGACCGCTTCGTCGGGCTTGCCGGTGAGGCACAGGTGCCGGGCCAGCGCGACCTCCGCCCCTCCCAGCCGGCGGGCGGATTCGAGCAATCCGGGACGGTGCAGCGTGTCGGCGATGCGGTTCTCCGACGTCAGGAACATGTTCCACGCGAGTATCATATGAGCCGTGGACGGGGTGATCGACAGGTCATGGTCCACTTCGGGAACCTCGAACACGCGGAAGAAGTCGGGGCCCCTCTTGCCCCCCGCTTGCTCCCCGCTTGGCGGTTGACGCAACAGCTTCGCTCGCTGTTCCGGCGTGACTTCGACTTCGAGGTACTCCAACACGGCGAGCGCGATCCTCCCCGACACTTCGACCAGCCGATCGTCCGGGATTCGGCACTCGAACGTGCGATCGGGACGATCGGCGCCGCCTCCCTGGCACTCGACCGTGAGCAGCCACGGCGCCTTCGCTCCCGACCGCTCGCGGCGGCCCTCGCGGAGCCGGGGGATCGCGTACATCGAGACGCCGGCGTGGGCGAGGCACTTGTCGATCAGCGGCTGATCGATCCGGGGCCCGCCGACGGCCAGCCGGTCGAGCAGGAACAGCCGCCGCACTCCCTCGGGAGAGATGTCCATCGCCTTTTCGGGCGAACCCGGCGTCGGGTAGGTCGCCAGCTCTTGCGCCCAGAGCGACCGCACCAGGTTCGCCGTCCCGGGGAAGATCAGCACTCCCGGCCTGACCGGCCGCGGCGGCGACGCGAACGCTTGCTCGAAGCGTTCGATCAACGGCCCGGCGCGCTGGTCCGGCGTCACGAGTCGCGGATCGTATTGTCGAACGCCGTCGAACTCCCGGACGACGCGAAAGCCGATCGTCGGATAAGGCCCGGCCGGCCAGCGGCGATGAGTGGAGATCGCCAGGTCGGCGGGATCGGTGTAGCCTCCTCCGCGGGCGGAATGCCGCACGCCATCGGAGCGAACCCACGGCTCGACGCACCACTCGGCGACGCCGCCCCGCAAGTCGTGCAAGCCGCGTCCGTTGGGCGGATGCGCGGCGACGGGAATCGGCCGGGGCGAAGCGAGATGGGCCCGGGGAACGACCGGATCGCGGGCGGCGTGCTCCCATTCGGCGTCGGATGGGAGCCGGTAGGTCGCGTTCTCGAGGGCGCTCAACCGGCGGCAGAATTCCATCGCCTCGTGCCACGAGACGTTGTGGACGGGGAACCGCGGGCCGCGGAACCACGACGGATCGTAACCCATCACCTCTTCGAACTGCTCCCGCGTCACTTCGCAGGCGCCGATGTGGATCGGACGCGGGATGACGACGGCGACGTTGTCCGTCAACGGCCGCGAGCTGGTCGTGCGGTATCGATCGGGATACGGCTTCGAGTACGTCAGCTTGACCGGAGGCAGCAACACCAGCTTCATGCCGATCGAATTCTCGATCGTCTTCGGCGCCGCCTCGTAATCCGCCAGCGCCCGCGGGTCGACGTCGTCGGGATCGGGAACGAGACCCGACGCGGGAGGATCGGCGGTCGCCGGAGTGGCTTCCGCACCGCCGCGCGCGGCCGTTTCGACCGCCGTCTTATCGTCGGGACCGCCCGAGACGTTCGGCCGAGTCGGCGCCGAATGGAGCGCGCTCGAATCGCCCGGCGACCGCGGCGGCGGATTCCCGCGCGCGTCCGCGCCCGCGGCGATCGGTGACGCGGCGCGTGCGGCCGGCGCATTTTCCGCGGCGGCACGGGGAGTTTCCGCCCGCGTCAGCCAACCGTGGACGAACCACGCGCCGAGCGCGATCGCGACCAGTCCGCCGCAAGCGGCGGCGCGCCAGGAATTCGACCTCCACGCGGAGTGACTCGCCGGGCTCGCGTCAAGCCGCGCGCCGCACGCCGCGCACCGCGACGGGGCGTCGCCGGGGGGCGCGTCGCGGTGCGTCTCGCCGCAGATCGAGCATCGAATGACGTCGGACATGCGCGGTTTCAACCATCGTCAGGGCTACGGTTCGGATCGGCGGACGGCCGTCGTTCCGGAATTCTCCGCGGGAGCCGGCAATTCGCGCACGACGCGGAAGCCGGCCATCGGCACCGAACTCGGTTCGTGAACGACGGCCCGCGCCTCCGGATGGCAGTGCTCGAGTGCGTCCGTCGCCGCGCCGCCGCGGACGACGATCTCTTCGCTCGTCGGCGGCGCGGCGGCGTCGATCGTCGCAGTCGCCGAGTCGGCGGGCGGTTCGGCGTGAGCGAGTTCCGCCACGTTTCCGAGCATGTCGTACAGACCGAATGCGTTCGGCCGCCGCCGTCCCACCGCGTCGGTGCGATCGCGTTCGAACCAGGCATGATCGGCGAGCGACTCCGCGTCGTCGCCGTGGGGAAAACGCCGGGCGCTGCCGGCGCGGCAGGCGTATTCCCATTCGGTCTCGGTGGGCAGACGATAGCCCGGCCCTCCCAGCACCGCGACGACCGCTCGCCCTGCGCTTTCTTCGGACTCCGCTGGCGGCGAGATGCGGTAATAAGGCGGCAGGCTTTCGAGTTCGCCGAGGCGGTTGCAGAACTCCGCCGCTTCGGGCCAGGTCACGTTCTCGACCGGAAACAGGGCGGTTTCGCGGTCCCCTGATTCGGGGCCCGCCGCCGTTTCGCCGGTTCGAGTGCGCGAAGGATCGCGGCCCATCAGCCGCGAGAACTCTTCCCGCGTGACCTCGTAAGCGCCCATCAGGAATGGACGCGGAACATTCAACACGCGCGGCGCGGCGCGCTTCGGGTCGATGGGAGAGCTTGCCGCGCGAGCGTTCCCGGCCCACCGGCCCGCGGGAACGACCGTGAGCCGCATGCCGATGCCGTTCACGAACGATTCCGGACCGATGTCGTCCAGGTTCCACAGAAAGATATTTCGCCCGATCGTTCCGGCGGCGAGAGCGCGACTGTTCGGCGCCGCCGCCAGATGGGTGACGGCTGCGGCGTCGGACGAGGGGAACAGGTGCAGCCGGCTCCCCGTGAGCGTGCTCCAGACGTGAATCGCGCCTTGCTCGTCACCGGCGAACAGGAATCGGCCGTCCGCACTCGACGCGACGCACCGCGGTTCGCTCGGCGGGTCGCGCAGCGGAACCTCCCTGGCGGACGTCTCCACGTTCCAAACGGCGATTTCGCTCCCCTGAATCGTCATGCAGCGGCGGCCGTGGGCGCGCCGCGCGACGGCCGCGACCGATCCGTTCCGGCCGGTGACGTCGAGCACTCCGATCGCTTGCGCGGTCGCCGCCTCCCAGGCGTGGAGATACCCGTCCATCGTGCCGGCGAAGATCCGAGTTCCGTCCGGCGACCACGCGAAGCAGGTGAACTGGTCCCGCCGGGAAGGGTGCAGTTCGTGCGCGAGCCGTGCCGTATCCGGGTTCCAGAGCGAGAGTGAATGGGGGTTGGCGGCTGCGACGAATCGCCCGTCGGCGGAATAGCAGACGTCGAATGAAGGCAGAATGCTGAATCGGGGAAGGTGTCGCGCCTGCTCGCCGGTGGCGACGTCCCGCAGGGAAATCTCGCCGCGACCAAGCGCCACCGCGACCAGGTCTCCGCGCGGGGACGGGGCGACCGCCACGGGAGAGTCCCGGCCGACGCGCCGCCGCTCCCGGCCCCGCTCGATGTCCCACACCCGCGTCGGCGCGTCGCTCGACGATGAAAACAGGTCGAGCGTCTCCGCCGGAAAACGCAGGCTCGTCACCGCCGAGTCGAGCGGCTCGAAACGCAACGGCGCCGCGGTCGTCCGGGTCGCCAACGGAATCAGCCCCGCCGTCGCGGCGGCGGGCGGCGGCGGCGATGGCCGCTCGATCGACGGCGGCTCCACCGGCGAAGCCGCCGAGTTTCCGGACCGCCCGCCGCCGAAGTGCTTCGCGCCGATTCCCCCGGTCGCCAGCCAGATCGACGCGGCGACGGCGGCCGCTCCCGCGGCGACGAGCCATCGCCGCCGACGCCCGCCGAACAGCGCGGGCCTCTCGGCGGCCCGCAATCGGCGGTGGAGCGAAGCCCGCCGCTCCTCGAGTTCCCGGAGCGTGCCTGCCGCGCCATCCAGTTGCCTTCGCATCGTGCCGAGTTCGAGCCGTTGCCGCTCGACCTGTTCGTCGATCCCATCGGCGATCCGGATCTCGCGGCGCTGCTCGTCGGCGGTGCGGCGGGCGTCTTCGGGAGACCCGGCCGCACGCGCGCGGCGGCTCGCGACCGCCGCCGACCGGCGATGCGCCGCGACCTGCGCCGCGAGTCGCTCGACGACGGCCTCCGCGTCGGCCCCAGCCTGTTCGATTCGGCGGCGGCGGCGTTCGAGCCGCGCGATCGCCGCCGAGTTCTCCGCCTCTCTGCTTCGCAGGCTCCGCGCGAAAGCCGGACCGTGAAGGCGAAACGTCGTCGCCAGAAGGGCCAGCGCCTCCCGCCGTCGCTCGAGACGGGACGCATCGAGCGGTGCCGCATCGTCCCCGTCCGGCTCCTCGAAGACCGGAGCGGGGATCACCACCGAACGCTGCCGCTCGGCGAATCCGCCGCCTTCGGAAGCGCCGTCGCCGCGCCCCGGCCGCCGGCGAACGGCGCGGACTTCCGCCAGCAGATGTTCGGCCGACGCCGGCCTCTCCGAGGGCGACTTCGCCAGCAGCCGGTCGACGAGGTCCGAGAGGTGTTCCGGAACCTCGGGACGGAACTCGCACAACGGCGGCGGGATTTCGTAGGCGTGCTTGAAAAGCGCCGCGGCGGGAGAGTCGGCCGGGAACGGCAGCCGCCCGCCCAGCAGCCGATACATCAGCACGCCGACGGAGTACAGGTCGGCCCGGGCGTCGATCGGTCCGCCCTTTCCCTGCTCCGGGGCCATGTAGTCGGCGGTGCCCAGCACGACGCCCGTCTTCGTGACCGCTTCGCTGGCGTCGGACACCTTCACCAGGCCGAAGTCCGACAGCAGCAGCCGATCCTGCACGGCGTCGATCAACAGGTTCCCCGGCTTGATGTCGCGATGCACCAGCCCCAGCCGATGCGCCGCCGCCAACCCGGACAGCAACTGTTCCACGAACGCCAGCGACTCGTCGATCGTCGGCTCGCGTCGCTTCAGGCGCTCCGCCAGCGATTCGCCGCGGACGAACTGCATCGCGTAGAAGTGCCGCCCCCGGTCCTCGCCGATGAAGAAGATCTTCACCACGTGCGGATGAACGAGCCGGGCCGCGGCGGCCGCCTCGCGATGGAAGCGGCGGACGAAGTCCCCGTCGCGGGCGAGCGCGGGAGACAACACCTTCAGCGCCACGTGCCGGTCGAGCGCCCGCTCGTACCCCTGGAACACCTCCGCCATTCCCCCGCCGCCCAGCCAGCCGACGATTTCATAATGCCCGAGACGGTCGAGAGAACGCGGCGGCGATCCGTCGTCCGGCCCCGACTCGGCGACCACGGGAGTCACGGGCGTCGCGGGGCCGGCGGATGAAGAGCGGGAGGGAACCGATTGGATCGTCTCGGACAGGCCGCCCCCGGCGACGAAGGCGTCGTCCGCCGCGTTTGGATGGAACATCGGCGGCGTGACGTCCGCCGCCGCGTCGCCCCCTCGCGGCTGACGGGTCGCGGACGGCGCCGCCCGATCTGCGTTCGACGATTCGGCCATTGCTCCACTTCCGCCATGTCATGTCATTCTGCCCGACCGGGCACGGAACGGCAATCCACGGCGAACGAGCAAACCCGCCGCGTTCACTTCTTCCCCGTCTCCTTGATCCGCAGGTTGCGGAACTCGACCGGCGAGCCTTCGCTCTGGAACGCGATCTGGCCTTCCACCAGGCTGAACGGCTCGGTCGCCTCGGCCACTTTCACGCCGTTGAGGATCGCGGTGATCTTGCCTTCGTTCACGACGATCTCCATGCTGTTCCACTGGTCGTGCGGCTTGATCGCCTTCTGGTGGATTTCGGGATCCAGCTCGTAGCGACCACCCTTGGCCGGCGAAATCGGGAAGATGGTGCCCAGGCTGTTCGTCAGCGGATAGCGGCCGCCGGGATTGTACATCCCCTGCACTTCGACCGCGTGCGGCCAGACCTTGTGCGGCGGCGTGACGTGAATCAGGAACCCGCTGTTCCCCGCCTGCTCGGGATACCGGATGTCGATCTTGAGGACGTAGTTGCGGTACTTCTTCTTCGTGGCGATGTACCCGTTCGGCTTGCCGGTGCACTGGATGACGCCGTCGGCGACGCTCCACGACTGCGCCCCGTTCTCCGGGACGATTTCGAAGTCGGCGAAGTCCTTGCCGTTCCAGAGTGGGACGAAGCCGTCGTCGTTGGGCTTATCGTCGGCGAACGCCGGCGCGAACAGCAAAGCGGCGAGAACGATCGAGATCGAACGCAGGCGGGAAATCGACATGAAGTGAACTCCTTGAGGAAATCGAAGAATCAATGCAGCGAGCCTCGCGCGTGAGCGGGGGGAGATAGGGCTATTCGAGTGGAACGAAGGCGATGTTTCGAAATGGCTCCGGGAAGCGGCGAACCTTCATTTCATTGCTGAAGGACTTCGCGAGGAACTCAAGCAGCGGCATCTCGCCGCAAAGACATTGTGAAGGTTGCAATGTCGGCCTCCTCACCAGAATCTGTGGGTGACTTTCACAGCCGATGAGCGATTTCAG
>JBBDNT010000348.1:0-5936 GCA_040877445.1 Planctomycetaceae bacterium
CGACCGAATAGATCAGCCCCAGGTCGACCACGTTGATCATCAACTCGGGGTCGATGACCTGCTTGAGGGCTTCGATGAGTTTGGCGTCTTCGGACATGGGGAAACTCCAGGCTGACTCGGTTCAATCGTCGAGGCGGTGACGCCAGTAATCGGGATGGCGACTGTGGTGCCTCAGCACCATTACGAAGAGGTCGCCGGACTCCATCCATTCATAGTAGACGGAGTAGGGAAACCCCCGCAAATTTCTCATTCGCACGTTCGCTTCGACGATCGAGCCGCCGTCCGGCATTTCCTGGATGCGCTGAATCGTGGAATGCAACTCTGCGAGGAACCGTTCTCCCAATCCGGAAGCTCGATCGCCGTAAAATCGAGCGGCATCCCGCACTTCCGCGGATGCTTCCAGATGGAAGATCACTCGCATGCCAAGGCTCGCCTGGCTTCGACCAGAACTTCCTCGTACGTCCGGCCAAGGCTGCTGTCGGCCGAAAGTTCAGCGCTCCGCCGACGCGCGAGGGCGACTGCCTCCGGGTCGGGGCGAAGGGCGACCCCAGCTTCATCGTCGATGCTCTCCCAGAGCGCTTGCGCAATCTCCACGCGCTCAGCCAGAGGGAGTGCGATCAACTGTTCGACAAGAGAATTGCTCATGGATTCAGAATACGCCGACGCGGCGGAGCCGTCAACCAGAATTCACGCGCTGGGCTTCACGTAAATCCCATCCTCGCGAACCTCGACCTCGTACACCGCGATCGGTTCGGTGGCGGGCATGCACAGCGGCTTGCCCGTGCGGACGTCGAACCGCGCGCCGTGGCGGGGGCAGGTGATTTCGTGGTCCGTGATCGCCCCGTCGGTCATCGCCTGACCGTCGTGCGTGCAGGTGTCCTCGAAGGCGTAATAGTCTTCGCCGATCCGCACGAGCAGCGCCGGCAACTCGTCGACGATGATCGGCTTGCGGCCGTTCGGGGGGATCTCGTTCGGTTCGGCGTATTTGATGAAGTCGGGCATCGTTGGATTCGGATGAGGTGGTGGGCCGCGGGGTGGGCGAGGCGCGCTCGCCTGCGCGGCTCGCGGCTAACCAAGGCGGTCAATCGCCGAAACCGAGCTTTCGCTCGACCGCCTGGCTCAAGGTCTCGCGGACGACTTCCACCGGGATGCGGTCGAACACTCGCTGGAAGAAGCCTTCGACGATCATGTGCATCGCCTCGTACTTCGACAGGCCGCGGCACATGCAGTAGAAAATCTGCTCCTCGTCGACGCGGCCCGCCGTCGCCCCGTGCGTGCAGCGGACATCGTCGGCTTCGATTTCGAGGCCGGGGATCGAGTCGGCCCGGGCGGCGGAACTCATCAACAGGGCGTCGCTCCGCTGGTAGCCGTCGGTCTGCTGGGCGGCCTTTTCGACGCGGATCATTCCCCGCCAGACGACGCGCGAACGATCGCGGAGGACCTCCTTGTAGAGCAGGTCGCTCCGCGTGTCCGGGGCGTTGTGCGATTGCTTGGTGTAGTAGCTGATGAGTTGCCGATCGACGGCGAACGTCACGCCGTTGACTTCCGCGGAGGCGCCGCGGCCGTCGAGATGCACGTCCTGATGGATGTGGGCGAGCCGCGATCCGAGGCCGCCGACCGTCCATTGCAGCGTGCCGCTCGCTTCGACCCGGCCACACTGGTGAGCGAAGTGATGGACCTTCTCGTTCCAGTTCTGAAGCTGCACGTACCGCAGGTTCGCCCCGCGGCCGACGAGCAACTCGACCGCCCCGACGTGCAGCCCGGCGGCGTCGACCGTGGCGGAGGCGGTTTCTTCCAGGAGCGTCGCCTGCGCGTTTTCCTCGAGGATGATGAGCGTGTGCGACAGGTCCGCCGCGCCGCTGTTCGCGAGTGCGATCAAACTGTGCAGCGGTTTTTCGAGAGTGACGTTCCGCGGCACGTAGAGCACCGTCCCGCCGGTCCAGAAGGCGGCGTGCCAGGCGGAGAAGCGGTCGGTCTCGGGACGCACGGCCCGCGTAAGCAGATGCGGCTCGAGCACTTCGCGGTGCTCGCGGACGAGCGTCGCCAGGTCGCCGAAGAGGACGCCCTGCTTTTCCAGTTCGGGATTCATGCGGGACGCGGTGCAGCGGCCGTCGAGATGCGCGACCTGTCCCGCGAACTCGGCCTGATCGGCCAGAAGCGTGCCGAACGTGGCGGCGGCATCCTCCGCACCGGCCGCACGGACGGCGTAGTTTTCGGGGCGGAACGTCCGCAGATCGACCCGCTTCCACTCTTCGGGATCGAGCGGCTCGGCGGATTTTTCGCGGAAGACCTCGAACGCCTCGCGGCGGGCGTCGCGAACCCACTCGGGTTCGTCGCGCGCGGCGAGAAACGCTTCGAACGCGGCGTCGTCGAAGGTCGAAGGGAGGGGAATGGTGGAGGCGATCACGGAACCCGTCATTTGATTACCAAGTCAGCGCCGAACTGCGCCATGTTTCGTAAAAGGACGCTCGGGCGACGACGTCACGCGAGCTTGATCTCACCCATTCGGAAGTCGAGGGTCAATTCGTGTCCGCCGAAGAAGTCCAAACCCAGCAGGCCATCGATGTCGGCGCTCTGCGGCAGCGACCGGCAGACGATGGGCAGATCGACTCGCTCGTGGCCCAATGCCGAGATGCGCCGGATCGTGACCAGCGGCCGCAACTCGACTCCCACAGGCGTCGTTACGCGGACATGGCGCGTCGCGACGGCCGGGTCGTATCCGAGAAACAGCAGGATCCCTTCGGGAATGGTGGTTCGAGATGAGCCGGTGTCGAGCGCGAAACCCAGCACCACGCTGCTCGCCGTTCCCTCGACTTCCACTTCGACACGGATGTGCTTGTGGGCCGGATCGAAACGAAAGCTCACAGAATGAACTCCATGTCCTCGGGAACCGAGCCGGTGAAGACGATCGCCGATCGCTTCGGACGCAGTTCCGCGGCCTTGCGGTACAATTCCTCTCGATCACTCGAGTGGAACAGCACGGTACCGCCTTGCACGTTCAGTTGTTCGTCGGTCTCCGGATCGCCCAGAAGGATCCACTCGGAGTCGTAGCGGTCCTTGATTTCGTCGATCGTCAAGTTCTGATCCATTTTCTGCGCCTTCGTTGGTCTTGGTGATCGTTGGAACCTCCGCCATTCACCGAACGATCACCATGTCGTCGGGAACCTCGCCGGTATCGTGCGTCGCGATGTTCAGTGGAGTCGGCAATGCCGCGACGCGACGGTACACCTCGTCCCGATCCTTTCCGTGCAACAGGACCGTTCCGCCGAGCACCTGCAACGACTCATCGAGATCGGGATCGCCGATGATGATCCACTCGTCGGGATACCGCTCGTTGATTTCGTCGATCGTCAGAATTTCGTTCATGGATGATTCTCCCTGCCCGCATGCGAATCGCGCGAAATCGGCGACGCTCCCGCCCTTGCGGCGCGATCCGCCAGGAACCGCGACAGCCGGTCCGCGATGGATGCCGCTTTCGAAAGCACGGCGACCTTCGCCCGCCGCCGCTTCTCCTCCGGGATCTCGCCGATCGCGCGGACCAACGAACTCACGGCCAAGGCACAGATCACGAGTCGTGGTTCATGGTTTCGATCGTCGTCATCAGCAATCAGCGAAGCTGTTTCTGTTTGAGCAATCCATCGCACCATTCCGCCAACTCGCCTGCAAGCGGCGGCTGGGGCGGTTTGCGGTAGTCGATGATGTCGTATCCGCCCCGGTCGTAGGCGTCGTTCAGAACGGCTTGCAGGTCGAGCAGCACGTCGGCGTCGCCCGGGCGCAGCGGCACGGCGATCACCGGCAGCCGGCGGTCGATTGGCACTTTATAGATGTCGTACACGCGCGATTCCGCCTCTTCGCGGCTGACCGTGACCAGGTACGGCGTGTGGTATTCCTCGGAAAGCTCGCTGCGGGGAATGGCGTCGATCGACTCGCCGGAGCGCAACAGATCGATCTCCACCAGGTTCACCCGCGCCTCGTGCAGTTCGGCTCGCGTCTTCAGATAGTCCACACGTCCCCGCCCCGGCGTCTTATTGGTGGGACTGAGGATCTCTATGACCGTCACCAACCGCCCGCCGGTGCTGAAGTCGCGGATTTCGATGAACCGCTCGGTCGTCGATTCGTCGAAAGGCGTGATGCGCAGCGCCGGGTCGGCTTCGAGCACCGCGACATCGGTCGCCGTTCGGGGACCGGCATGCGGGTATTCGACCACGCGAATGTCGGGGACGACGCTTCGTCCCGCGAGTTCTCCTTCCTCTTCCCATTCGAGGTACACCCGCTCTTCGACCCGCGCCCGCAGATCGCGCGGCAGCGCGCTCTGCAGCCGGTCGGAGCAATACATCACGAAGCGGGTATGCACGTCCCCCCAGTGCTGTTCGAGCCAGGGGTCCATGCCGGGAAAGGGACTGGGCATGTCACACCTCGGGGACGGGGCGATGGGCCGCGGATGAGTCGAACCATCGCGCCAGTCTCGCCTTGACTTCCTCATGCGGAATGCCCTGACCCGCGTCGAGTTGACGCAAACCTTCCACGATCTTCCGCCGCGCATACAACTCTTCCATGATCTCGTCCACCGTGACGTCGTCCGGCAGGCGCTGGATCAGTTCCATGACCGCTTCTTTGGTGCTCATGGGATTCCTCGTGGCGATCGGCTCACCATCATACCTTGATCCGCCGGAGCAAATCTCCGTGAATCGGTGCGACGAAAGATTGCAGAGCCTTGATCCCTGCAGCGGTCAGACGGCATCATGATCCGCAGATGACCGTTCGAGGCTCCCCCGGCGGCCAGTTGCCGGCCCCCCCGCATCACGAGACTCATGAAACCGTTGAACCCGGCACAGTTGAAGTTGCTTGAAATGATCGGCCAACACGACGGCGAATGGAATTGGTATAAGGTGGCGAGGGCCGCATTCGATCTTTTCAGCGATAACCCCGGCCTGAAGTTTTCCGATCTGGACGGGCTGATTCGAGAAGAGATAGTCGAAGGCGAGCAACTGCCACGAATGTGGTTGACGGAGGCTGGGAGAGCCGTTTTATCCGACTCGTCGCAATACGATGGCGATGATTGAACAGCAGTCGACATGTTCGACCGCTAATTCCGCTCGACGGACTTGCCGGCCACCTCCATCCGCTCGATCGACGCGACGTGCAACAGAGCACATTCCGCGTACCGATCGGAGTCGGGAAATGCCACGATGAGGCTGTTCTTCAACAGCGCCGCGTACTCCAGGTGCGGAACTTCATAGGTCTCGCCGCTCGACAGCTTCACGGCGAATGGCTGGAACGGTTCCCGGCGCAGCCAGGCTTGAACTTCATCTCGCGGCATTGCGGAACTCCTCGATCTTCGATTCTATCCCACGCTCCCCTCCATCTGCAGCTCGATCAGCCGGTTCATCTCGACGGCGTATTCCATCGGCAATTCCTTCACCAGCGGCTCGATGAAGCCGGTGACGATCATCGCCGACGCTTCCGCTTCGGTCAGGCCGCGGCTCATCAGGTACAGAAGCTGCTCCTCGGCGATCTTCGAGACGCTCGCCTCGTGCTCGATCGCGACGTCGTCTTCGTCGACCTCGATGTAGGGATATGTGTCGCTGCGGCTGTCGGGGTCGAGGATCAGCGCGTCGCACACGACGTTGCTCTTGCAGTGATGCGCCCCCTTGTTGACCTTCACCAGGCCGCGGTAGCTCGAACGCCCGCCGTCCTTCGAAATCGACTTCGAGATGATCCGGCTCGACGTGTTCGGGGCGACGTGCACCATCTTCGCCCCGGCGTCCTGATGCTGTTCGGGACCGGCGAAGGCGATCGACAGCGTCTCGCCGCGGGCGCCCGGCTCCATCAGGTAGATCGCCGGGTACTTCATGGTAAGCCGCGAGCCGAGGTTGCCGTCCACCCATTCCATCAGCGAGTCGCCGTAGGCCATCGCCCGCTTGGTGACGAGGTTG
>JBBDNT010000348.1:5946-6370 GCA_040877445.1 Planctomycetaceae bacterium
TTCGCTGGAATACGTGGGGGCGGTGCAGCCTTCCACGTAATGCACGCTGGCGTCCTCATCGACGATGATCAGCGTCCGCTCGAACTGCCCCATGTTCTCCGAATTGATGCGGAAGTACGCCTGCAGCGGGAAGTCGATGTGCACGCCCGGCGGCACGTAGATGAACGACCCGCCCGACCACACCGCCGAGTTGAGCGCGGCGAACTTGTTGTCGTTCGACGGAATGACCGTGCCGAAATGCTCGCGGAACAGCTCCGGATGCTCGCGGAGGGCGGAGTCGGTGTCGGTGAAGATCACCCCTTTGTTGACGAGATCCTCCTTCAGGCTGCCGTAGACCACTTCCGATTCGTACTGCGCCTTCACGCCGGAAAGGTACTTCTTCTCGGCCTCGGGGATGCCGAGCCGGTCGTAGGTCTTGCGGATG
>JBBDNT010000348.1:6389-9066 GCA_040877445.1 Planctomycetaceae bacterium
CTCCTGCTTGTCCGAGGCGCGGACGTAGTAGAAGATGTCCTGGAAGTCGAGATGCGAGAGGTCGCCGCCCCAGGTGGGCATCGGCTTCTCGAAGAAGATGTCGAGCGCTTCGAGACGGAAGTCGCGCATCCACTGCGGCTCGTTCTTCATCTCGGAAATCGCGCGGACGACGTCGGCGTCGATCCCCTTCTTTCCGCGAAAGGGATACTTGTCGGTCGGATCGTGAAACCCGTATTTGTACTCGCCGATTCCGAGATCGGTCTTCGGGGCCTTGAGTTCCTGCAGGTCGGTGGCCACTGTTCTACTCCCTTCCCGCGCGGGGCGGGGTTGTTTCGTTTCGGATATCGATTGTTTTCGACGCAAAGGCGCGAAGACGCAAAGGGACGCGAAGAAAAACGAATGCGAGATCGCCACGGGCGATTCTCCTTTGTTTTCTTCCTTCTTCGTTCTTCTTTCTTTGCGATCCTTTGCGCCCTTGGCGCCTTTGCGTCGAAACTAGCGGATCTGCGTCGAAACTAGCGAATCTTCGAGACTGGTTGATCGGGGTGATCGGGATTCGGGACGAGCCGGGCGTTGGCGCAGTCGACCAGCAAGTCGGTCGTCTCCAGTACCGTCTGCCCGATCATGACTTCATCGCCCAGGACCAGGCACTCCACGACGGTGTCGCGTCCCAGGAGTTCCACTCGCACCGCATCCGTCACAGGAACGGTTTCGGTCCGGCCGTCGGCGTATTCCGCGACGCGCTCGCCGGTGAATTCGACTCCCAATTGCTCGGCGACGTGCCGGGGCAGAACCGTTCGCACGGCTCCGGTGTCGACGACCGCGTCCGCTTCGTACTCGCGCACGTCCCCTTCAGGCAGTTGCCCCCGACGGGCGAGCGCCGCGTCGACCACGTTCGTGAAGCGCGCCTTGACGCGGACTTCCCCCATCGGGCGATCTCCCCAGTATTCTTTCACGCGCTGCGGCGGTTGCGGAATGCTCGGCGTGGTGATGGTCATCGGGATGCTCTTTCCGTTACTGCCTGGCGGGCACAGCCCACCCTACACGGTGATTTCCTGCTGCTTCGCGGCATCCTCTTCCGCCGCCTCTTCCGGGTGGCGCTCGCGGATGCGGGCGTAGCCTTCCGCGTGCAGTTCGTGGGCGAGTTTCGCGTCGCCGGTTTCGACGATGCGGCCCGCAAGCATCACGTGCGTCACCTGCGGGATGTTGTATTCCAATAGTCGCTCGTGGTGCGTGATGATCAGCACCCCCATTTCCGGCCCGGCGAGCCGCTTCAGACCTTCGCTGACCACGCGGACGGCGTCGCTGTCGAGGCCGCTGTCGGTTTCGTCGAGGATCGCGAATTTCGGCTGCAACATCGCCAGTTGCAGAATCTCCATCCGCTTCTTCTCGCCGCCGGAAAAGCCCTCGTTGAGATACCGGCGGGCGAAGTCGGTCTCCATGCCGAGCTCTTCCATGCGGGCCCGCAACTCCTTGCGGAACTCGCGCATCGGGATGAGGCCCTCGCCTTCCTTGCGGTCGGGGTTGCGGACGTTGGTGAGGGCGTGGCGGAGGAAGTCGGCCACTTTCACGCCGGGGATCGTCACCGGATACTGAAACGCGAGAAACAACCCCAGGCGGGCCCGCTCGCTGGGGTCGAGCTCGAGGATGTCGGTCCCGTCGATGGCGATCCGGCCTTCGGTCACCTCGTACTTGGGATGCCCGACGAGGGCGTAGGCGAGCGTGCTCTTCCCGGAGCCGTTCGGCCCCATCAGAGCATGCACTTGGCCGGTGCGGATCTCGAGGTCCACCCCCTTGAGGATCGGCTTGTCCTCGACGGAGACGTGCAGGTTTTCGATGGTGAGCGTGCTGGGCATGTTTTGTTGGTGTTGTCGCGTTTTTCTTTCGACGCAAAGACGCAAAGGTCGCAAAGACGCGCAAAAGAAGGAAAAAAGACGAGGAAGGAAGATGGAAGATGGAAGATGGCGCTTGCGTGAAGTTCGAATGAGGGAATCAGCGGAGATCAGCGTTCTTCATTGACTCTGCGCGCCGACTGATTGAAGCAAATGCAAATCCGTGTCGTACCGCTGATCCAATCTTGCCGTGTTCTTGCGAGCCGCTTCTCCGACCCTTTGCGTTTCTTTGCGATCTTTGCGGCTTTGCGTCGAAAATCGATTCATCGCGACGGCATCACGCCTCGACCAGTTCCTCGACCGCCGCGTAGCCGCTGTGGTGCGGCATCGGGAGGACTTCCCGGGAGCCGCGGGCGATCTTCTTCGCCCGAATCTTGTCCTGGATCCGCATGATCCCCTCCAGCAACGCCTCCGGACGGGGAGGGCACCCCGGCACGTACACGTCCACCGGCACGACCAGATCGACTCCCTTCACCACGTGGTAGCCGTGCTTGAAGTACGGCCCCCCGCCGACCGTGCAAGCGCCCATCGCGATCACGTATTTCGGGTCGGGCATCTGCTCGTACAGCCGGCGGACGCGGCTCGCCATCTTGAACGTGACCGTGCCCGCGACGATCATCAAATCCGCCTGCCGCGGCGTGGCGCGGAACGCCCCCGCGCCGAAGCGGTCGAGGTCGTAGCGGCTCGCGCCGGTGGCCATCATCTCGATCGCGCAGCAGGCGAGGCCGAACGTCATCGGCCAGATGCTCGACTCGCGGGCCCAGTTCATCCCCTGCTCGAGCGTC
>JBBDNT010000349.1:0-9049 GCA_040877445.1 Planctomycetaceae bacterium
ATTCGCAAGAATTCCGATGATTCACGGCGGAATTCTTGCGAATTCCGCTACGGTTCAGTCGGGCGTGCCGATCTCCTCCAGACAGCGTTCGAGATCCGCCCCGGCGGGAACGCGGTAGTGCCACATTCGCTGGTCTTCCATCAGCGACAGCCCCTTCCCCTTGAAAGTGTTCGACACGACGAACAAGGGCTTCCCCGTGCCGCGACGGTCGCGGACGTCGGCGAAGCACTCGAAGATCTCCTCGAACGAGTGCCCGTCGATCTCGCGGACCTCGAAGCCGAATGCGCGAAACTTGTCTCCCAGCGGATTCAGCCCCGGGCCGTCGCGGCGGGAGTCGTATGAATCGAGTTTGCCGAGCGTCGCCTGGTTGTTGCGATCGACGATGCAGATCAGGTTCTCGTATCCCTGATGCCCGGCGAAGAGGGCCGCCTCCCAGTTCGAGCCTTCGTGCAGCTCGCCGTCCCCCAGCAGGCAGTAAACGAGATTGTCCTTGCCGTCGTTGAGCAATGCCTGCGCCTTGCCGGTCGCGATCGGCAGGCCGTGCCCCAGCGAGCCGGTGAGGACTTCGACGCCGGGAATCTGCCATTCCGCGTGCACGCCGAGGTGGCTGCCCCGGCCGGTGAAATGGTCCAGATGCTCGATCGGAAAGAACCCGGCCTGCGCGAGGACGGGATACAGGCCGATGCCCCCTTGCCCCTTGCTGAGGATGAAGCGGTCGCGGCCGTCCCACTTGTCGTCGGCGGGATCGTACTTAAGGATCCCCCCCAGGTAGAGCGCGACGAGCAACTCGCACTGCGAATACGCCGTGCTGATGTGCCCGCTGTGCACGCGGACCGCCATGTCGAGCACGGTCCGCCGCACCCAGTGAGCCTTGTCGCGAAGTTCGGCGAAGCGATCCATTGAAAGGAAATTCCGAGGTGCGAAGTTCGAAGTCAGAAGCCCACGGGCTGCGGCCCGTGGGGTACGCGCTCGTCGAACGGAATCGCGTGCTTGCGATCCAGCTTGATCTCCGTCAGCCGCGTGACGTGCTCGACCACGTCTCGCCCGAACGTCTCGCGGAGCATCTCCAGATACCGCGGGCTGGTGAAGTACTTTTGCCAGGCGGAGTCGCGGAAGCCCAGCACTTCCCCCGCCGCAAGGTGCTCCGTCGGCAAGGGCAGCGCGGAATACGAATGCTGCGAGAAGTCCTTCCACTCGGCGGGCAATTCCCAGCCGCGTTCGACCGCCATGCGGTACAAGTCCGAACCCGGATACGCCATGCCGGAATAGAAGTTCGCCATCTCGCAATTGAGATCGAGCGCGAGATCGAGCGTGGACTGCATGCTGTCGTAGTCGTCGTCGGGCAGGCCGAAGATGTAGTTGCCGATGACGTGGATCCCCGCGTCGCGGATGCGGCGGACGGTGTCGACGATCTCCGCTTCGCCGTAGCGTCCCTTGGCGACGCCGTCGCGGACGTGCCGGCTCGACGATTCGATCCCCAGGCACAGCCAGTGGAACCCGGCCTTCTTCAGCTTTTCGAGGAACTTCTCCTTCACCGTGTCGACGCGGGCGTAGGCCCAGAAGTTGAAGTCGTAGCCGCGTTCGATGATCCCCTCGCACAACTCGAGCACGTGCCGTTCGTTGAGGACGAACATCTCATCGGCGACCTTGACGTTCTTCACGCCGTACTTCGTCGCGAGCACGTCGAGTTGCTCGAGGACGAAGGACGGTTCCCAGCAGCGGATCGTCCGCTTCTCGAAGGGGGCGTTGATGCAGCAGAAGGAGCACTTGTAAGGACAACCGAGGCTCGTGTAGATCGACGCGTAGGGCTGCCTGTCGTGAATGTGGGCGAAGCAGTGCCAGTTATGCGCCCGGTACGCGGACATCGGCAGTAGATCCCACGCGACGCCGGGCAGCTCCCGCGGCAGGTCCGCCTCGGGAATCATCGCGGCCGGAAAGGTGAACTCGAAATCATCGTAGCGGAATTCGCAAGAATTCCGATCGTCGTCGTTCGAGTCGGGCGATATTTTCGGTTCATCCGTCGGAATTCTTGCGAATTCCGCTACGCTTCCGCGACGCCGAAACCACAACCCCGGCACTTTCCGCAAACTCGCCCGGTCGTCGAGATCGTCCACCATCAAGAGCGCGTCGAGCGTCGCCGGGCCTTCCCCCTGGCAGACGAAATCGACCATCCCTTCGGAGAGCGTCCGCTCGGGCAACGCCGACGGATGCCCGCCGATCATGATCGTCTTCTGCTCGGGAGACCGCTGATGAACCGCATCGCAGATCGCGTGCGAGACGGTCATGTTCTGCGTCGAGGCCGACGGCTGCTGCCCGTAGACGACGACCGCCGTCAACTTCGGCCGCTCGTCGGCGACGCGCTCCGCGATCCGTTCGACCGACAGCCCTTGCGCCTCCTGATCGACGATCTCGACGGAAAAACCGCGAGCGCGGGCGTGCGCCGCGAGCATCCCGGCCCAGATCGGCGTCTCGATCGCGGCGTACTCGCGGGCGAGCGCCTGGTAGATCGCCTGGTTGTTGCCGGGGCTGACGATGAGAAGATCCGGCCCGGATCGGCTGGCTGCCCCCATGAGACACACTCGCACTCACCGAAACGCGCCGCTTCCGCAGAGGAAGCGAACCGGCCCGGCTGGATCGACGAACGAAAGGAAATGAACGCGAAAAGGAAATGCCCTTCCATTAGACCCGCCGCCGCGCCCGGTCGTCAACGGAAAAGGGAGAGGAATCGGCGGTCGCCGCCGGAATTGCGCCGGCTTGCTCATCGCTGACAGTGGGATGGAACGGTGCATGCACGCCAGTCGGGGAACAATCCGATCACGAAGCGGCATCGGCGGAATCGCTGTGCGAAGACTCGTGAAATCAGATCTGGAGGAGTTTGACCGGGATGAATTCCCGAGGTATAGATTCACGTGCGATCGAAACCCTCGGCACCGGTCGACCCCCATCTCCGTGGCGTCTTCAGCCAAACCACATCCCGCGCTCGCCACCGTCCCCACGTCGCGGCTGCGCGCCGGGGTGACGTTGCGAAGCCCGGTCTATGAGATTCGCGACGGCCGCAGCGTGCTCCTGCTGGCCGCCGGTGTGTCGATCAGCGATCCGTTGATCGTCCGCCTCAAGCAGCGCGGAATCAGCCGGATTCTCATGCAGACCAGCGAATTGGCGCGGATGGCGAACGACGGAGAAGTCGGCTCACCGGACGAGAGTTCGGGATTGCCCGATCTGCGGGTTCGCGGCGGACGACGGTTCGCCGTATCGTCCGACTCGTACTGCCATCGGGTCCGGCGGCACGGCGCGTCGACGTATCGAGCGGAGAACCGGCGGAACTTCGTCGACAGTTACGAGCATTCGATGGCCCATGTGGAGGGCCTGTTCGGCGAGTTGTCCGCGGGAATCCGGGTGGACGGCCGGATGCTCAACGACGCGGCGAACGATTCGCTGGACCGTATGGCGCGGGACGTCGACCTGTTCGTCTCGCTCGGAATCGTTCCCGAAGCGGACCAGTACCCCGTCCGGCACTCGTTGCAGACGTCGATCCTGGCGACCGCGATCGGGTCCACTGTGGGACTGGGAGAGAAAGACCTGCTCGACCTGGGGATCGGCTGCCTGATTCACGACGCGGGAATGCTGCACATCGAATCCGAACTGTACGAGGCCGAGCGCGTGCTCGACGACATCGAGTTCCTCGAGATCACCAAGCATCCCACGATCGCCTTCGACCTGATTCGCGGCGTGAGGGAATTGTCGACCGGCGCGCGGATGGTCGTCTACCAGATGCACGAGCGGTGCAACGCGACCGGTTATCCCCGCCGGCGAGACGCGCGGAGCATCCACCCCCTCGCGAAGATCGCCGCCGTCGCCGACGCGTTCGTGGCGCTCATCTCTCCCCGTCCGCACCGGCCGGGAATGATTCCCTACCGCGCCATCGAGCAAATGGTTCAGGACGCGCACCGCGGCCTGTTCGATCCGGACATCGTCCGCGGCCTGTTGCACACCGTCTCGCTGTTTCCGATCGGGTCGTTCGTCGAATTGAGCGACGGACGCACCGCACGTGTGATCCGCGCCAACGGCGAGAAATTCACCCGGCCGGTCGTCGAACTCGGCGGGTCCGACGCACTCGTCGGCGCGACCGAGGTCGTCGATCTTGCGGCGGACGACTCGCTGCACATCCTGAGGCCGTTGATGGAACCGGAACCTGTCCCGGCCGCGACCGATGCTTCCGAAGATCCGCGGCCCGCAAGCGATCCGCCGGAAGCGGCCGCCGACCACTGGGAATGACGCCGCAGCGCGTCGCCTCGCGTGTCGCGGTGCCGGATCATGAACGCCCATCGGGCCGCGATCAGCGAGCCGCCGTCGAAGAGATGGCCGGCAGCCAGATCGACAGCGACGGGCCGTCGTCGGCGATGACCAGTTGCCGTTCGGCATTCGCCCGCCGATAACTCGCGATGGCCGGCTCGTATACGACACGGCATCGCTGCGCATCCAGCCTGCGATTGAAACCGTCCACCAGTCCGCCGAGAAACAGCGGCCGGGGGGCGATCGCCGCGGCGACGTCGCACAGGTCGCCCGCGGTGAGCGCTCCGGGAACGACCATGTCGTGCGGCAGATACGTGACGGGGCCGCCGAGCACGTCGTGAAATCCGGACAGTCCGCCATGCACGTAGACCGCTTCGATCCTCTCGTCGAACAGAGCCGCCAACAGCGCGAGCATTCCCCCCAACGGCTCCGACTGATACGGGCGGCCGGCGATCGCGTGCGGCACGACGAACTCCCGATCGGCCGCGTTGACGGGAGCGAAGTTGTCTCCCCACAGGACGATGCGCTCGTCGTGCACGTCGTCGCGTACCCGCAGGTAGCGAACGACCTGCCTCAAGTCGCGCAACCGGGCGCCGAGAATCGGCCGGCCGAGCATCAGGGCGGAAGACGAAACGGCGCTCGATTCGCTGAGCCGGCCGCGGTCGTCGCCGGGATCGGTCTCGCCGGTTCCGCGCACGTCGATCAGACACAGGGCCGTGCCGGATTCCAGCAGCTTCGCGATCTCCTCGTTTCGCTCGCGAAGAAAAGCCTGCTTGCCGGCCTGCGCGACCGCGACGATCGTCCGCCGCGGCGCGTCTCCCGGCGGAACGAGCAACAGGACCGGCACGACGATCCCCGGTTCCGTTCCCAGTTGAATCCGTTCGACCGCGACCTCGCCGAGCCGCGACCGCTCCGCCTTCCGGACCAGCGGTGCATCCGGCGAGTCGATTCCTCCCAGCAATTCGGCCCACGTTTCGCGAAGACGAGCGACGCGCTCCTTGGGCGAGAGCGCCGCGAGTTCCCGCCGCGCGACCGCGACGCGCTCGGTACCGAGTTGCGCGCACAGCCGGTGCAAGGGCACGGTTCGCACCCGCCCGCCTTCCGGAGAGGTCAGGCAATGCAGCCGCTCGACCGGAATCGAGCGATCGTACTCTTCGCCCGGGTTCGGAATGCCGAACCAGCGCTCGAGGGTGGGATACAGCAGCTTGCGGCTTTCCGGCGTCCAGTGCGTGTTCTCCGGCGACGATCCCACGACGAAGCCATGTCCCTCCATGCCGGTCAACGAATCGGCGGCGCCGCGCCACTCGTGGACTTTTCGCAGCCGCTTCCACACCGGATCCCGCTCGCGGTCCCAGTAGAATTCGTGATAGTAGATCAACCGCCGCGGCGCGATCGACGCGACGATCGTCCACGGCAGGAATCCGTCGCGGACCGAATAGGTGAGATTCCGCGTCGACTCCCAACTTCCGGAGGACGTGTAGGGGAACCACTCCTCCGCGTCGGGGGGAAGCGGGTAGCCGTTTTCCGGTTCCGGCCCGCCGAAGTTGTTGACCATCACGCCGACGATGCGCTCGTCGAGCGCGGCGGTGACCGCCGCCACGTCGCCCCCTCCCGCCGGTTCCGAGATCATCACGATTCGTTCGGGATCGACTTCCGGTTGGTCGAGCAGCACGTCGATCCCGCGTCGCAAATCCCATACAAGCCAACCCATCAGGCTGTCGCCGATGAGGTGCAATTGGATTCCGTTGTCGTAGCGGAAGTAATAGTCCTGGCCGGACATGCGAAACGGCTCGGGGTGATCGGCCTCGGTCCGAAACGGGTGCTGCCGGCGTTCGCCATGGCCGATGTGGTCGGGAACCAGCACGAGACAACCGGCGCGAGCCCAGGTCGCCCCCATCAGTTGCCGCGCGCCGGTCTCCTTCGGCTGTTGATGGCTCAGCGCGATGATGACTCCCGGCCGCGGACCTTCGGATTTCGCCCCGGCCGGCCGATACAGATTCGCCGTGACGACCACGCCCGGCCGCGTCTCGTAGACGATGTTCGCCACTTCGAAACCATCCCCCGCGACCGTCCCGACGACGCGAACCTTGGGATCCTCGGGAACATCCGGGAAGCGTCCCAGCGAGTCGCGCAGCGCCTTCAGGCGCCGCTCGCGCATCCGTTCCCAGTCCTCTTTCGATTCGACCGCGCGCCACTCCGCGCGGTCCCGCCGGTTCGCCTCGCGCAACTCGGCGGCGACGAACCGCGGCAACATTTCGGCCATCGGATTCCGCGACAGCATTCCGCGGAGAAGCACGCGGCCGTCGAGCTCGCGAATGCGTTCGACCAGCGAACCGGCGGCCCGATTCGGAGCTTCGGCGGGTTCCTCGGCGGCGGCCGCGACGCACGCGGCACCGATGAGGACGATGGCGACGAAGGATCGGAGCATGTGATTTCCTTTCGACTCGCGACGTCGGCGCTCTCGACTCGATCGCGCCAGCCGGTTCGATTCATGAATCGCGGAGTCGACTGCGGCGGCGCGACGACCACGAAAGAACCACGCCCACCGGAGCCGCTTTCATCGGGCGATGGCAGTATGCCCCGCCGACAGCGCCGTCGCAACGCAACGCCTCATCGTCATCAAATGGCAGCCATCGCCGGATCTGCTCTCCCGCGGCACCGCGGTCTTGAGGTACACTCCGCCCCGCGAATGGATCGACCGACCCCTCGACGTACCGGGAGGCGACACGGATGTCGCGAACGTGGAACCGCATACTGGTCACGCTGGCGCTCGTCGCCGCCGGCGATTATTTCCTGTTCGGACATGCCGCCGGCTGCGGCGTGACGCTGTTCGCCCTGTGCGTCGCCGGCGTGACCGTGGCGGGCGCGAGGCGGAAGGCGCGATGGCCGTTGTTCTGGTGCGCGGTGTGGCTGGCGATCGCGTTGGGCGCCTCGGTCGAAGCGTCGCCCTTGGGGCGGTGTCTGCTGGTGACGCTGGGCTGGGCGATCGTCGCGATCGCCTTCGCGCCGCGGGGTGATTCGCTTCTGGGAGGAATCGCCCGCGGGGTTCCGGGAGGATTCGCGAGCCTGCTCGCCGGTCCGAACGACGCCCGGCTGTACGCCCGCGACGGAACGCGGCGGCCCGCGCTCGCACTCTCCACGATCGGCGTGTACGCCGTGCCGATCGCTCTGCTGGCGGTGTTCGCCGCGTTGATCGTTCCCGCGAACCTCGTGCTGTCGCAGTGGACGACCGCCGGCTTCGACCGATTCCGCGAGTTGCTGTCGTCGGGCCTGTGGGACGCGATCACGCCGTGGCGCGTGCTGTCGTGGCTGGGGATCGGGGCGGCGGCGTACGGCTTGCTGCGCTTCCGACCGCGCCGCCCGCGAGCGCGACGGGAAGGCGCGCTGGAGATCGCCTTCGCCGACGACGCGCGCCAGCGAAACGCCCTGCGCGCGGCGTTGCTGACGTTCGCCGGGCTGAATGCCCTGTACCTCATCGCCAACACGGTCGATCTCATCTACCTCTGGTTCGCGTTCGAACTCCCCGAGGGCATGACGCATGCCCAATTCGCCCACCAAGGCGCGTACCGACTGATCGTCGCGGCGGTGCTCGCCGCGGTGCTCGTCACGGCGGTGTTCCCGACCGGCTCGCGACGACTGGCGCACCGCGGGCTGCGGTTCCTGTGTCATGCCTTCGTCCTACAGAACCTGTTCGTGCTCGCGGCGGCGGCGCGGCGGCTGGAATTGTACGTCGAGGTCTACGGACTGACGCGGTTCCGGGTGGCGGCGCTGTTGTGGATGTCGCTCGTCGCGATCGGGTTCGTGCTGATCCTGATTCGCACGCACCGCGGATTGCCGGTCGCCTATCTGTTTCGGACCAACGCCGCCAGCACCGTGCTGATGCTTTCCGCCGTCGCCGTGCTCGACATCGACGGGTTCATCGCGGATTGGAACGTCCGCCAGTACGAGCGCGGGGCGCATCGCGACGTCGACGTGGACTACCTGGAACGGCTCGACGCCGGCGCGCTTCCGGCGCTCGCGCGGCTGGCGCGGATCGCCGAGGCGAAGTCGGACTGGACCGTCGCGGACCGCACGCGAACGGCGTTGCGCGTGCGACTCGACGAAGAACAAGCCGCTTTGTCGAGCTGGCGAAGCTGGACATGGCGGCGCGCCCAAGCCGTCGCGCGAACCACGGCCATCGCCCCGGCGGTCGCGAAGCGGTGAGGCGCGGGTCACTCGAACGGCACGCCGCTTTTCGCCGAAATCTGCCGCAAATCCTCGACCACCGGCAACACCAGCGGAATCCCCTCGCGGCGGCGGATCGCCTCTGCCTCGCGCTCCGGGTCGCCGGGGATGATCGGGCCTTTCGTGCCCGGCGCCGGTCGCGTGGCGCGGAAGGTGCGGATCCAGTCGTCCATCTGCCGCTTGAACTCCTCCGGTTCGATGAACGCGTCGATTCGCATCGCTCCGAACAGGTGGCCGATTCCCTTCCCCACGCTGCGGCTGCCGTCGGGGTGGCCGAGCGCGAACGGCGGCGTGAACGGTCCCCAGTTCGCTCCGCTCAAGGGGCCGCAAAGGATGTCGACCATCGCGGCGAGGCAATAGCCCTTGTGCCCGCCGAGTTCGCGCGTCGAGCCGAGCGGCAGCATCGCCCCGCCGTCGAGCATCTTGTGCGGATCGACGGTGGCATATCCTTCGGCGTCGATCGCCCAGCCGTCGGGGATCGGCTTTTCGCGGCGGATCGCCATCTCGACCTTGCCGAACGCCGCGGCACAGG
>JBBDNT010000350.1:0-9016 GCA_040877445.1 Planctomycetaceae bacterium
CCGTTCACTTCCGGCGACGTTTCTCCGCGCTCCACGTCCCGCCCGGCAGGCGGGAGGTACTTGTACGTCCATTCTGCCGGAATGGACGTGGGGAGCGGGATCGCGATTTCCGGAAGGCGAACGTCTGCCGTGACCGCACGGCGACCCATCGAGCGCGATTTCGCCGTTCACTTCCGGCGACGTTTCTCCGCGCTCCACGTCCCGCCCGGCAGGCGGGACGTACCCGCGCACCTTTCCGAGAGTCGTCGAACGTCCCATTCAACTCGGAACGAACCTGCGGTCACCGCCGATCAAGATGCCGGCCGCCAGCCCGGCCCCGATCACGAAACCGAGAATCGTCATCGGGCCGCCTCGATCAATTCGCCGATCGTCGCCTCCAGCAGTTCGTCGCCGCCGAAGGTCATGCCGAGAGCGCGGAGTTTTTTCGTTTCGATCTGGTGTCGCGGCTGCATCCGCGTTCCCAAGATCTCGCTGTCGCTGCCGGCGAGCCGCTTCGCGCGCGTCGCCACGTCGTGTTGCGAGACGTAGCGGTCGCAGCAGTTGAAGGCCTGGCCGGCGATCTGGTTCGCGTCGGCGTGCAGCAGCAGGTCGATCGCCTTCGCGACGTCGGCGACGTGGACTTCCTTGCCGCCGCGCTCGCAGCGGACCGGCTCGCCATGGACGACGCTCCGCACCAGGTCGAACCACTTGCTCTGTTCAGGCGGATGAGCGCGGCCGTAGATGCCGGTCGGCCGCACCGCACAGATCGCGTAGCCCTCCCCCAGTCCGTAGCTGTGGACGAACTTCTCGATCGCCCCCTTGTGCGCGCCGTAGTGCGATTGCGCCCACAGCGGATGCGCCTCGTCGAGCGGGCGGTCGTCGAGGATCACGTCGTGCACGGCACAGGTCGAGACGAACACGAACCGCGGCACGTTCGCCGCGCGGGCCGCCTCGATGAGTTGGATCGTCCCCAGCACGTTCCGGCGCACGAACTCGACGAGTTCCCCCTCGGCCCCCATGAAACTCCGCCCCGCGCGATGCAGCCCGCAATGCACGACCGCTTCGCATCCCTGGACGAGGGCCGCGCTCGCCGCGTCGTCGCCGAGTTCGCCGGGAACCCACTCGATTTTCGAGTCGAACCGTTCGAGCCCGCCGCGGTCGCTCGTCGGGCGATGCCAGCAGCGGAGTGAATGCCCGGCGTTCGCGAGACGCTCGATGAGATGGCGGCCGACGAAGCCGGTGCCGCCGGTGATGGCGATTCGCATGCTCTGGCTCCCTGTCGCCATGTAGTTGCGGCGTTTTGTTATGCTGAAGGTGTCGCGCCAATGAGCCGCGGGGTGGGCACCGCCCGGAGGATGGTCCCCCGCGGTTCTATGGCGGTTGGAATGTTGTACGAAACCGTCGCACTTCTTACGGCCGGCGGAAGGACGCGTCGCGCGGGCGACGATGCATCGTGATGGACGCCGCGAGAGCACCGAGGGGATGAACCCCTCGGCTCATGGATTCAATTTCCTTCCCTATCGAATCGAAGCGAACTCATGGCTCGCGATCCCGTGTGCGGCATGGAGGTGGACGAGGCGACGGCGATTTCCGCCGAGCGCGGCGGGGAGACGTTCTATTTCTGCTGCCCGCGCTGCCGCGAGAAGTTTCTCGCCGGCGACGCGCCCGCCGCGACGCCGCCTGCGCAGGATAGCCATTCCTGCTGCGCCGAACCACGGGGGAACGCCGGAGAGTTGCCGGTCGTCGAACTCGGCGGAACGCATCGCGGGCATGCGACGGCTGATCGTCATGTCGATGGCAAGACGCGCTACGTCTGCCCGATGTGCCCGGGCGTCGAAAGCGACGAGCCGGCCGATTGTCCGAAGTGCGGGATGGCGCTCGAACCGGCCGCCCCGCCGAAGCGGGCCGCGAAATCAAAAACCATCTACACCTGCCCGATGCACCCCGAGATCGAACAGGAAGGGCCGGGAAGCTGCCCCATCTGCGGGATGGATCTCGAGCCGAAATCGATCGCCGCCGCCGAGGAAGAAGAGGAGGATCCCGAACTGCGGCGGATGACGCGGCGGTTCTGGATCTCGCTCGCGCTGACGATTCCGGTCGTGGCTCTGGCGATGGGACCGATGATCGGCTTGCCGGTCGTCGAGTGGATCGGCGGAGCGGCGGTTTCGCGGTGGCTGGAGTTCGCGCTGGCGACGCCGGTGGTGTTGTGGGGCGGCTGGCCGTTCTTCGTGCGCGGGGCGCGGTCGCTCGTCACGCGGCACCTCAACATGTTCACGCTGATCGCGCTGGGGACCGGGGCCGCGTGGGCGTACAGCGTGGTCGCCGTCGTCGCGCCGGGCATCTTTCCCGAGGCGTTCCGCGAACTCGGCCCGCACGGGCACGGGATGGTCGGCGTCTATTTCGAGGCGGCGGCGGTGATCGTCACGCTCGTGCTGCTGGGGCAGATGATCGAGTTGAAGGCCCGCCAGCGAACCGGCAGCGCGATTCGCGAGTTGCTTTCGCTCGCCCCGCCCACCGCCCGCGTCGTCCGCGACGGAACCGAGCGCGAGCTGCCGCTCGAAGAGGTGAATGTCGGCGACCGCATCCGCGTGCGGCCCGGCGAGAAGGTTCCGGTCGACGGCACGATCGTCGAAGGACGCAGCGCCGTCGACGAGTCGATGGTCACGGGCGAATCGGTCCCGGTCGAGAAGCGGCCGGGGGACGCGGTGATCGGCGGGACGGTGAATCGCACCGGCTCGTTCGTCTTCGAGGCGGATCGCGTGGGTGAAGAGACGGTCCTGTCCCGCATCGTCGAGATGGTCGCCCACGCGCAGCGCAGCCGCGCGCCGATCCAGCGGATCGCCGACGCCGTGGCGGGCTGGTTCGTGCCGGCGGTGGTGCTGGCGGCGGTGATCGCGTTCGTCGCGTGGTCGATCTGGGGACCGGAGCCGCGCTTCGCTCACGCGCTGGTGAGCGCGGTGGCGGTGCTGATCATCGCCTGTCCGTGCGCGTTGGGGTTGGCGACGCCGATGTCGATCATGGTGGGAGTCGGCCGCGGCGCGCGCGAGGGCGTGCTCATCAAGAACGCGGAGGTGTTGGAGACGCTGCGCACGGTCGATACGCTCGTCGTCGACAAGACCGGCACGCTGACGGAAGGGCGGCCGAGACTGGTCGACGTGGTTCCGGCGAGCGGCCGGCGTCAGCCGGCCGGTGCTGCCGATGACGAACGTCGCATCCAACAGGACGATGGGCCGGGGGACGTTCGACATGGCGATCCGGCTGGTGACGGATACCACCGGGGGGCTGACGCCCCCCGCTCGCCTGGGGCTGACGCCCCCCGCTCGCCTGTGCTGCGACTCGCGGCGGCGGTCGAGCGGGCGAGCGAGCATCCGCTCGCCGAGGCGATCGTCGCGGGGGCCGAAGAACGCGGCCTCGACATCCCCCCCGTCGAGGATTTCGAATCGACCACCGGCGGCGGCGTCGCCGGGCGGGTCGAAGGCCAGACCGTCCTCGTCGGCAAGCCGGAATTTCTCGCCGAGCGCGGCGTGACGGCGCTCGACGATCTCGTCGACGACGCCCGCCCGCGGCAGGAGCGCGGCGAAACGGTGATGTTCGTCGCGATCGACGGCGAGGCGGCGGGGGCGCTCGTCGTGGTCGATCCGATCAAGCCGACCACCGCCGACGCCGTGCGCGAGCTGCATGCACTGGGATTGCGGATCGTGATGCTCACCGGCGACAACGAGCGGACCGCGCGAAGCGTCGCTGAGAAGCTGGGCATCGACGAGGTCGAAGCCGGCGTCTCTCCGGAACGAAAGACCGAGCGCATCGCGGAGTTGAAGCGCGAAGGCCGGCGCGTCGCGATGGCCGGCGACGGCATCAACGACGCCCCCGCGCTCGCCGCCGCCGACGTCGGCATCGCGATGGGAACCGGGACCGACGTGGCGATCGAAAGCGCGGGGGTGACGCTGGTGAAGGGGGATCTGCGGGGAATCGTGCGGGCGGTGCGATTGAGCCGGGCCGTCGTGCGGAACATCCGCCAAAACCTGTTCTTCGCGTTCGTGTACAACGCGCTGGGAGTGCCGATCGCGGCGGGGGCGTTGTACCCGGTGTTCGGGGTGCTGCTGAGTCCGATGATCGCGGCGGCGGCGATGAGCTTCAGCTCGGTGTCGGTGATCGCCAACGCGCTGCGGCTGCGCGCGGTCCGCATCGACTCGGCGAGTTGACTCGCGTTCGCGCGGACGGGAGTCGCGGGATTCTGTCGCGACGGGTGGCTGGGGCGCTGTCCGAATCGGCATGAGTGAAATGCGGCGATCGCGCATGGCGCGTCGATGAACGATCGGCGTGATGGCCCCAGCGCTCGCCGACCCGTTTCGCCCATCACTGGGGCCAGCACCTCGCTCGGCCCGCCGAGCCGTTTGCGCAAGCAACCTCGTTCCCCCCGCAACACGACAAAACGCCCCAGCCACCCGCCGCCCCGTTCTTCGGCGGATTTTCGTCAACCAGCGCGATCTCGGGCAGCGCGATCTCGGGCGGACACGGGAGCCAACCGAGAAATCAGCGATCGTCCGACGATCAGAGTCCCCCATTGAAGTGCGAAGCCGGAGCCGACCAGCAGCCCGAGCGCCGTTCCGACGACCACGCTCGTTTCCCACGACGTGAACCGCGGATGCGTCGCCGTCCAGGTCCAGCTTGCCGCCAAGGCGAACAAGACGAATGCCGGGAGCACGGGCCACCTCGGCCAGCCGCGTCGCCGCGTGAGCCAGTCGGACAGGACCGCCACGGGCAGGTTCAGGCACAGCGTGATGCACGTCGCGAACGTGAACGCGATCAAGGGCACCAGAACCAGATTCATCGGCCCCCCGGAATCCGGGCTGATCGAGGCGGCAACGGCGTACAGAATCACGGGCACGCCGGACAGCAGTGCGATGCCGCCCGCTGCGCCGATCGCATGGAGCACGAGTTCCGGGATGATTCGCATCCTATTCCCTCGCGAATTGATCGGTTTGCGCGCAGAATACGCACTGCGGCCGGTCACGGGCAATGCATCTTTCGGCTTGGCCGCGGAAATCGAAACGGTCTCTCATTTCGGACAGTCCCATGCTGCGCCGGTTCGTCGTCAATTACATCGCCCGCCACCAGAGCCGCGCGAACCAGGCGCTGCATCTCGTGGGAGTGCCGTTGACGTTCGTCGTCTCGTTCGTGTTCCTCGTCCTCGGGGAGTGGCGGTGGGCGGCGGCATGCTTCGTCGCCGGCTACGCGCTGCAGTTTCTGGGCCACGCGATCGAAGGGAACGACGCCGGCGAGGTGGTGCTGGTGAAGCGCTGGCTGGGCCGCCCCTATCGAGAGTTCGCCCCCGGCCGCGAGCCTGCTGCGCGAACTCCGCGCGACGCGGACTGAGGCCGGGCTTTCGTCAAAGTTTGCGGATTAGGCGGCCGATAACCTTCGTAACGATCGTAGGGATCGCGCGGACTTCGCCGGGGATCGTCCCGGTTGCGGGCGATGCCGTTCGCGTCCGCAACCCCTTTCGATCGCGGAGCTTCCGTCACGACGACGCCCGCGGAACCGACACGAAGGGATGGCTCGATGATCAAAGGTCGGCTGTGCCGGGCATTCAGCCTGCTGGCGCTGGTGGCGATGTTGCCGGGCTGCCTGGGGCCGAACGACAAGCTGTGGTATTTGGGAGACGCCGATCTTCAATACTATGAAGAGGCGTCGCTCGAAGTCGCCCGCGCCTGCATCGATCCGCCGGTCGCGGAAGAGGTCGAGCTGGGCACCCGGCCCCGCACCCTCGCCGATCGAGGCAAGGACGAAATCTGGGACATGACGCTTCCCGAGGCGATGCAGATCGCGCTCTCGAACGCCGCCGTCATCCGCAGCCGGGGCCAATTCCGCTCTCCCGGCAATGCGCTGCTCGCCAATGCGCAGAACGCCCCCTCGGTGTACGATCCGGCGATTCAGGAGACCGGCGTGCTGTTCGGGACTCGGGGCGTCGAATCGGCCCTGGCGGCGTTCGACACCACCTTCACCACGTCGATGATCTGGGGCCGCAACGAGCAGGTGCAGAACAACGCCTTCTTCGGCGGCGGACTTTCGCCGGGGAGCACGGCCACGCAGGAGACCGGCGACTTCGACGTCGGCCTCAGCAAGACGTTCGCCACCGGCGGGCAGTTGAACCTCATGCACAACTGGGACTACCTCGGCTCGAACGCGCCGGGGCAGTTGTTCCCGTCTTCGTATCGCGGGGGCGTCGGCGCGAATTACCGGCATCCCTTGTGGGCCGGGTCGGGAACCGAGTTCACCCGCATCGCCGGCCCGATCACGCAGAGTTTCGGAGGATTGAGCGGCGTGACGCAAGGCGTGCTGATCGCCCGCATCAACGGCGACATCACCGTCGCCGACTTCGAGGAGAACGTCCGCAACCTCGTTCGCGACGTCGAAGACCTGTACTGGGAGTTGTATCTGCAATACCGCCTGTACGACACGGCGGTCACCACGCGGAACTCCGTGTTGCGCAGCTGGCGCGAGGCGCAGGCCAAGCTGGAGCTGGGCGGCATCGCCGGGTTCAAGCCGGCCGACGAGGCGCAGGCCCGCGACGCGTACTTCAACGCGCGGGCCGTCACCGAGACGACTCTCGCCGCGATCTACACGACCGAGACCGAGTTGCGGAGGCTGCTCGGGCTGCCGGTCAACGACGGACGGATCATCCGTCCGCAGGAAGAGCCGACGACCGCGCAGTTCGAGCCGGACTGGTACGTCAGTCTCGCCGAGGCCCTCAGCCAGCGCGTCGAGCTCCGCAAGCAGAAGTGGAACATCCAGAGCCTCGAACTGCAGCACACCGCCGCCAACAGCCTCACGAAGCCGCGGCTCGATTTCGTCTCCGGTTACATGGTGAACGGGTTCGGCGATCAACTGTTCGGAAGCAACGACGACGACGGCTTTTCCGCCCAGGGCTTCCGCAGCGGGTACGAGACCATCACCCAGGGGAACCAGACCGGCTGGAACCTGGGCTTCGAGCTGACGATGCCGCTCGGCTTCCGCCAGGCGCACGCCCAGGTGCGGAACATCGAGTTGCGGCTGGCGAAGGCGCGGAAGGTGCTGTCGGCCGCCGAGCTCGACATCAGCCACGAGTTGGCGGTCACCCTGCAGAACCTCGCCTCCCAATATCGGATCGCCGAGACGAACTACAATCGGCGCGAAGCGGCGAAGCGGCGGGTCGAATTGTTCGAGGCGGAACTGGAGGCGGGGACCGCGACGCTGGACCTCGTGCTTCGCGCGCAGGCGAGCCTCGCCGAAGCCGAGTCGGCCTATTACACCAGCCTGATCCGCTACAACCAGGCGCTGATCGACCTGCAATTCCGCAAGGGGACGCTGCTCGAGCACAACAACATCTTCCTCGCGGAAAGCGCCTGGACGCCGGAGGCCTACGACGACGCGCTCCGCCGCGCCTGGGCCCGGAGCCATGCGTTCGAGAACCCGCTGCTGCATACCGAGCCTCCCGAGATCGCGATCCCGGCTTTTCAGGGACACGTCGCGATGCCGGCCATGTCGCGGCCTGCGCACGAAATCGTCCCGCTGCCCGGGGACGACGTTCCGCCCCCCGCTCCGCCGGTCGAAGACGAGCCGGCCGACGACGACGCTCCGGCGAATCCGCCGCCGCCCGTCCTCCCCGACGCCGCGGCGCACCGCGACGACGCCAACCCGGCCGCCGCGCTGGTGCGGCTTTCCGATCGCGCCGGCCGCCTCGCCCGGGGGGAAACGCTCGCCGCGCCGAGCGCGAAACCGACCAGCGTCGGGGAACCTCATCCGGCGAATCCGATCCGCCAGACGAACTCTCGCGGTGCGAGCCTTTCCACCGGACCGGCGGTCCGTTCCGCGGTCTTCGAGCGCGGGAACCCCCTCTTCCGCGACGGCGACGCCCTCGTCGAGACCGACGAGTCGCTGGACTTGAATTCCCCCGGGGACATCCTTGAATAGAGGGCATGGCCTCCATCGACCGCATCCACCGGCTGCTGCGGCTCATCGAGCTGTTGCAGTCCGGCCGGGGTTACAACTCGACTCAGCTCGCGCGGGAGTGCGGCGTCAGCCGGCGAACCATCTTCCGCGACCTGAAGACATTGCACGATTCGGGAATCGCCGTCCGTTACGACGAAGAGCGGCAGACGTACGCGCTCCCCGCGCGGACGATGCTCCCGGCGACCGAGCTGAACCTCGACGAGGCGCTCGCGCTGCTGATCCTCTGCCAGGAACTGGGCGACGCCGCGCAAGGCATTCCTTTTCAGCGGGCGGCGCGCACAGCCGCGCTCAAACTCACGAGCAGTCTTCCCGGCGCGCTGCGGGATGAAGCGACGCGGCTGGCGGCGAACGTTTCGGTCCAGCTCGATCCGCACAACCCGCTCGACGGTTCCGAAGCCGTCTTCGACCTCGTGCAGCAGGCGCTGGCCCACCGCCGGCGGATTCGATTCCAATATCACAGCCTCTTCGAGAACGGGGTCATCAACACGCTCGTCAGTCCGTATCGCCTGCACTTCGCGCGGCGAAGCTGGTACGTCATCGGCCGCTCGTCGCTGCATCGCGCCGTCCGCACCTTCAACGTGGGACGCATCCGCCAGGCGGAACTGGTCGACTCCACCTACGACATTCCGCCGCGGTTCAGCCTCGATCGGCACCTGGGCAACGCCTGGCGCCTCATTCGCGAACGCGGCCGCCGCCGCGACGTCGTCGTCCGCTTCCAGCCGCAAGTCGCGCACAACGTCGCCGAAGTCCAATGGCACAAGACGCAGCGCACCACCTGGAACGCCGACGGCAGCCTCGACCTTCGCGTCACCGTCGACGGACTGGGGGAGATCGCGTGGTGGATCCTGGGCTACGGCGAACAGGCCGAAGTCCTCGAACCGCCAGAGCTGCGCGAAGACCTGCGGCGGCGATTCGAGAGACTCATCGAGATTTACGGGCGGTAGGCGGTCGGCAGTCGGCAGCAGGCAGTGAAAGGTCGGCAGTATGATAGGTGTTGGAAAAGTACTCAGTACTGAGTACTCCGTACTCTTGAATTCGACCCCAG
>JBBDNT010000351.1:0-8995 GCA_040877445.1 Planctomycetaceae bacterium
TGGGGGCTGCGCTTCGCTTCGACCCCAGCCACCCCTCGACGATACGCACCACGGTAGATCAATTTCCCGCCGTTGCCTTGGCGGTGCCATCTGCTTGGCGGAAGCGGAATTGGTCCCTCGTCGCTCCCGCGTCTCCGCGACCGCTTCCGACAAGCAGTGCCCGCGCGCAGGCACTGCTTCGACCGAGCGGGTGGCCTGCCCGAGGTCGCAAGTTCTTCCGGCTCGGCCGAAGCAGTGGCACGCCGGAAATACGCCGCACCCACCGCGCCGCCGGGTGAACGTGCCGCTTGCGGCCCCGAGCGCGGGGACGTATCGTGAAATGGTTCCCTCTTCGCGGATTCCTTTCGCCGTTCTTCGACCGGGCTTCTCGCCAGCGACTCGGGCCATGGAATCGTCCGCATTGCTCACCGCGGAAGAGTTCGCCGCCCAGCGGCACGAGTTCCCCGACGGCGGACGGTGGACGGAGTTGATCGCCGGGCGGCCGGTGGCGCTCGATCCGCCGGACGTCGAGCACGGCACGGTCGTACTCAACCTGACGAAGGCGCTGGGGGAGTTCTTGCAGGCGGCGCGCGACCGCGACGCGGCGCCGGGTTATCCGTGCTTCGAGATGGGTCTGCTCGTCGCCCGCCGGCCGGACACCGTCCGCTTTCCGGCGCTCAGCTTCTTCGCTGGCGAGGCGTCGTTCGCCGAGATGGACAACATCTTCACCGCGCGGCCGCCGGCGATCGTCGTCGAGGTCGTATCGACGCAGCGGCGGCGGAGCGGCATCGTCGAGCGGATCAATGCGTACTTCGAGCACGGCGTGCGAACCGTGTGGATCCTCGACCCGGCGACGAAGGAAGCGCACGTGGCGGAACCGCGGCGCGGCGTCGAGCGTCTCGAGGGGGGCGCGCCGCTCCGCGGGGATCCGATCCTCGCGGGTTTCGAAATCCGCACCCGCGATCTGTTCACGGCCCCCAAGTGGTGGACCGGTTGATTCGCCGCGGTCCGAACGGGGAACGTCAGACGCATGCGCCGCGTGACCGGCGCGGTCATCCATGTTTCTGGACGATGCGGCCCATTCGCGCTGTCGGTTCGATCCACCCGTCGCGCTCCTTGCCGCCCGTGCGGACCGATTCGATCCAGCCGATCAGGTCGTCGATCCAGGTGTCGCGGTTCGATTCGAATTCCAGCGTGTGGGCCGCCTCGGGGTATTCGATCAGCGTCTTTCGCGCGGCGGCGATTTCCTTGAAATACGCGCGCGTGGCGGGCGTGTCGATGATGCGGTCTCGTCCGGCGAGCATCATCAACAGGGGCGACTCGAGATGCGGGGCGGCGGTTTCGGCGATCCGCTCCAATCGGCTGCTCGCCAGCAGAAAGCCCCAGGTCACACGCCGCAGCGCGCGGGGATCGTCGCGAATGAACCGTTGCCAACGCGGATCCGCGGTGAACAACCGGGGATCGTCGAGCGGCACGCGGGATTTTCCGTGGAGGCAACCGTGAAACTCCGCCAATCTCAGCAGAGCTGCCTGCCACCAGCGGGGCCGGATGCGGGGGCGAATCCCGGGAGACGACAGCGCCAGCGCATCGACCAGGTCCGGCCGGCGGGCCGCGACCGCGGCGGCGAGCTTGCCTCCCCAACTCACCGCCAACAGCACCACCGGGGCGTGCGGCGCAAGGCGATCGCGTTCGATCCGCGTGGCGGCGAGAACCTGGGCCACGTCGTTGATCAGCCGCTCCTCGTGCGGTGCGTGCCCTCTCGCCGCCGCATTCGCTCCCGAGCCGCGACGGTCGAGAAACCGCATGTCGCATCCCGCTTCGGCCAGGCGGCCGCTGGAGTACTCGTACCAGCCGGCGTGGCTTTGAATGCCGTGCAAGGCGATGACGTAGGCGCGCGGCCGTCTCGCCGCCGCCGCCCAGTGATGGTGGTGCAGCCGGTATCCGTCGGAGGCCGTGCAGGCGAAGAGTCGGGCTCCGACGACGGGACGAACTCGATCCGTTTCCGCCACACGAATCATTCGGTTTCCTTATTCACGGCACGGCGCGGAACTCCGCAAGATCGTCGAGGACTCGGTCGAGGAACCGTTCGCCCAGCGTCGCCGGGACCGATTCGGCATGGCACGTCGCCTGAAAGTGCATCCGGCCGCGAAACTGCGTGACGAGCAACGTCAAGCCCAACGGCGGCCACGCGGGACCGGCGCACGAGATGTGCTCGATGGGACTGCCGCAGAAGCTCTCTCCCACCGAATCGAACGAGCCGAACGAGGCGTACAACAACGAGTAACCCCGTTCGAGGCGCTTCCGCGCCGAGCGGTTGACGGTCGCCGACCGCCGACCGAACAGCGAGGCGAGTTGCACGATGCCGAGGTCGATTCCCCGCTTCAGATGGTCGCGGAGCTGTTGATTGAGCGCCCGGACCAGACCATCGCGATCCTCCAGCATCTCCGCGGGCACCCCCACGGGAACCACCGAGCAAGCGTTCTGAAACAGCGGCTCGCCCCCGTTGCGAAGTCCCAGGTCGAGGCCGATACCGGTGACGTACTTCCCCGCTCGAGCGTCCGCGGGAGCGAGTTCGGACAGCGATCGGAACGCCATCGCGAGGACCGCCATCGACACGCCGGGAAATCCGCACGTGCGGGCGACCCGCTGCTGCAAATCGCGGCTTTCCGGCGGCTCCAGCGAGCGGCTGAGCAGGGCATACGGCGTCGGGCGATCCGCGCCCCCCTTCTCGACCGGCGGAGCCGGCCGACCGATGCGGACCGCATCGCCCCGGAGAATCCGAAGGCGCAGGTCGATGGCGCGGAGCGCCGACGCGATCCGCCTTCGCCGCGGGAACCTCGCCAAGTGGGCGGCGATGCAGTCCGAATATCGCTCTGCGGCGTCGTCTTCCTCGTGCGGGCGATCCTGGGAAAGGAGATCGATGCGGCGAATCAAGGGAGCGGTCGCGCCGTAATCCATCAAGGCGTGGTTGGCTTGCAGCAGGAACACGTCGCGCCCGTCGGGCCGCCGCAGCAGTTCGAACGTGATCGGATCGTCGGCGGAGAGGTCGCGCGGCCGCGACAATGCCGCCGCCGCGTATCGCTGCACGGCGTCGTCGTCTCCGTCCCGCAGATCGACTTCGCGCAGGTGCGGCGCGGCGTCCTGGAAAGACCATTGCGGCGGACCGTCGGCCGGCTCCGCGAGCCGCGAGGTGATCACCGGGTAGCGCCGGCCCAGTCGCGCCATCGCGCGCCGCAGCCGGACCGCGTCGATGCGGCGTCCGGTCCACACCAGCGTCTGCGTCTCGAAGCCGGACGTGCCCATCGAGCGGAGAACCTTATGGACCGCCAGCAACACGCGGTCGATCGCGTTCAGCGGTTGCGAACCGGCCGGTTCGACCTCGATGGCGGAAACGTGCGGCCCGAGAAAGTTCGTCGTCGTGGCAGTCATGAAGTTCGTTGTCGACTCGTGTGATGTTTCTCGATCGCGGGAACTTATGCGAGTCATTCCCGCGGACGCGGGAATCCAGTTCCGTCGCGCGTGTTCTGGATGCCCGCCCCCGCCCCCGCCTGCGCGAGGGCAGGCACTGCGCGAGGGCAGGCACTTCGCGGGCATGACGCCTCATCCTTCGGAATTTTGCGGTGCGATCAGTGCCCAACCGAGTGAGACACGACACTAGGCCGGGACGAGCGGCCGGTGGAGGAGCTTGCCGCTCGCGGTTCGTTCCAACTCGGGAACGATCTCGATTCGCTGCGGCACCTTGAAGGGGGCCAGGTAGGCGCGGCAGTGCCGCAACAAGTCGTCGCCGCTGACGTCGTCCCCGTCGTCGCGGAGAACGACCCGGGCTTCGGGCGTGTCTCCGAAGCGTCCGTCCCGCCGCACGACGAGCGAGGCCTCGGCGACGGCGGGATGCGACTCGAGCACCCCTTCGACTTCCCGCGGGAAGAACTTCATTCCCATCACGCTGACGACGTCCTTCGTTCGCCCGCGGATGCGCAAACAGCCGTCGGCGTCGAGGAAGCCGACGTCGCCGGTCGCGAACCAGCCCTCCGGCATGATGTCGCGGCGAGTCCGCCACGGTTCGTAGTAGGCGTCGAGAAATCCCTTTCCCCGGAAGGCGATCTCCTGCGCGTCCGGGCCGAGGCCGGCGTCGGTGAGCCGCAGTTCGTAGTCGGGGAGGATCCGGCCGACGGAGTCCGGCTTCTCGGCCGCGAAATCGACGTTGATGCAGGGCAGGCCGATCTCGATGATCCCCAGCGCCTGAGCGGGCGCGATGCCGTACCGCCGCTCGAACCGCTTCGCGATCGCCGGATCGAGCGACGCGGTCGTCGAGATCGCGAGCCGCAACGAGGGGAGCGGCGGGCCTTCCTCGCAATCGGCCAGGAGCGCCGTATGCATGGGCGACGCGTAAAGGAACGTGCCTGCGTGCGTCACGGTCGCGTCGATGATACCGTGGGCAAAGTGATTGCGGGGCAGCACGATCGTCGCCCCGAACGTGAGATAGCCCACGATCGACACGGCGAAGTGGTACGACATCGACAACAGCCAGATCACGCGGTCGGCCGGTCCCAGTCGCAACGCCCGATTGGCCGCCTCGATCCGCTCCGCGATCGACTCGTGCGACAGCACGACTCCCTTCGACAGGCCGGTCGTCCCGGACGTGAAGCGGATGAAGGCGGCATTCACCGCCTCGAAGCCGGGCGGATGCGCGCGAGACCCGCGCACCGGCACGATGCAGCGGCCCCCGGATAAGTCCCGCGGCGATCCGTGCCCCACGGACCGCAAGAAGCCCCAGGAGCGTTCGTCCGACAAGACCGCGTCCAGTGCGATCTCGCGGCCGATCTCGCGCTTCTCGTGGTCGGTCAACTCGACGGGAATCGGCACGACGCATCCGCCGCGACGCCAGATGGCGTAGTTCCAGACGATGTAGTCGACTCCGCTGGGAAGGTGCAGCCCGACCGTCGAACCGGGACCGATCCCCGCCTGATCCAGGCGGCGGGCAGCCGCGTCGATCGTCCGATCGAGTTGCCGGTACGTCATGCCGTCATCGGGCGCCTCCCCCAACAGCGCCGGATGCGCTGGTTGGCGGGCGGCAGTGACGCGAAAAAGTTCGTCGAGGTTCGTCATGGTTGCCTGCCTGTCGAGGTGTCGTCAGAAATCCGTGCCGGTCGGGTCGGCGACGGCTCTTCGATTCGAGCCTTCATTCGGTGAAGTCGATCCAGCGATGCGACCAGGTTGGAGTGCGGCCCCCTCACCCGGGCACCGCCCGAGGGGTGGCCCCTCTCCCCCAAAAGGGGAGAGGGGGACTTCGCTCGAACTCCGTTCGGAAACGGCGACATTCACTTGGCGCGCAGGATCGTGCCGCGCGAAGTGCGTCCCGTATGCCGCATGATCGTCGCGCCGGCGAATCGCCAACCGGGCGGCGGCGATTCCCGCCGCTTCGCCCATGCTCCAGCAGGTTCCGACGCAGCGGGCGGACGCCTGGGCTCGCGCCTCGGCGGAGAGGCATTTCCCCGCCGCCCAGAGATTGTCGACACCCGCGACCTTCAGCGACCGCAAGGGGATGTCGTAACCGATGTCGTCCGGGAGATACTCGAGCTGAATTCCCGTCCGCGGATGCCAATACTCGATCGGCCAGTCGCACCGGCAGGCGGCGTCGGGAAAGCGGCATCCTTGCCGGACATCCTCTTCCGTGAGACGGTATTCGCCGCGGATGCTCCCGCCGCTGCGCACGCCCAGATCGCCCGTCCGCTCGATCTCCGCCTTCGAGAAATCCGGAAGACGTCGCAGCCGCTCGAAGACCGCGATTCGGCTGCGATGGGCCGTGGCGAGCGTTTCCCGCCGCACCGCGGGACTTCGCCATCCGTCTCCCAATGGAACGAACAGCTTCACGTAGACTTCGTCCTCCCGCGTGCCTTGATCGAGCCAGACGTGAGCGCAGTCCGAGGGCAACTCGCCGCGCGCGACCGCCTGCCGCACTTCGCGCAGCACGCCGACCCCTTTCGGGAACCGCAAGGCGTCCGGAGCGACGTTGCGGAGAGTGAAGATCAATCCGCCGGCAGCCCGCCGCGAACCGTCTTCGACCAATCCGGGATCGACGAGCCGGGTCAGTTCGGCGGTGCCGGTCGCGTCGACGAGCGCGTCGGGAAACAGGGGAAAGCTTCCCGCCGGCCCGCTTCCTTCGACGCGGAAGATCGATCGCCGGAATTTCGAGACGCGCGCGATCCGGGTGCCGCGAAGGACGTGCAGCCGCGGCGTCTCCGCCAGCCATTCCTCGGTGACGCGGCGATAGACCGGCGGCGCGACGTCGAGCACGCGGTTCCGCCCGATCGCCCGGACGCGCACGCGCGGATCCGCGGCCGAGAGGCGCTCGATCAGTTCGGCGGGAAGACCGGCGTTCGCGAGTTCGCCCCGGGCGTCGAACAATCCGCCCAGCGTGTGGATCAACGCTCCGGTGACCGTTCCGCCGATTCCCGCCGATCGTTCGGCCAGACAGACGCTCGCCCCTGCGCGCGCCGCCGCGATCGCGGCCGCCATCCCGGCCGCGCCCGCTCCGGCGACGATCACCAGGGGGCGGCGGCGGCTTGCGGAAGCGTCGTCGCCGGGCGGCCGGTTCGTGCGGGTCGAGAGGACCATGTCAGTTCAATCTCCGGTCGAGGTAGTCGCGAATCCGTTCGATGGATCCCAGGTTCTCGGGAGTGAGGTCGTTGTTGTCGATCGTGATGCCGTACCGCGATTCCAGTTCGATCACCATTCGCAAGACCTGAAGCGAATTCAGGGCGAGCAGCAGGTCGTCGTCGTCTCGCACCTCGCTTCCGTCGGAGTCGGAGAAGAACGAGTCGAGAACGAACGCGCGGACGGAATGCTGGATCGTCAGGGGATCCACGATGATTCGCCTCCGTTCGAGGTGAGGGGAAGTCTCATGTCGTCCGCCGGTCTCATGTCGCGGGTCGCGAGGCCGCCGGCCGGATGTCGCGGACGTTGTCGAGCAGCGCGTCGAGATGCCGCCGGGCCGAATTCTTGAGCGCCGCCACCGCGGACTCCCAGCCGACTTCGACCGGCGGCTCGACCAATCGATAGTCCTCGCGGGAGGCGGTCCCTCGAGCGATCATCACCGGCGGCCGACCACGCAACGGGCCGGCGCGCGGCGAGAGGAAGCGGATGGCGAAACCGACGCGCTTCCGCGGCGACCGGTTCGGTCCGGACCCGTGCCAGATCTCGGCGTCGTGAAGCGACATCTCGCCGGCGCGTAGCACCACCGCGACGGCATCGCGGGGGTCGAGCGCGCGGGTTCGATGGTCGGCCCCCGGAACGGCGTGCATGCAGCCGTTCTCGACCGTGCTGTCCGCCAGCGCCACCCACGCCGTCGCGCACCACCGGGGGTCGATCCCCAGGTAGGGGCGGTCCCGGTGCCAACCGATGGAAACGGTTGCATCCTCCGGCGGCTTCGCGAACAGTTCGGTCGCCCAGATGAGGAGGTCCGAGCCGAGCACCTGAGAGACCGCCGCGAGAATTCGGGGGTGCGTCGCCAGACCGTGCGCCCACGGGAAATGAAAATGCATTTGGCGCACCTCGATGGTTCGCGGCCGGCCGCCCAACCGGGCTTCCAGCTCTTCGCAACAGGTTCGGTAGTGCTCCGCCTCGACGGATTTCAGCACCGGAATGGGAAACGCCAGTCCGTCCCCTCGGTAGCTGCGGCGGATCGTTTCCCCTGCGTCATCCACGGATGAAAGCCTCCCAATCGAATCGGACCTTCGGAAGCGCGCCGATGAAACGTGATCGCCCCGATGAAGCGTGTCCATGTTGAGGCTAACCGCCCCGCCGAATGTCGAGGCAGGGAAAGTCATCGGGTGACGGTCCCCGGCTTTCCACCAGTGCGCCCACGGGAAAAGCCCGAACCCGGGCGCGTGAAAGCCGCTTCAGTCGAACCCGACTCTCTCGGAGCGCGCGTCGGCATCCTTCACACGGCGGGCAATCTCATCTGCTGGTTCGGCTCGTACGGCAATCAGGATTCGGCCGGCCCGGGCAGCAAGATTTCGACGCCCGAGATCCCCTTCTGGTGGCCTCATCTCGTCTGCGTGGACGAAGGCGGAGCATTCGTCGCCGATCGACTGAACCGGCGCTTGGTCCACGTCTCCTGGACGTTCACGGCGGAAGCCGAAACGAATTCGATTCCGGCGGCGGAGTGAGACCCGTTGCCGCGGCGGGATCCCAGGCGAATAGCGAAATCAATCCGTGTTCCCCCCGCGGACGGCGCGGAAGCGGTAGCCGACGCCGCGAACCGTTTCCACGACGTCGGCTTGCTCGTCGAGTTTCTGCCGCAGCGAGCGAATGTGGACGTCGATGGTGCGTTCGAGGGCGTTGGCGTCTTCGCCGCGGGTGCTGTCCATCAGCTCGTGGCGGGTGAAGGGTCGGCCCGGCTGGCGGGCGAGCGTCCACAGCAGCCGGAACTCGGTGGGGGTGAGGTTCAGGTCGCGCTCCTGGGCGGTGGCGGTGTGATTGACGCGGTCGATCTCGATGTCGTGGGCGGATATGCGGTCGGCGGCGGCGGTGTCCATTGGCGGCCGGCGAAGCAGGGCCTTGATGCGATGCACCAGGGCCTTCATCTTGAAGGGCTTGGCGACGTAATCGTCGGCCCCCATGCTGAACCCGACGATCTCGTCCACCTCTTCCGCCCGAGCGGTGAGCATCAGGATGCGAATCGCCTGCGTGCGGGGGTCGCCGCGCAATTGCCGGCAGACCTCCAAGCCTTCGACGACGGGCAACATCAGGTCGAGAATGACGAGATCGGGCAGGAGCTTGCGGGCGCGGTGCAGGCCTTCCTGTCCGTCGGTGGCCGAGTGGACTTCGAAACCCTCCTTGGCGAGATTGTACGTCAGCACCTCGACCAGCGAGCGCTCGTCTTCGATGATCAAAATGGTCGGCTGGGCCATCGGGCGGTCGGGGAGAGTTGAGAGTTGAGTTGAGAGTTGAGAGTTGAGAGTCGAGAGTCGAGAGTCGAGAGTCGAGAGTCGAGGGTCGAGGGTCGAGGGTCGAG